>NZ_JBEZYD010000022.1:36808-209433 GCF_040638335.1 Nonomuraea sp. NPDC026600
GATAACGGGACGGGTCGTGTGGCGCCGACTGATCCGCCGGGGCAGCAGGTTCCGGATAACGGGACGGGTCGTGTGGCGCCGACTGATCCGCCGGGGCAGCAGGTTCCGGATAACGGGACGGGTCGTGTGGCGCCGACTGATCCGCCGGGACAGCAAGTGCCCGACAACGGGACGGGTCACGTCACCCCGACCGAGCCATCAGGGCAGCGGGCTGCGGATGCCTCGACGCCCACTGTAGGTGAGCCGGTGGTGGTGGGGCCCACTGAGCCGTCGGTGGACCAGGGCGGGGCAGTTGCGCCGCCTGCCGCCGATGCCGCGACGCCGCCGGTCACCGACACCTCCGCCCGGCCAACCCACGCTACGACCGTCTACGCGGCGGCCGGGGTCGACGCCACTGCGTGGGGTGGCGACGGTCGTGGTGGCGTCGTCTCCGTTGATGCCAAGTCCCTGGACTCCGACGCGCTCAGGACTCTGGTCCAACACCACCGTGACGTTCAGCCGCTCGACATGCCGAGCGTGGAGGTCCCGCCGGGTGAGTACGGCGAGGGCCGGTGGGCGCTCGGAGACATCCAGCCTGATGGGCCGCCCGGCACGGTCGAGCCGGGGACCCGCGAGAGGAGCGCGTGATGTACGTGGACCCGCCCGCCCCTCAACCCCGCCAGCCGGGCGAGAACCCGCCCCTCAACGGCAACGGCAACCCCCTGGAAGCCCAGCCAAGGGCCTGGGAGTTCAACCCCGAGTACCAGCGACTGGTCGCCGCCTGGCAGACCGTCCTACCCCTGCTGGAGGGCCTCACAACGGCCCTTGACAAGGCGTACCGGCTGGCCAGGAGCCCTCAGACGTGGGACGCGCCCGTGGGGACGCGCTACGTCGAGGACATCGGGGCGTGGCGGTCCAGGCTCGCCCTGTATCGCCAGGCTGTGCTGACGTCGATCAGTGAGGAGGCCGCCGACACGCCACGCTGGGTGCCCAGCGCGATCGGCGCCCCCCACGCGTTCTCCTGACGGATGCCAGCCGGGCGCCAGCGCCGGACGCCAGCGACGGGCAACGGCGACGGTGACGGGCGACGGTGACGGGCGACGGTGACGGGCGACGGTGACGGGCGACGGTGACGGGCGACGGTGACGGGTGCCAGTGAAGGGTGACAGGGCGTGCGTAACGTGTGGGTCTGTCGGCTCACGGACGTGCGCCTGAAAGCTCCAGAAACACCAGGAAGATGGGAAAAACGGACAAATAGCCGTACAGTGGAGCAATGGGTGTACCGCCCTACTACGGCCCCGACTTCGGCCGGCTCCAGCGGCAAGATCCCGAGCTGGCTCAAGTGCTGCTCGACGAGCTGGACCGGGTCCGCGGCGGTCTCCAGCTGATCGCGAGCGAGAACCTCACCTCCCCAGCCGTTCTGGCCGCCCTTGGCTCCACCCTCACCAACAAGTACGCCGAGGGCTACCCGGGCAATCGCTACTACGGCGGCTGCGAGGTCGTGGACCGGGCGGAGCGGCTGGCGATCGAGCGGGCGGGCCGGCTGTTCGGCGCCGATCACGCCAACGTGCAGCCCCACTCGGGCGCCTCCGCGAACCTGGCGGCGTACGCGGCACTGCTGCAGCCTGGCGACACCATGCTGGCCATGGACCTGTTGCACGGCGGCCACCTCACTCACGGCTCGAAGGTGAACTTCTCCGGAAGATGGTTCGACGTCGTGTCGTACGGCGTGCGGCGCGACACCGAACTCATCGACTACGACGAGGTCCGGGATCTGGCGCTGCGGCACCGGCCGAAGGTCATCGTCTGCGGCGCCACCTCCTACGCCCGGCTGATCGACTTCGCCGTCTTCCGCGGCATCTCGGACGAGGTGGGCGCCTGGCTGCTCGCCGACGTGGCGCATCCGATCGGGCTGATGGCGGGTGGCGCCATCCCGTCCGCCGTGCCGTACGCGGACGTGGTCACGTACACGACGCACAAGGCACTGCGCGGACCACGCGGGGGCGGGATCCTGTGTACGGCGGAGCTCGCCGCGCGGGTCGACCGGGCGGTGTACCCGTTCATCCAGAGCGGTCCGCTCATGCACGTCGTGGCGGCCAAGGCGGTGGCGTTCGGCGAGGCGCTGCGGCCCGAGTTCGGCGAGTACGCCAAGCAGGTGGTCGCCAACGCGCAGGCCCTGTGCGACTCGCTGGCGGCCGAGGGGATGCGGCCGGTCTCGGGCGGCACGGACACGCATCTGATGCTCATTGACCTGCGCGAACTGGGCGTATCGGGCGCCGAGGCGGAGCGGCGGTGCGCCGCGGCGGGGATCACGCTCAACCGCAACGTGATCCCGTATGATCCGGAGCCTCCGGCCGTGACGTCGGGGATACGCGTCGGCACCCCGTGTCTCACCACACAGGGCATGGGGCCCCAGGAGTTGAAAGAAGTGGGGACGCTGCTCGTGCAGGCCGTGCGCCATCCGGGCACCGCGACCGAGGTCAGGGAGCGGGTGTCGGCCCTGTTGGCATCGTCCTTCCAACCGTATGACAGCGAATATTAAGAGCGAATATTAAGCTGGTGTGTGTCGATTTCCGGTCACAGCCGGTCCGAGCATCCAGGAAACTAGGTCCGTGCGCGAATACCTGTTCATGGCGCTCATTGCCGCAGCGGTGACGTATCTGCTCGTCCCGCTGGTGCGCCGCTTCGCCATCCGCATCGGCGCCATGCCCGAGGTCCGCGACCGCGACGTGCACACCACACCGACGCCGAGACTGGGCGGTCTGGCCATGTACGGCGGGCTGGTCGTCGGGCTGCTGGTGGCCAGCGAGCTGACCAACACCGGCAAGGTGCTGAACGACGCCGAAGGCCAGCCGGTGGCGGCGCTGATCATCGCGGGCGGCATCATCACGTTGACGGGGTTCCTCGACGACTGGTGGGGCATGGACGCCTTCATCAAGCTGGCCGGCCAGATCGCGGCCGCCGGCGTGCTCGTCTACTTCAACCTCCGCCTCACCTACATCCCGCTGCCGAAGGACTGGGGCGGCTCCACCAGCCTCGACTACACACTGAGCACCATCATCACGATCCTGGTCGTGGTGGTGGCGATCAACGCGGTCAACTTCGTCGACGGCCTAGACGGCCTCGCGGCGGGGATCGTCTGCATCGCGAGCATGGCCACGTGGGCCTATTCGATCTTCCTCAAGCAGAGCATCAGCGGCGACCGCATCGCGACCACGGCGGCCATCGCCGCCATCCTCATCGGCTGCTGCCTGGGCTTCCTGCCGCACAACTTCCATCCCGCCAAGATCTTCATGGGCGACACCGGGGCGATGCTCATCGGGCTCGTGCTCGCCTCCTCGATCGTCACCGTGACGCCCGTCGACCCTTCGGTCATCGAGGGCATGAACAAGGTGCCGGTGCTGCTGCCGCTGCTCGTGCCCGCCGCGGTGCTGGTGCTTCCGCTCATCGACCTGATCACCGCCGTCGTGCGGCGCACCTCGCACGGCATGTCGCCGTTCGCGCCCGACCGCGGTCACCTGCACCACCGCCTGCTCGACATCGGCCACTCCCACCGCCGCACCGTGCTGATCATGTACGCGTGGACGTTCCTGTTCGCGTTCGGCATCGTCGCGCTGTCCACCATCGGCGTGCCCAGCCTGCTGTTCCCGGTGGTCATCCTGCTCGCGCTGGGCGTGCTGGTGCTGATGGCCGCGCCGCGGTGGCGGGGCAGGGGCGGCCTCCACTCCCGCGGCAAGTCCGACGACGACGGCCCGCCCACCGGGCCCATGCCGCCGATCCTGCCGCAGACCGAGGTCAGGCGGCAGGTCCCGCCGCCCGGCGGCCCGTCGCAGGAACGCGCGAGTGCCGCGGGGAAACCGGTCATTCCGGCAGTTCCGGGCCGTTCATGATCGCGAACTAGAAACGGCAGGTAAAAGCGGTCTTCCGTGAGCTTGTGATATCTTTCACGAGCAGGGGCCCCCGATGCACCGGCTTTGGGGGTAGCAAACGCTCGCTTGATAACATGCTTACTGGAGCACCGATGCAGGCCAACGACGTGCGCGTACTCAAGAGTGCCGCGATCCCCACCCTTGCGGTTGGGGTGGTCGCCGTGGTCGTGGCCCTGCTCCTGTCGGGAGCGAAAGGAGCGCTGGGCGCGGCCATCGGCACTCTGCTCGTCGGTGTCTTCTTCAGCATCAGCGTGATCGCGGTCTCCTATGCCGCCCGAGTCTCCCCGCAACTGATGGCCATCGCCGCGATGGGGAGCTATCTCGTCAAAGTCGTCGTCATCATGCTGATGCTGGCGGCCTTCGGCGACACCACGGCGTGGAATTCCAAGGCTTTCGCCTGGTCCGTCGTGGTAGGGACGCTCGTCTGGACGGCCGCCGAGGTGCGGGCGTTCATCAAGACAAAAATGCTCTATGTCGACCCCGAAGCCAAGGTCCCCGGGAACGGTGGCGCATGAGGCTGGTAAAGGGATGGGGTCCGATATGACTAGTCCTCTACTTGCCTGCTATCGTCGGGCCCGCGATGAGCGAACAGGAACGCCGACCGGAAGACGACGGTCAGGACTTCGCCAACGCCGCCTGGTCGATCCCCAGCTATCTGCTCGCCGGGATGGCGATCTATGGCGGTGGCGGCTGGTTGCTGGACCGTTGGCTCGACACGTCCGCGTTCTTCCCTATAGGTGTCGTCCTGGGGATCGTGCTGTCCGTGTACCTGGTCTACCGCAAGTACGGTCGCTAGCCGCACGGCGCGACCGCTTCGCTGAGGAAACCCTTGTGATCCGCTACGACGTTGAAGGGAACGCCGCGTGAGTGCGCTGACGGTCCTCGCCGACGATCAGTTCAAGGCTCCGTCGCCTGATGAACTGTTCAATTTCTCCCCCATCATTGCCGGGGTCGACTGGTTCACGAAGCCGGTTCTTCTCGCGCTCCTCAGCTCGGTCATCGTGATCGTGTTCTGCTGGGCGGCCTTCGCCAACCCGAAGATCGTGCCACGGGGAGTCCAGAATGTCGCCGAGTACGGCTACATGTTCGTCCGCGACCAGGTCGCCCGGCCCTTCCTGGGCAAGGACGCCGACCGGTGGATGGGCCTGCTGCTGACGCTCTTCTTCCTGGTGTTCCTGTGGAACATCATGGGCGTCATCCCGATACTCCAGTTCCCGGTGGCCTCGCACATCGCCTTCCCGGCCGTGCTCGCGATCTCGATCTACGTGCTCAAGGTCTACCTGGGTGTCAAGCACCAGGGGGCGGTCGGTTACTTCAAGAACATGATGTTCCCGCCGGGACTGCCCAAGCCGATCTACATCCTGCTGTCGCCGATCGAGTTCCTGTCGAACATGATCATCGCGCCGTTCACGCACGCGGTCCGGCTCTTCGCCAACATGTTCGCCGGCCACATGCTCCTCGCGTTCTTCAGCATGGTGGGCTTCTGGTTCCTGTTCGAGAAGCTGACCCCGCTGGGCGCGACGGTCGGTGTCATCGGCGTCGTGATGACCATCATCTTCACCGCGTTCGAGATCTTCATCCAGTTCCTGCAGGCGTTCCTGTTCGCGATGCTGGCGTCGATGTACATCGGCGGCGCACTTCACGCAGAGCACTGAGAACCATCCCATACCGGAATATCCATGACCGGTGAAGACACGCTTCACCGGCCGTCCAGTAAAGGAATACAGCAATGAGCGTTCTCGCTGAGGTCTCCGGCAACGTCACCGCCATCGGTTACGGTCTCGCCGCCATCGGCCCCGGCATCGGCGTCGGCATCATCTTCGGTCAGGGCGTGCAGGCCATCGCGCGCCAGCCCGAGGCCTACGGCCTGATCCGCCAGAACATGCTCCTCGGCTTCGTCCTCACCGAGGCCCTCGCCCTGCTCGGTCTGGTCGCGCCGTTCATCTTCCAGGCGCTCTGACCAGAAGAATCCCTGACGAAAGGCTGCATCCATGACTATGGCAGCTACGATCCTCGCCGCGGAGGAGGGGTCCAATCCCCTCATCCCGCACACATTCGAGCTCGTCGTCGGTATCTTCTCGTTCTTCGTCGTCCTCTTTTTCGTCGGTAGGCTGCTCGTCCCCCGGATCCAGAAGACGCTGGCCGAGCGGACCGACGCTATCGAAGGCGGCATAAAGCGAGCGGAAGAAGCTCAGGCAGAGGCACTCAACCTGCAGAAGCAGTACCGCGACCAACTGGCCGAGGCCAGGCACGAAGCGGCTCGTCTCCGTGAGGAAGCTCGCGAGCAGGCCGCGCAGATCAGGGCCGAACTCCGCGAGGACGCGCAGGCCGAGGCCCGTCGTCTCGTCGAGGCTGCGCACGCGCAGATCGAGGCGGACCGGCAGGCGGCCTTCGCCCAGCTCCGCACAGAGATCGGCCGTTTGTCGACCGACCTGGCCAGCCGCATCGTCGGCGAGTCCCTGGAGGACGAGGCCCGGCAGCGTCGTGTTGTCGACCGCTTCCTCGACGAGTTGGAGAGCTCGGACGCGCAGGCGGTGCGGTGAGCGACCACATGAGAGGTCTCAGCAAGAACTCTCTCGCCGTGGTCGAGGAGCGGTTCAACGCCGCGGCGGGCTCGGCGGACCTGGGCCGGCTGGCCGAGGACCTCAACGCGATCGCCGATCTGCTGGACCGTGAGCACGGACTGCGCCGGGCCCTGTCGGACCCGGCCAGGCCGGCCGCTCAGAAGGCTCAGGTCGTCCGGGGTCTGCTCGGCGGCAAGGTCGCCGAGGCCGCGATCGCCACGGCTGAGGCGGCGGTCGAGGCCAAGTGGTCGCGCGCCGGTGACCTGGCCGACGTGCTCGAGCGGCTCGGCGTCATCGCCGCGGCCGCGGAGGCCGAGGCGCAGGGCACGCTGGACGACGTGGAGGACGAGCTCTTCCGCTTCGGCCGGATCGTCGCCGCCAACCCCGAGCTGCGTCGCGCCCTCACCGACCCGGCCGCTCCCGAGGAGGGCAAGCGGCAGCTGCTGCAGGACCTGCTCGGCAGCCGGGTCGCCCCCACCAGCCTGCGTCTCATCACGCAATTGGTCGTACACCCTCGTGGACGTAGCCTGGAGGCAGGTCTGGAGGAGCTCGGCCGGTTGGTGGCACAGCAGCGCCAGCGCCTCGTGGCGAGCGTGCGCAGTGCGGTCGAGTTGACCGAGGAGCAGAAGCGGCGCATCACCACGTGGCTGCGCACCTCCTATGGTCGCGACGTGCACATCAACGTCGAAGTGGATCCCCGAGTGCTCGGTGGTTTCTCGGTCCGCATCGGCGACGAGATCATCGACACCACCATTGTGGGACGAATCGAAGAAGTCCGCCGCCGGTTGGCCGGCTAGGGCGATAGAGGAGACAGAGAAGAGATGGCGGAGCTTACGATCCGGCCGGACGAGATCCGGGACGCGCTTGAGCGCTTCGTCCAGGCGTACGAACCGGAAGGCGCCGCGCGCGAGGAGATCGGGACCGTCGTCGACTGTGGCGACGGCATCGCCCATGTCTCCGGCCTTCCCTCGGCGATGGCGAACGAGCTGCTCGAGTTCGAGGACGGCACGCGCGGCCTGGCACTCAACCTCGACACCCGCGAGATCGGTGTCGTGGTCCTGGGCGACTTCAGCAAGATCGAGGAGGGCCAGACGGTCCGCCGGACGGGCGAGGTCCTGTCCGTGCCCGTCGGCGACAACTTCCTCGGCCGCGTGGTCGACCCCCTCGGCATCCCGCTCGACGGCAAGGGCGCCATCGAGTCCGAGGGCCTGCGTGCCCTCGAACTCCAGGCCCCGTCGGTCGTCCAGCGGCAGCCGGTGAAGCAGCCGCTGCAGACCGGCATCAAGGCGATCGACGCCATGACGCCGATCGGCCGTGGCCAGCGCCAGCTGATCATCGGTGACCGTGGCACCGGCAAGACCGCGATCGCCGTGGACACCATCATCAACCAGCGCGACAACTGGGCCTCCGGTGACCCGGACAAGCAGGTGCGCTGCGTCTACGTCGCGGTCGGCCAGAAGGGCTCGACGATCGCCCAGGTGCGGGCTCGCCTTGAGGAGGCGGGCGCGCTCGAATACACCACGATCGTCGCCGCTCCGGCGTCCGACCCCGCGGGCTACAAGTACATTTCGCCCTACACCGGTTCCGCCATCGGGCAGCACTGGATGTACCAGGGCAAGCACGTTCTCATCGTCTTCGACGACCTGACCAAGCAGGCCGACGCCTACCGCGCGGTCTCGCTGCTGCTGCGCCGCCCGCCGGGCCGTGAGGCCTTCCCGGGCGACGTCTTCTACCTCCACTCCCGCCTGCTGGAGCGCTGCGCCAAGCTCTCCGACGACATGGGCGCGGGGTCGATGACCGGCCTGCCGATCATCGAGACCAAGGGCAACGACGTCTCGGCGTTCATCCCGACCAACGTCATCTCCATCACCGACGGGCAGTGCTTCCTGGAGACCGACTACTTCAACGCCGGTATCCGCCCCGCCATCAACGTCGGTGTCTCGGTCTCGCGAGTCGGTGGCTCGGCGCAGATCAAGGCGATGCGGAAGGTCGCGGGCACGCTGCGGCTGTCGCTGTCGCAGTATCGCGACCTGGAGGCCTTCGCGTCCTTCGCGTCCGACCTCGACGCGGCGTCCAAGGCTCAGCTGGAGCGCGGTCAGCGACTGACCGAGCTGCTCAAGCAGGCTCAATACTCGCCGTTCTCGGTCGAGCGCGAGGTCGTGTCGGTCTGGGCGGGCACCACCGGCGAGCTCGACGAGGTGCCGGTCGAGGACGTCCGCCGCTTCGAGTCGGAGTTCCTCGACTACCTGCAGACCAGCCACAAGGGTGTCTTCGACAGCATCCGCGAGACCAAGGATCTGCTGGACGACACGGTGACCACCCTCAAGGACGCCGTCACGGAGTTCAAGAAGGGCTTCACCACCCTCTCCGGTGAGCTGCTGGTCAAGGATGAGCCGGTCGCGCCGCTCGAAGAGGGCGAGGTCGGCCAGGAGAAGATCCGTAAGGTCGTCCGCCCGGCGGAGAAGAAGTAGCCCATGGGTGCCCAGCTAAGGCTGCTGCGGCGGCGGATCAAGTCGGTCAAGTCGACCGCCAAGATCACCCGTGCCCAGGAGCTCATCGCCTCTTCGCGGATCGTGAAGGCGCAGATGCGGATGCAGGCGGCGCTGCCGTACGAGCGTGAGATCACTCGCGCCGTCACCGGCGTCGTCAGTAACGCGTCGAGCGTCGACCATCCGCTGACCGTGGCGAAGGAGAACCCCACCAAGGCGGGCGTGCTCATCGTCACCAGCGACAGCGGGTTCTGTGGCGGCTTCAACGCCAACGTCCTGCGTGAGGCTGAGGCCCTGCGTGGACTGCTGAAGAGCCGCGGCCTGGAGGCCATCCCGTTCGTCACCGGTCGTAAGGGTGTCACCTGGCACTCCTTCCGCAACCGGACGATGGGCGGGCAGTGGGTCGGCTTCTCCAGGAAGCCCGCCTACGGTGACGCCAAGGAGATCGCCGAGCTGCTGATCGAGTCGTTCAAGGACGAGAACGGGATCGACGAGATCCACATCGTCTCGACCGAGTTCGTCTCGATGCTCACGCAGAACGTCGTGGTCAAGCGCGTTCTGCCGCTGGAGGTCGAGGAGACCGAGGCGAGCGAGAGCGACGCGATCCCTCCTTACTTCGAGTTCGAGCCCACCGCGGCCGACGTACTCGAGTCGCTGCTGCCGCGCTACGTGGAGTCCCGCATCTTCACGGCGCTGCTGGAGTCGGCGGCTTCAGAGGAGGCCGCGCGTCGCCGCGCGATGAAGTCCGCCACGGACAACGCCAACGAGCTGATCCGCGTGTTCACCATGCAGATGAACCAGGCTCGTCAGGCCGAGATCACCCAGGAAATCAGCGAGATCGTCGGTGGCGCCAACGCGCTCGCTGACGCCGCAGCGGGGAAAGAGTGAAATGACTGCAGAGGCTGTTGAGACCGTAGAGACCCCCGCGGCCGGTGTCGGCCGCGTGGCTCGGGTCACAGGGCCCGTCGTCGACGTGGAGTTCCCCGTCGAGGCGATGCCCGACATCTACAATGCGCTGAACCTCGAGGTGACCCTCGGGGAGGAGACCAAGCTGCTGACCCTTGAGGTCGCTCAGCACCTCGGTGACAACATCGTCCGGGCCATCTCCATGCAGCCCACCGACGGTGTGGTCCGGGGTGCGGCCGTCACCGACACCGGGGTGCCGATCTCGGTGCCCGTCGGCGATGTCGTCAAGGGTCACGTGTGGAACACGCTCGGCGAGGCGCTGGACGTGCCGACCGCTTCTCTCAAGATCACCGAGAAGTGGGGCATCCACCGGCCGTCGCCGGCGTTCGACCAGCTCGAGTCGCGCACCGAGATGCTCGTCACGGGCATCAAGGTCATCGACCTGCTCATGCCGTACGTGCAGGGTGGGAAGATCGGCCTGTTCGGCGGCGCGGGTGTGGGCAAGACCGTCCTCATCCAGGAGATGATCCGCCGGGTCGCCCGCAACTTCGGTGGCACCTCGGTGTTCGCCGGTGTCGGCGAGCGCACCCGTGAGGGCAACGACCTCTGGCTGGAGATGGAGGAGGCGGACGTCCTCAAGGACACCGCGCTCGTCTTCGGCCAGATGGACGAGCCGCCGGGCACCCGTCTGCGGGTCGCCCTGTCGGCTCTGACGATGGCGGAGTACTTCCGCGACGTGCAGAAGCAGGACGTGCTGCTCTTCATCGACAACATCTTCCGCTTCACGCAGGCCGGTTCCGAGGTGTCCACGCTCCTCGGCCGCATGCCGTCGGCGGTGGGTTACCAGCCCACGCTGGCCGACGAGATGGGTGTGCTCCAGGAGCGCATCACCTCGACGCGCGGTCACTCGATCACCTCGATGCAGGCGATCTACGTGCCCGCCGACGACATCACCGACCCGGCGCCGCACAACGCGTTCGCGCACCTCGACGCGCAGACCGTGCTCTCCCGGCCGATCTCGGAGAAGGGCATCTACCCCGCGGTGGACCCGCTCGACTCCAGTTCCCGCATCCTCGACCCGCAGATCGTGGGCGAGGAGCACTACGCGGTGGCCCAGGAGACCAAGCGGATCCTGCAGAAGTACCGCGAGCTCCAGGACATCATCGCCATCCTCGGCATCGACGAGCTGTCGGAAGAGGACAAGGTCGTCGTTCAGCGGGCCCGCCGTATCGAGCGGTTCCTGTCGCACCCGATGTACGCCGCCGAGGCGTTCACCGGCCAGCCCGGCGAGAACGTACCGCTGGACGAGACCATCGCCTCCTTCAAGGGCCTCTGCGCGGGTGAGTACGACCACCTGCCCGAGCAGGCGTTCTTCATGGTCGGCGGCATCGACCAGGCCATCGCCAAGGCCAAGGAACTCGAGCGCTGATCGCCCGTGGTGGGGGTATGGCGCGAGCCCTACCCCCACTCCTGTCCGGAAAGGAGCCTACGTGGCCAAGCTACGAGTAGGCGTTGTCTCGCCCGAGCGTGAGATCTGGTCTGGCGAAGCCGACATGGTGATTGCCAAGACCGTGGACGGCGAGATCGGTATTATGCCGCAACACGCACCTGTGCTCGGCGTTCTCGTCGAGGGCGGCGTGCTGCGCGTGAAGCGGGAGGGCAAGGGCGACCTGGTCGCGGCAGTGCACGGTGGATTCATCTCCGTGGCCGACAACGAGGTGTCCGTGCTCGCCGAGGTGGCCGAGCTCGGTTCCGAGGTCGACGTCGCGGCTGCCCGTGACGCTCTCGAACGGGCACAGGCCGCGATCGAGGCCAGCCAGGAAGACGCCGACGCGGCCATCGAGGCCAAGCGCGCCAAGGCCCGGCTGCGTGCGGCCGGCGAAGAGGTCTAGTTCTTTGATGCGAATTTGAGGCAAGGGGGCGACTTGGTGGCAACGGTTCTCATCTGTCTGCTACTGGTCGCCGTCCTGGTGGCGTTGCGCGGGCTCGTGCTGGCCCGCTCCCGAGGGAGCGTGCCCTGCCGCCTGCGGGTGGGCGACCAGGGCTGGCAGCGCGGGGTAGCCCGCTACGCCGACGGAGAGGTCCATTGGATCCCGCTCATAGGTCTGCTCCTCAGGCCCCGCCACGCGATCGCGAGGCGGGGCCTCGTCGTTTCCGCCCGGCGCGAGCTGGACAGCGGTTTCTACGCCGTGGACTGTTCCGGCACCACGCGCGACATGTCGCTGGCGATGAGCGCCGACGCCCTGACCGGCTTCCTCGCCTGGCTCGAGTCCGCGCCGCCGAGCGCGTATCTGGATGTCGCCTAGCGGGTGCCGCCCGGCTTCCAGAGGATCTCGCCACCCGCGTGCGCGACCCTGCACAGGATGAACAGCAGGTCTGACAGGCGGTTGAGGTATTGGGCCGTCAGCGGGTTCATGTCCTCGTGCGTCTGCAGAGCCGCCCACGTCGTACGTTCGGCGCGCCGGACCGTGACCCTCGCCAGGTGCAGCGCGGCTATGGCCGGGTCGCCGCCGGGGAGGATGAAGCTGCGGAGCGGCTTGAGCTGCTCATTGAACTCATCGCACTTCGTCTCCAGCCAGTCGATGTAGGACGGTTCGACCCTGAGCGGCGGGAACTCCGGATTGTCCGTGACCGGCGTCGCCAGGTCGGCACCCACGTCGAAGAGCTCGTTCTGGATGCGGATCAGCACTGCCGTCAGCTCCGTCGGCAGCGTGCCGTGCGACAAGGCCAGGCCCAGGTGCGCGTTCGCCTCCTCCACGTCCGCGTAGGCCGCCAGGCGTGAGTCGGTCTTGGAGGCGCGGCTCATGTCGCTCAGAGCGGTGGTGCCGTCGTCGCCGGTGCGGGTGTAGATGCGGGAGAGGACGACCGGCTTGTCCTTGTCGGCGCGCGTCATGGGGCCAGCGTAATGACAAAAGTCATCCGGAACGGACGCGGGGCGCATACCGCGCCGGTGATTTCCTCGACTACCAGGGCGAATCGCTACCCGCGAGGATGGATCCATGATGAAGGAGAGGATCTGATGCTCGAGATCAGCGAACTGCGCAAGCGCTTCGCCGGTGGGCCGGACGCACCGGAGGGCAAGGTGGCCCTCGACGGGATCAGTTTCGTCGTACGGCCGGGCGAGATGTTCGGATTCGTCGGCGCGAACGGCGCCGGCAAGACGACCACCATGCGGATCGTCATGGGCGTGCTGCAGGCCGACGCGGGCTCGGTGAGCTGGCAGAGCAGACCGCTGGAGTACGCCGACCGGCGGCGGTTCGGCTACATGCCCGAGGAGCGGGGGCTGTACCAGAAGATGCGTGTCGCCGAGCAGGTCGAGTACTTCGGTCGGCTGCACGGGATGGACGGCGCGGCGGCCAGGGCGGCGGCCGGCGACCTGCTGGAGCGGCTGGGGCTGACCGAGCGCAGGGGTGACGCGGTCGAGGCGCTGTCGCTGGGCAACCAGCAGCGTGTGCAGCTCGCCGTGGCGCTGGTGCACGACCCCGAGGTGCTGGTGCTCGACGAGCCGTTCTCCGGGCTCGACCCGATCGCGGTCGACGCGCTGGCCACGGTGCTGCAGGAGCGCTGCCGCGGCGGCGTACCGGTGATCTTCTCCAGCCATCAGCTGGAGCTGGTGGAGCGGCTGTGCGACTCGGTCGGCATCGTGTCGGCGGGCCGGATGGTGGCCAGCGGCGCGGTCGGCGACCTGCGGGCGGTGGAGAGCCGTACGCTCCGCGTCGTGGTGCGCGACCCGGCGCCCGGATGGGCCGACGGCCTGCCCGGCACCGTCACCGTCACCGGAGACCGGCACGTGCTGCTCACCACCGACGGTGACGGCCAGGAGATCCTGCGCCGCGCCATGAAGGCCGGGCAGGTCGAGCACTTCGGCACCGAGCAGCCGACCCTTACCGAGATCTTCAAGGAGGCCGTGGCGTGAACGGCGGCATGAGCAGTGTGATGCTGGTGGCGCGGCGTGAGGTAGCCATCCATATCCGGACGAAGGCCTTCCTACTGGGTCTACTCATCACCGCCGTGCTGGTGGGCGGGGTGGCGTTCGCGCCGAAGGTCCTGGACCGCCCCGACTCGTACAAGATCGGCGCCGTGAACTCCCAGGAGCTGCCGCTGAAGGCGGCGGCGCCGGACGCGGAGTTCGAGTGGCGGAGGTTCCCCGACGAGGCGGCGGCCAAGAAGGCGGTGCTCGACGGCGACGTGGACGCGGCGCTGATCGACAACACCAAGGTCCTCACCGACGGCGAGATCGGCACCGAGCTCGGCGTGCTGCTGCAGAGCACCAACCGGGAACTCAAGCTGGGCGCCGCGGGCGTGTCGGTCCCGCCGCTCCAGATGGTGTCCGTGGGCGCCGACACCCGTTATCAGGCCGCCAGGACCGGCATCGCCGTGGTGCTCGTCCTCGTGCTCTTCATGCTGATCATCGGACAGGTCATGATGGTCGCCATGGGCGTGGTGGAGGAGAAGGGCAGCCGGATCGTGGAGATCCTGCTCACCTCGGTGCGGCCGTGGCAGCTGCTCGCCGGCAAGATAGCCGGCCTGGGCGCGCTCGGTCTGATCAACCTGGGCACGATCCTCGTGGTCGGCATCTCGGCCTCGCTCGTCTCGGGCATCGCGGTGGACTTCCCGCCCGGCCTGCCGGGCATCGTGGCGGGGGTGCTGGTCTGGTTCGTGCTCGGCTACGCCTTCTTCGCCACGCTCGCGGCCGCGCTCAGCTCGCTGGTCTCCCGGCAGGAGGAGGTGGGCAACGTGATGACCCCGCTGACCATGCTGATCATGGTGACCTACTTCGGGGCCTTCTACGTCACCACCGACCCCACCGGCACGCTGGCCAAGGTCGCCTCGCTCGTGCCGCCGTTCTCCTCGATGGTCATGCCGGTGCGGATGGCCGCCGCCGACGTGCCGTTGTGGGAGGTCGGGCTGTCCATGGTGCTGATGGTGCTGGCCGTGGTCGGCGTGCTGTCCTTCGGCGCGAAGGTGTACGAGCGGGCCGTGCTGCGTACCGGGGCCAGGGTCAAGCTCGGCGACGTGTTGCGTGTGAAATAGGTGGACGCGATCAGGCGGGCCCGGCGCATCGCCCTGTGCATGCTGAATTCGGTGGCCGTGACGATGTGGCTCTGCATCGTCGTGTCGGCTCTCGGCGTCGCCACCGACGGCAGGGTCTCGTGGCCGCGTTTGGTGCCCGCTCTGATCGCCATGATCGTCTTCACTTGGCTGTTCCTGCGCATCGCCCGCGCCGTCCTGGAGGGCCGCTACCTCACGAGAGAGGTCGTGGCGGCGGGCGCTCTCGCCTTCTTCGCCGCCGCCCTGGGCGTGGCCGACCCGCTCGGGTGGGGCTTCGGGCTGCTGGCCTGGCTGTCCTTGGCGGCGATCGGCGTCCGCAAGTGGGTGGCCGTGGGCCTGACGGTGGGGACGTTCGTGGCCGGGCTCGGGCTGGGGGCCATCGCGGTCCTTACGGGACAAGGCCTTGTGTCGATCCCGATCCCCGGCGATGTCGCGGCGATCATCACCATGGGATTGCTCTACGCGCTCATGTGCGCCGTGTTGCCGCCGTCCAACCGGCTCTGGGTGTGGATCTACACGCTCGCCGTACAGGCTCACGAAGGCAGGGCGGCGCACACCCAGCTCGCGGTCGCGGAGGAGCGGCTGCGCTTCGCCAGGGACCTGCACGACCTCGTGGGGCACCAGCTCTCGGCCATCGCGGTCAAGACCGAGCTGGCCGTACGGCTGTCGGACGCCGACACCGTCGCCGCGAAGGCGGAGATGGTCGAGGTGAACGGGCTGACCAGGACGGCGCTGCGGGAGCTGCGCCAGGCCGTGCGCGGCTACCGCGAGCTCGACCTGAACGCTGAGCTGGACAGCGTGAAAGGCGTACTCGAAGCGGCCGGCATCCGCTGCGAGCTGCAGCTGCCCTACCGTGAGCCGCCGGGCGGCGTGGCGCCCGCGTTCGCCTATGCCGTCCGTGAGGCGGTGACGAACGTGCTCAAGCACAGCACCGCCTCGTTCTGCGAGATCACGCTCCGCTTCACCGACGAGGAGGCGGAACTGCTGGTGCGCAACGACGGAGTGGTCCGCCGCCAGGCCGCCGACCTGGGCAGCGGCCTGATGGGCATGGGGGAACGGCTGGCGGGCGTCGGTGGCAAGGTCACGGCGCGTCCCACGGGCGATGGAGAGTTCCTGCTGCGGGCGGTTGTGTCACTCCCGATCTGTGGGTAGTGGAGGAGTGCCGGGTCAACCCCGGCAAGCACCCTGCGCAAGGGTACGACTACGCCACGCGAGACAAGTGGCGTGACTTGAGGAGGTGGCATGCGCGTCCGGGGCGATCCAGGGGCCCAGGTGGTGCGGATCGGGACGAGACTCGACGCCGGGACGTCGGCGCGGGTGCGGACGCGTCTGCACGACGCGGTCGACTCCGGCGAGGGAGACCTGATCCTCGACCTCTCCAAGCTGGAGATGATCGACGCCACCGGCCTCGGAGTGCTCGTGGGCACGCATCGGCGCGCGTTCAGCGTGCAACGCCGCCTCGTTCTTCGGGGGGTGCCGCCGCGGATCATGCGGATCCTGGCGGTGACCCGGCTGAATCGGGTTCTGCCTGTGGAGGCTTCGGCGGTCGCGGTGGCCTGAAGCGGTGGCCGGCGGTGCTCGGGAGTACGCCGGATGTCGCGATATATAGGGCGAGCAGCGATCAGCCGCTGCTCGCCCTCATTTCGTGGCCCATACTCCCACAGACGGTAGTAGTTCTAAGAACGACGGATATCCTGATTAGCGCGTCGATTATTCGCCATACCACATTGCCAAATAAACACGATCCGTAATCAGGGCCTCACGACGCACCGAGGGTTCTGCCGAAGATGTGTACGGCGACGCCGACCAGTTCGTCGATGGGCGGCGGCTCCTCCGCCAGCAGCCATTCGATGAGCAGCTCTTGTAGCGCTCCAATTGCTCCGAGCGCCACCAGCCGCCGATTCGGCTGGGCCGGCTGCGGGAATTCCGCCGCCGCCTCCTCGACAAGACGGGCGAAGGACTCGATGGCGCGCTGGCGAGAAGCCGTGAGAACATCGCCTGACCTGCGCACCTCCAAGTGCATGATGCGAGCGCGACGCCAGTCGGCCGTGGCGAAGTCGATATACGCGCGAATCCCCGCCCGCACCCTGTCATCCAGGGTCGCGGGCGCCTCTTGTAACGCCTTGGCAACAACGGCGAGGCTTTCCTCCACGCATCGCTCGTGCAGCGCCTGAAGAAGTTCCTCTCGGCCGCCGAAACATTCGTAGAAGGCGCGGTTCGAGATCCGGGCCTCCGAGCACAGTCTTTCGATCGTCGTCGCCGCGAAACCTGGCTTCGCGTATAGCGTGTAGGCGGCTGTCATCAGCCGCTCGCGTCTGTCCGCCAGCCTTTGCTCAGCCGACATTCCCCGGTAAGACCGGTTCACATTCCACCCGTCCAACATGATCGTGGCCCCCAGAGCACACAATTATGGACGGATGATCCGTTTTGGGAAAGAGCATATACTTTATCTCTTACGTCGGCCGTGCAAGATCGTGACAAGCCTGATCAGCCGCTCAAGCTCCGCGGGCCCTCTGCTGAACGAGGTCAGGTTCATGCCGGGCATTACGAACCGCTGGCGGCTGATCGCTTTGGGCCTGGCGAACTCCCGCAACCCGTCGGCTCCGTGGATGCGCCCGAAGCCCGAATCGCCGACCCCACCGAACGGCAGCGCGGGCACGCCGGCGAATGAGATGACCGAGTTGACGGCCGTCATCCCGGTGCGCATCAGCCGGGCCAGTTCCATGGCCCGGCGGGTGTTGCCGGAGAAGACGGTGCCTGCCAGCCCGTACGCCGAGGCGTTGGCCAGCTCCAGCGCCTGCCGCGCGTCGCGGGTGCGCCGTACGGTGATGGTCGGGCCGAACGTCTCCTCGCGCACCGCGGGGGAGTCCTCCGGGACGTCCTCGACGATCACCGGGTCCACGTACGGCGCGCGCACCGAGTCGGGGCCGCCTGTCACGACTTTTCCGGACTTGGTGGCGTCGTCGATGTGGCGCCGGATGATGTCCAGCTGGCCCGGCATGGTGATCGGGCCGTAGTCCTGGCCGGCCTTGACCGTGGCGACCCGGTCCGACAGCTCGCGCATGAAAGTTTCATAGACGGCGTCCACGACGTACACCCGCTCGACACCCACGCACGTCTGCCCGGCGTTGGACATCGCTCCCCACAGGCAGGCGTCGGCGGCGGCCTTCAGATCGGCGTCGGCGTCGACGATGAACGCGTCCTTGCCGCCGCACTCGGCCACGATCGGCGTCAGGTTCTCGGCGCAGGCCGCCATGACCCGCTTGGCCGTGGCCGTCGAGCCGGTGAACGCCACCTTCTTGACCCGAGGGTCCTTCGCCAGCAGCGCGCCCGTCTCCCCGAGGCCGGTCACGGTCTGGAACACCGGCTGCTCCGGCACCGACTCGGCGAACAGCTCCGCCAGCCGTACCCCGACGCCGGGGGTGAGCTCGCTGGGCTTGAACACGACCGCGTTGCCGGCCGCCAGTGCGTACGCGATCGAGCCCATCGGCGTGAAGACCGGGTAGTTCCACGGACCGATCACGCCGACCACGCCCAGCGGCAGGTATTCGAGCGTGGCGGCCAGGTTGAGGCCGATCATCCCGGTCGAGACGCGGCGCCGCCCCAGGACCTTGGCCGCGTTGCGGGCCGCCCAGTCGAGGTGCGTGATCGCCAGCACGATCTCCAGCGTGGCGTCGCCGACCGGTTTGCCCGTCTCGTCGTGCACGAGCCCGGCCAGCTCCTTGAGGTGCTGGGTGAGCACGGCCTTGTAGTCGAGCAGGCGGCGCCTGCGCTCGGCGGGGGCCAGCCCGGCCCACCACGTCGCGGCCTGCTCGGCCCGGCCGACGGCCTCGCGCACGGCGTCGGCGGACTGCTTGGGGTGACTCCCGACGACCTCGCCGGTCGCCGGGTTCACTGAGTCGAACGTCAGCGTGGTCATGGCGTCACCATAGACCGGTAAGCCATCGCTTACTAGCGCGGCACGTCCGCCAGCCACGTCCCGTGGAAGCCGGCCGGAACACGCTGGGGCAGCCGGACCGACGCCACGTCCGACAGATCGGTGGCGTCGAGGACGAGCAGCTCGGAGCGGTCGCCCGTGGTGACCACCGACAGCAGCCAGCCCTCGTCCTCGGCCCGCGCCCCCTCGGCCGGCACGAACACCGCCTCGCCCGTGTCGTCGCCGGTCTCCCTGACCTGGGCCGCGCCGGTCTGGTGGTCGTACTTGACGATGGAGCCGGAGCCCTCGCCCACCGTGTAGAGGTAGCGGCTGGCCCGGCCGAGCAGGGCGTCGTTGAACGTGGGGAACTCGATGCCCCGGTCGTCCTGCGCCTCCTCCTTGACCGAGCAGGACGCCGGGTCGAGCGTCCACCGGTGCAGCGTCGCGGCGGCGATCGTGGCCGCGTGCCTGGCCGGGTCCCCGGTGTTGCCGATGCGCGACCACACCCCGGTGAAGGCGGCTTGTGTGTAGCGGGCGGCGTTGAGCACGATCCGGCCGTCCGCGTCCTCCCACGCGTTGCCGACGTGGAAGACGTAGCACGGGTCGACGTCGAACCAGCGGGTCGGGCCGCCCTGCCGGGGCGTCACGCCGATCCGCGCGCCGTATCCGTCCTCCCAGGCGTACGGCATGCCCGCGCGCCCGGCCTCGAACACGAAGGGCAGGTCGAGCCAGATCAGGTAGTGCTCGGTGACGGCGAAGTCGTGCATCATCGTCGACTTCGGCACCTCGATCTCCCGGCTCTCCACCAGCTCGCCGTCCGCCGACAGGCGGTGGTAGGTGACGAACGGCGGGAAGTACCCGTATCCGAAGAAGTGCAGCTCCCCGGTGACCGGGTCCTCCTTGGGATGTGCGGTCATCGCCGTGGCCAGCCGCCCGCCGAAGTCGCACGGGCCGACCGTGGCCAGCTCCGGCGTCAGCTCGTGCGGCAGGCCGTTCTCGACGAGCGCGAAGATGCGGTCGGCGTGCCTGATCACGGAGGTGTTGGCCGTGACGGCGGCCAGGTCGACCCCGCTCTCACCGGTGAAGGGCGCGTTGTCGGTGAACTTCTTGGTGCGTACCCACCGGTTCCGGTACCACTCGGCCCGCCCCCGGTCGAGGCGTACGCCGTGCAGCATTCCGTGGCCGGCGAACCAGTGGCCGGGGTCCTCGCCCGGCCGCGGGTTGGGGCCGTTGCGGAAGTATCGCCCGGTCAGCTCGGTAGGCAGGGCGCCGGAGATGGGAAGGTCGTACGCCTCGGTCTCGTCGGAGACCGGGGCGAGGTTGCCGCTCAGGTAGATAGGCGTCGTCATGTCACGCTCCAATGTTGATATGTCAAAACTAGAATTTCTAGTCGTGACATGTCAACACAGGAACGTCGTCCGCCTATCAGAAGAGCGTGGGGTTCTCCGGTTCGATTCCGCGCAGCGTGTCGTAGTCGAGGGTGACGCAGTGAATGCCCCGGTCGGCGGCCAGCACGCGGGCCTGAGGCTTGATCTCCTGGGCGGCGAAGACGCCGCGGACGGGGGTCAGCAGCGGGTCGCGGTTGAGCAGGTCCAGATAGCGGGTCAGCTGCTCGACGCCGTCGATCTCGCCGCGGCGCTTGATCTCGACCGCCACCGTCGCGCCGAGCGCGTCACGGCAGAGGATGTCGACCGGGCCGATCGCCGTCATGTACTCGCGGCGGATCAGCGAATAGCCGGGGCCCAGCGTCGTGATGTGCTCGGCGAGCAGCTCCTGCAGGTGCGCCTCGACGCCGTCCTTGATCAGGCCGGGGTCGACGCCGAGCTCGTGGCTGAAGTCGTGGAGGATCTCGGCCATCGTCAGGACCAGTTTCTCGCCGGACTTGCCGTGGGTGACGGTCCAGGTCTCGCCGTCCTCCTTGAGCTTGCACGGCGGGTTCATCCAGTTGAGCGGCTTGAAGGCGCGATCGTCGGCGTGGATGGACACGCTGCCGTCCGCCTTGATGAGAATGAGCCTTGGCGCCATCGGCAGGTGAGCCGTGAGCCGTCCGATGTAATCCACGCTGCATCGCGCGATGACCAGCCGCATGACGGCCAACCCTACCGGCTCTGGAAAACTGGACGCATGGCGTTCGAGATGGTGGGAGTGGCCGGCTTCGGCACGACGGGGGCGGGAGGCGCGGCGGGGCCGGCGCGGGCGGAGCCGTGAGCCCGCGCCGCGCCCGCCGCCGGGAGTCGTCCCGTCCCCTCGGCCAGCCCGGGGGCGTGGACCGGGTCGAGGAATGGCCGGACGGCGAGTGGAAGGTACGCATGCTCAACGGCTCCACCTCGACCAAGGTCTACCGCTGTCCCGGCTGCGACCAGGAGATCCGCGGCGGGCAGCCGCACCTGGTGGCCTGGCCGGCCTGGAGCGGCGGTGACGATGAGCGCCGCCACTGGCACCCGGCGTGCTGGCGGAAGAGACTGGATCGCGGCCCCGGCCGCACCCGCTACTGAAAACGGTCGCGGCAAGCCCCCCGCCGCAAGCCCCCGCGACACGCCCCCAGACCTGAACCCCGTGACACACCCCCCGACATGACCCCGAGGCGCACCCCCGTGACACACCCGCTGACATGACCACACTGAAGGGACCGACGTTGGAGATTCGCGCGGCGACCGTGCTGCCCGCCCGGCGAGAGCCGATCGAGCTGCACACGGCCGACGGCCAGATCCTGGTCGGGGAGCTGGCCCTCCCCCTCGACCGGCCACCCGTGGCGACGCTGGTCACCTTCCACCCGCTGCCGACGCACGGCGGGTTCATGGACAGCCACGTCTTCAAGAAGGCCGCCAACCGCCTGCCCGCCCTGGCCGACCTGGCCGTGCTCCGCTTCAACACGCGCGGCACCTCCTCCGATCGCGGCACCTCGTCCGGCACCTTCGACGGCGGGGAAGGGGAGCGGTTCGACGTGGCGGCGGCCCTGGAGTACGCCGAATACCACGATCTGCCGCACGTGTGGGTGGTCGGCTGGTCGTTCGGCACCGAACTGACGTTGAAGTGGGCCCGCGACCCGCTCGTCGAGGGCGCCATCCTCCTCTCGCCGCCGCTGCACCGGGCCACGGACGAGGACCTGGACGCGTGGGCCGGGTTCGGCCGGCCGCTGGTGGCCCTGGTGCCGGAGTTCGACGACTACCTGCGGCCCGAGGAGGCCAAGCGGCGCTTCGCGCGGGTGCCGCAGGCCGAGGTCATCGGGGTCGACGGGGCCAAGCACCTGTGGGTGGGCGAGCCGTACGTACGCATCGTTCTGGACGAGATCGTCCGCCGGGTGAACCCGTCCGCGGCTCCGTTGCCTGTCGACGTCTGAGGTTGGCGATTTTTTTCAGACATAGCGCAATTTTTGACGAAATTCGGCAGGGATCTAGACGAACCGCTTTTCCCGGGTGACAATCCGATCGTCAAATGAAGATCGTGGAGACGCCGGGCGGGCTTGACCTGCGCGGCGTCCCAGTTCGGCAGCGGCGAGGGTGAATGCGCTTAGTTCGTGGGCTGGTCGTGGTGATGTTGGCAGGGGCGGTAGCGGCAGGGCCCCTTGATCATCTGGACGCCGTCGCCAGCGCGCGGCAGAAGAGTACGGACGCCGGCCTTCGACAGCAGAGCAAGAACACGGCACCGGGGGAGGAGCCCGCACTCGCTCTCGCCCGCCGCACCGGCCGGCCGGTCGAGGTGGAGGCGATGCGCACCGAGACGCGCCAGGTCTTCGCCAAGCCGGACGGCACCCTCGCCCTGGAGCAGTACGCCCGGCCGGTGCGGGTCCGCCAGGCGGGCACCTGGGTGACGGCGGACGCCACGCTCCGGTCGCAGCCCGACGGGTCGCTCGCCCCGGTCGCCACCGCGGTGGGACTCAGGTTCTCGGGCGGTGGGAACGCGCCGCTCGCCCGGATGAACCGCGGCGGCAAGACCCTGGAGCTCGCCTGGCCCGGGCAACTGCCGAAGCCGACGCTGAGCGGTGACACCGCGACCTACCCCGAGGTCCTGCCCGGCGTGGATCTCCAGGTGAAGGCGGACGTCGACGGCTTCTCACATCTTCTCGTGGTCAAGTCGCGGGCGGCGGCCGAGAACCCGGCCCTGGCCGAGCTGAGCTTCCCGATCAAGACCAGCGGGCTGTCGATGAAGTCCACCCAGGGCGGCAACCTCGAAGCGAACGACGCCAACGGCGGCACGATCTTCACCGCCTCACCGCCGATGATGTGGGACTCCTCCGGATCCTCGGCCGCGCGCACGATGGCCGCCGGGGAAGGCTCACCCGCGGACGCCCGGCACGAGGTGATGGGCCTCAAGCTGGTGGGCGAGAAGCTGGTGCTCAAGCCGCACCGGGGCATGATCGAGGACCCGGCGACCCGTTATCCCGTCTATCTCGACCCGTTCTTCTCGGCGGCTCGCGGCTCGTGGACGTCCGTCTGGAGCAACAACCCCACCTCCAACTTCCTGAACGCCAACGACGTCGCCAGGGCGGGACACGTCTCCGGGCAGACCAACCGGTCGTTCTTCCAGATGGCCACCGGCGCGACCATCCACGGCAAGCAGATCATCAAGGCGACGCTGCGTACGTACGAGACCTGGTCCTACTCGTGCACCAAGCGGCAGGTCGAGGCCTGGTCCACCGGCGCGATCAGCAAGACCACCACCTGGAAGGTCCAGCCGACGTGGAACAGGATCCTGTCCACGGTGAACGTGGCGAAGGGCTGGGGATCGGCCTGCCTGCCCGGCGGCGTGGAATTCGACGTCACGTCCATGGCGGTCGAGGCGGCCGCCAAGAAGTGGCCCACGATGACGATCGGGCTCAGGGCGACGAGCGAGACGGACAGCTACGGCTGGAAGAAGTTCAAGAACAACCCCAGCCTGGTGATCGAGTACAACTCGCTGCCGTCCGCGCCCGTCGCCGCCGACGCGTGGTCGGACCCGGGAGGCGGCTGCGTGTCCGGTGCCGCGCGGCCGGTCATCAGCGGCGCGGCGCCGAAGCTGTGGGCCAAGCTGCGTGACGTCGACAACTCGGTCAGGGGCCGGTTCGAGTGGTGGAACGCGGCCGACGTGAAGGTGGGCGAATTCGTCACCGGGCTGGCGAGCACGGGTAGCGCCTTCTACGCGCAGATCCCCGCGGGCGCCTACGCCGACGGCTCGCTGATCCGCTGGCGGGTCCGCGCCGAGGACGGCAAGGCCGACAGCGCGTGGGGCCCCTGGTGCGAGGCCACGGTCGACGCCTCCGCCCCCGGCAAGGAACCGGGCGTGACGTCGCCGCAGTACCCCGAGGGCGGCTGGAACGACGGCGTCGGCCGGACCGGCTCCTTCACCTTCACCGCCAACGGCGTCTCCGACGTCGTCACCTACGTCTACGGCCTCGACACCACCCCGAAGACGGAGGTCGCGGCCGACCAGTCGGGCGGGACGGCGACGATCCAGCTCACTCCGCGTCATGACGGCCCCAACGTGCTGTCGGTACGCAGCAAGGACCGCGCGGGACAGCAGGGCCCGATCCGCACCTACCTGTTCAACGTCAACGCGGGCACGGGCCCCGACGGCCACTGGACCCTGGACGAGGGCCAGGGCACCGTCGCCGCCGACCGTACGGGCGCCCACCACGCCACCCTGGCCGGCCAGGCCACCTGGACCACGGGCCGGACCGGGCTGGGGCT
Source organism: Nonomuraea sp. NPDC026600 (assembly GCF_040638335.1). Taxonomy (NCBI): domain Bacteria; kingdom Bacillati; phylum Actinomycetota; class Actinomycetes; order Streptosporangiales; family Streptosporangiaceae; genus Nonomuraea; species Nonomuraea sp. NPDC026600. The sequence continues at coordinate 61,310 of NZ_JBEZYD010000022.1, forward strand.
GCGCCTCGACGGGGCGAGCGGGCACGCGCTGACCAACGGCCCCGCCGTGTCCACCCAGCGCAACTTCACCGTCACCGCCTGGGCACGGCTGACCAGCACGAACGCCACCGCGACAGCGGTCAGCCAGGACGGCGCGCGGACCGGCGGCTTCGCCCTGCAGTACTCCAAGACCGACGACCGCTGGGCGCTGAGCCGCACGGTCGCGGACGCCGACGGGACGCAGAGCGTGCGCGCGCTGTCGGCGGCGGCGCCGAGGCTCGGTGAGTGGACCCACCTCACCGGCGTCTACGACTCGGCCGCCAAGGAGCTGTCCCTGTACGTCAACGGCCGGCTGGAGTCGACGGTCCCCTTCACCCAGTCGTGGGACGCGACCGGGTCGCTGGCGATCGGCCGGGGGAAGGTCAACGGGGCCGGGGCGGAGTTCTGGCCCGGTGACCTCGACGAGGTCCGCGTCTACGGCCGGGCGATGTTCGCCGACGAGGTCGCCGACCTGGTGAACAGCGCCGCGACGCTGGTCGGGCACTGGAAGCTGGACGAGGAGTCCGGCACGCTCGCCGCCGACTCCTCGGGCCGGGCCACCGCCGCGACGCTGGCCGGCGCCGCCACCTGGAGCGAAGGCTGGCTGGACGGCGCGCTCGCGCTCGACGGCGTCAACGGCCACGCACAGGCCGGCGCGCCCGCCGTCAACACCAAGGCCGGGTTCACCGTCGCCGTGTGGACCCAGCTCGACTACCTGCCCACCCGCGACGCCGCCGCCGTCTCCCAGTCCGGGACCAGGGCCAGCGGTTTCCAGCTCGGTTACGACAAGGAGCAGGGGCGGTGGGTCCTCGGCATGGCCGCCGCCGACACCGACACCGCCGCGCTGGTGCGCACGCGTTCCGACGCCGTACCCGCGCCGCTGGAATGGGCCCACGTGGCCGGCGTCTACGACCCGCTCGCGGGTGAGCTGCGGGTCTACGTCAACGGCCGCCTGTCCGACAGCACCATCACCGACCACGTGAGCGCGTGGAACGCCACCGGCCCGCTGCAGCTCGGCCGGGCCAAGACCGCGGGCGTCTTCGCCGGCTACTGGCCGGGGACCGTGGACGACGTCCGCACCTATGACGGTGTGCTGAACGCCGAGCAAATCTCCCAACTAGCCGCCCAGTAACCCCCCAAAGACCGGGAGAGGTCGGAAAAATGGATCAGCCGAGTGGGTTAGACCTGCCTGATTCGTACTGGAATCGTTTACAGCAACCACTGAAACGGTCGTCATGGCCCCGGCGGCTGGCGGCCACGCTGTCCGTCGTCATGGTCAGCACGCTGGTGTCCGCGCTGCCCGCGCAGGCCGCGGGCCGCTCCGCCCCGACCGTGCAGAAGGAGACCCCGGTACGCGGGCAGAAGGTCCCGGTGCTGCCCGCCCAGGCTGATCCGGCCCAGAAACAGGCGTGGAAGGCGCCACCAGGCATCACCTGGCCGAAGGCGCAGACGGTCGAGCTGACCGCGACCGGCGACGCGCAGGCCCAGACGCTGGGCGCCACCACCTTCCCGATCCGCCTGGCCACGCCCAAGGCGGGGACGAAGGCGGCCAAGGCGACCACCCCCGATCCCGCCCGCGTCGAGCTGCTGGACTCCGCCCAGACGCAGCGGGCCGGACTGCTCGGCCTCGCCCTGCGGGTGTCACCTGGGCAAGGACTGACGGCCAAGAGCGGGAAGACCCGCCTGGCGATCGACTACTCCGGCTTCCGTTACGCCTACGGCGGCGACTACGGCGCCCGGCTGCGGCTCGTCCGGCTGGACGAATGCGTCCTGACCGCCACCGCCACCGCGACCGGCTGCCCGCGGCCGGAGCCGGTGCCCGGCGACAACGACACGAAGGCGAGCACTCTGACCGCCGACGTGGACATGCCCGCGCTGTACGCGCTGGCGGCGGCGCCTTCCGGGTCGTCGGGCGACCATGGGGCCACCTCGCTCGCCCCTTCGGCCCAGTGGAGCGTCGGCGCCCAGTCGGGTGACTTCACCTGGGGTTACGAGCTGCGAGCGCCGCCCGCGCTGGGCGGCGACGAGCCGGACCTGTCGATCGACTACTCCTCCCAGAGCGTGGACGGCCGCACCGCCTCCACCAACAACCAGCCGTCCTGGGCGGGTGAGGGCTTCGAGCTGAACCCCAGCGGCTACGTCGAACGCCGTTACAAGCCCTGCATGATCGACGGCAAGAAGACCGGCGACCTGTGCTGGGACCAGGAGAACGCCACCCTGTCCCTCGGCAACTCGGCCGTCGAGCTGGTCAAGGACACCACCACCAAGCAGTGGCGCCCCAAGCGCGACGACGGCACCCGGATCGAATACCTCACCGGCGCCGTGAACGGCGACAACAACGGTGAATACTGGCGCGTCACGGCGGCCGACGGCACCCAGTTCACCTTCGGCCTGAACCGTCTGCCCGGCTGGGCCACCGGCAAGCCGGAGACGAAGTCGGTCCAGACGGTGCCGGTGTTCGGCAACAACAGCGGCGAGCCCTGCTACAACAGCACCCCGGCCAACGCCTGGTGCCAGCAGGCCTACCGGTGGAACCTCGACTACGCGGTGGACACCCACGGCAACGCCACCACCTACTGGTACGCGGTCGAGAACAACTACTACGGCCGCAACATGAAGCCCGAGCTGGGCACCCTGTACGCACGAAGCGGCTACCTCACCCGCATCGACTACGGCTACCTCCAGGGCGAGCTGTTCACCAAGGCGCCCGCGGCCCGCGTGGTCTTCGACGTGGCCGAGCGCTGCCTGCCCAGCGGAACGATCACCTGCGCCGCCGCCGAGCTCAAGAAGGAGACCGCGAGTAGCTGGCCGGACGTCCCGTTCGACCAGATCTGCGACTCCGGCGTGAAGTGCACCGACCGCCTGTCGCCGACGTTCTTCACGCGTAAGCGGCTGGCCAAGGTCACCACCCAGGTGCTCAACACCGACACCGCCAAGTGTGCGGGCGCGCAGTACTGCCCGGTGGACTCCTGGACGCTGACGCACCAGTTCCCCGCCACGGGTGACGGCCTCAGCCCGTCGCTGTGGCTGGCGTCGGTCCAGCAGAGCGGCCTGGTCGGCGGCACGATCACGCTGCCCAAGGTCACCTTCACCGGCGTCCAGCTCCCCAACAGGGTGGATGCCAACGAGGGCCGCGCCCCGCTCGTCAAGTGGCGCGTGCAGGCGGTGAACAACGAGAGCGGCGGCGAGCTGCGCGTCAACTACGCACCGGCCGACTGCAAGCCGGGCGACGTGCCGGCCGCCGACAAGAACAACCGGCGCTGCTTCCCGCAGCGCTGGGCCCCGGAGAACGAGGCCGAGGTCACCGACTGGTTCCACAAGTACGTGGTGACGCAGACGGTGGAGGCCGACCGGGTCGCCGGCTCGCCGAACGTGGTCACCGACTACGAGTATCTGGATGGCGGCGCCTGGCGCTACGCCGAGAACATCCTCGTCAAGCCCGAGCACCGGACGTGGTCGGACTGGCGCGGGTTCGGCCGGGTACGGGTGCGCGAGGGCGACGGCCAGGACACCAAGCGCACGCTCACGGAGTTCAGGTATTTCCGTGGCATGGACGGCGACAAGCAGGCCGACGGCTCCAAGCGTACGGCCGAGGTGGTGGACACCGAGGGCGTCAAGCTGGCCGACCTCGACCAGTTGTCCGGGTTCGAACGCGAGGAGATCCTCTACGACGGTGACGGCGGGTCCATCCTGACCGCGACCGCCGAGGAGCCGTGGTCGCTCAAGACCGCCGAGTCCACGCAGGGCGGCGTCACCAAGGCCGCGTACGCGGTCGAGCCCAAGTCCATGGTCACCCGCACCGCGTTGAGCGGCGGCAAGTGGCGGCGTACCGGCGAGGAGCGCGCGTACGACACCAAGGGCCTGCTCACTCAGGTGGACGAGAAGGGCGACCTGGCCAGCACCGACGACGACCAGTGCACCCGCTACACCTACGCCCGTGACGACACGGCCTGGCTGATCGACTACACCAGCAGGATCCAGAAGGTCGCCGCGGGCTGCGGCACCGGAGTGTCCAAGCTGGCCGCCGAGGAGGTGATCTCCGACCAGCGGGTCCAGTACGACAACAAGGCGTACGGCCAGGCCCCGAGCAAGGGCGACGTGACCGCGGTCCAGCTCGTCACCGGGGACGGCACGGCGAGCACCGACAGCACCCACACCTACGACACCTACGGCCGCGAGACCAGCGAGACCGACGCGGTCGGCACCAAGTCCGTCACCACCTACACCCCGGCCGCGGGCGCCCCCGCGACGGAGATCGTCGAGACCAACCAGCTCGGCCACGTCGACCGCACCCTGCTCGAACCGGCCTGGGGCGAGCCCGTCGCCGAGGTCGACGCGAACAACCGCCGCGTCGACATGGAGCACGACGCGATCGGCCGCCTGGTCAAGGTCTGGCAGCCCGACCGCAGCAAGACGGCGGGGCAGTCGCCCAGCACCGAGTACTCCTACCAGATGCGCAACGACGGCCCCAGCGTGGTCGCCACGAAGACGCTGCGCGCGGACGGCGCCTACACCACCAGCTACGAGCTGTACGACGGCCTGCTGCGCGAGCGCCAGACCCAGGAACCCGCGCCCCTCGACACCCAGACGCAGGACCCCGCGCTGCGTGAGGGCCGCACGATCACCGACACCATCTACAACTCGCTCGGCGAGACGGTCAAGTCCAACACCGGCTACTTCGCCACCGGGGCGCCCTCCACCGAGCTGCTCGCGGTGGCCGACGCCGACGTGCCCACCCAGGTCGTGTCGACCTTCGACGGCACCGGCGACGTCAGCGCCCAGGCCCTCAAGGCGAAGGGCGTGGAGAAGTTCCGGGTGTCCTCCACGCAGGAGGGCGACCGGATCCACGTGACGCCGCCGCCGGGCGGCACCGCGACGACCCGCATCGGCGACGCCGAGGACCGCCTCATCGAGCTGCGCCAGTACAAGGGCGCGACCCCGACCGGCGAGTACGAGTCCACCAAGTACGCCTACGACCACGCGGGACAGCTGTCCACGGTCACGGACCCGGCGGGCAACGTGTGGCGCCACCACTACGACCTGCGCGGGCGGGAGATCAAGACCGAGGACCCCGACAAGGGCGTCACCACGATGGCCTACAACGACGCCGACGAGCTGCTCAGCACCACGGACTCCCGCGGCAAGACCCTGTGGTACGTCTACGACGAGCTGGGCCGCAAGAAGGAGATGCGGGCGGACTCCGCGACCGGCACACTGCTGGCCGAGTGGAAGTACGACGCGCTGGCCAAGGGCCACCTGAACGCCAGCATCCGCTACGTGGGCGGGCAGGCGTACAAGGCGGAGATCAACGCCATCGACACCAGCTACCGCACGCTGCGCCAGACCGTCACCGTCCCCGAGCGGGAGGGCAAGCTGGCCGGCTCGTACCAGCTCAACACCCGCTACACGCTCGACGACCAGGTCCAGTCCGTCAGCTTCCCCGCGGGTGGCGGCCTGGCGGAGGAGTCGGTCGTCTACTCCTACGACGAGCTCAGCCAGCCGACCAAGGTCACCGGCCTGTCGTCGTACGTGACCGCGACCCGCTACTCCAAGCTGGGCGAGACCCTGCAGTACGAGCTGGGCGCCGGAGGCAAGAAGACCTGGCTCACCTACACCCACGACGAGTCCACCCGCAGGCTGACCAGGATGCGGCTGGACAGGGAGAGCGCCACCGCGGCCGACCTCGACCTCAACTACACCTACGACGCGGTGGGCAACATCACCAAGGTCGCCGAGCAGGCGAGCGGCCAGGACACGCAGTGCTTCAAGTATGACCATCTGCGCCGCATGACCTCGGCGTGGACGGCCACCGACGCCTGTGCCAGCGGCACTCCGCAGTCCGACAAGATCGGCGGCGTGGCCCCTTACGCGGTCAGCTACGCCTACGACGCCACCGGCAACCGGATCAAGGAGACCAAGCACGCCTGGGGCGGCGCGGCCGAATCCGTCCGTACCTCCACCTTCCCGGCGGCGGGCGCCAAGCAGCCGCACGCGCTGCAGGCCGTCGGGGCGGACGTGTTCGCCTACGACGAGGCCGGCAACACCACCAGGCGCAAGGTCGGCACCTCGGACCAGAGCCTGGTCTGGGACGCCGAGGGCAACCTGGAGTCGGTGACGGAGGCGGGCAAGAGCACCTCGTTCGTGTACGACGCGGACGGCGAGCGCCTGCTGCGCAAGACCACGACCGACGCCACGCTGTACGTCGACGACATGGAGCTGCGCTTCGACTTCGCCAAGGACGCGGTCGAGCAGACCCGCTACTACACCGTCAACGGCGAGGCCATCGCGGTCCGCACGCCGGACAACCAGGTCTACTTCCTGGCCAACGACCACCAGGGCACCGCGCAGGCCGCGGTGAACGCCGGGACCGCGGCGGTGGCCATCAGGAGGATGACGCCGTTCGGCGAGGACCGGGGATCGCCGCCACAGTGGTGGCCAGGACAACGCGGGTTCGTCGGCGGCGGGAACGACCCGACGACCGGGCTGGTCCACCTCGGCGCCCGTGAGTACGACCCCAAGAACGGCCGCTTCATGTCGGTCGACCCCATCATCGACGAGGAGGACCCGCAGCAGCTCAACGCCTATGCCTACGCCAACAACAGCCCCGTCAGCATGAGCGACCCCGACGGGCAGCTGTTCTGGATCGCCGTCGGCATCGCGGCCAGGATCGCGGCGCGGATCATCGCCAGGAAGCTGGCACAGGCGGCCGCCAGGCGGGCGGCACTGGCGGCGGCACGGGCGGCTGCCAGGCGCGCGGCCATCGCGGCGGCCAAGCGCCGGGCCGCGGCACTGGCCAGGAAGAAGGCCCTGGAGCTGGCCAAGAAGAAGGCCGCGGAGGCGGCCAAGAAGAAGGCACTGGCGGCGGCCAAGAAGAAGGCCGCCGAGAAGATAAGAAAGGCCGCGGCTGCTGCGGCGAAGCGACGGGCCGCGGCGGCGGCGAGAAGGGAAGCCAGGAGGAAGGCCGCTGAGGCGGCGGCGAAGAGACGGGCCGCGGCGGCGGCCAGGGGGCGCAACCACCGGGCGGGCCGGCTCCCCCGCGGGGTCCAGCAGGCGCGGCAGCGTCCAGCACACCGGCCGACCAGCCAGAGAGCGGTACAGCGGCAGTCGCCGCCCAGGGCGAGCCGGCAGCCGGCGCAGCCAAGGCCGAGCCAGGTCTACCGCAACGACGGCACGACGCAGCCGACCCAGTCCTACTCCGTCTACGGCAACGGCCGGATGTACCCCGAAGGGAGACCCCCGTCGCAGCTCCCGCAGCGCGCCGGCTCCGGGAGGGGGGAGAAACAACTCTGGAAGAACGAGGAGATCGAGCTGACCAAGAGGTCCGGCGCGATCGCCGAACTGGGCGCCCGAAGCCAGAAGATCCTGGACAACGTCGTCGACTCCATCGACACCCTCTTGGGCGGGCTGGGATAGCACTCCTTTCCTGCCGATGACCGATGACCGATGACCGAGGACCGATGACGGACCGGCGCGGGGCTCTCGTGGCCCCGCGCCGGTGGCGTTCCCTGGCCCTCTATCCCTAGAATCTTGTTCGGTTCCGATGCGAGGAGGCATCCCATGGGCGCGTTCGATCTCAGCGGTAAGCAGGCTCTGGTCACCGGGGCGTCGAAGGGGATCGGGCGGGCCATCGCGCTCGCGTACGCCGAGGCCGGGGCCGATGTGGCACTCGTCGCCCGCTCGGCTGATCCCCTGGCCGAGGTGGCCAAGGAGATCGAGGCGCTGGGCCGGCGCGCCGTCGTCCTGCCCGCCGACCTCACCGACCGCGACGCCGCCACGGGCGCCGTGGCGGCGGCGATCGACGGGCTCGGCCACCTCGACATCGTGGTCAACAACGCCGGCGGGTCGAATTTCCTCGTCGAGTTCAAGGATCTCCGGCTGTCCGGCTGGGACAAACTCCTCCGTCTCAACCTCGACTCGACCATGGCGGTCTGCCACGCGGTGGCACCCCACCTCCTGGACCGGGGCACCGGCTCGGTCATCAACGTGGCGTCGGGAGCGGCATTGGGAGCGCCTTTCCTGGCCCCTTACGCGGCGGCGAAGGCGGCGGTCGTGGCGTTGACCAAAACCCTGGCCGTGGAATGGGCGCGAGCCGGTGTACGGGTCAACGCTCTATGTCCCGGCTGGACCGCCACAGGTCTCAACCGCAACCTGTGGGAAGACGAAGCGTCGAACGCGGCGACGGTGTCCGGTGTCCCGATGCGCCGCTGGGGAACACCGGAGGAAATGGCCTATCCAGCGGTTTTCCTGGCTAGCCGGGCGTCGGCGTATATGACGGGTCAGGTGCTGTTCATAGACGGGGGCGCGACGGCCATCGGATAGGCCGGTAATGGTGAAGAACGCGCACGTCACGGTGCCCGGCCCGGGAGCCGGAGGAGCGTTTCCCTGGACAGGCCCCGGCCGGGTGTGGCGGGTGGGGCCGGCCACTGCCGGCCGTAAAAAAGACTGGTGTCACAGAAAGCGGTCAGCACAGGAGGCAATATCGGCATAAGCCGAGAAGTGATGAAAGGACAAAAGAGGTCTACCGTATCGTGCGTGCAGCTTTACACGAGATCATCCGGAACGGGACTCCCGGTCGTACTGCTTCACGCGTTTCCGCTCTCGTCGGCCATGTGGCTGGCGCAGCGAGAGGGGCTGGCCAGGTCGTGCCGCGTGATCACACCTGACCTGCGCGGCTTCGGTGGGTCGCGGCTGGGGGAGGAAGAGCCGTCGGTCGAGGTGATGGCCGACGACGTCGCCAGGATGCTCGACGGCGAGGGGATCGATCGCGCGGTCGTCGGCGGGCTGTCGATGGGCGGCTACGTGACGATGGCGTTCTGCCGCCGCCATCCCGACCGGCTGCTGGGCGTGATCCTCGCCGACACGAAGGCGAGCCCCGACCCTGAGCCCGCCCGCGAGAACAGGGAACGCATCGCCAAGGCGGTCCTGTCCGACGGCAGCGCGGTGCTCGTGTCGGAGGTGCTGCCCGCGCTGATCGGGCCCACCACCAAGGAGCGCAGGGCCATGGTGTTCGGGCGGGTCAAGGGGCTCGTGCAGTCGGCTCCGCCCGGTGCGGTGGCCTGGGCGCAGCGGGCCATGGCCGGACGGCCCGACTCCTTCGACACGCTGGCCGCGCTCAAGGTGCCGCTGCTCGTCGTGGTGGGGGAGGAGGACGAGCTGGCGACCGTGGCCGACGCGGAGGCGATGGCGCGAGCCGTACCCGACGGCCGGCTGGAGATCATTCCGAAGGCCGGTCACCTGACGGCGGTCGAGCAGCCGGAGGCGTTCAACGCGGCCGTGGCGGAGTTCCTCAACAGCGAACTCGGCGGCGCGGCACGACCTCGCTGATGGTCAGGCCTGTGCTTGGCGGGGGAGGACGAACTCTCGGATGATCAGCGCGATGGCGGCCGCGACCGGGATGGCCACCAGCGCGCCCACGATGCCGAGCAGCGCGCCGCCGAACAGGGCGGCGATCACCGTCACCGCCGGCGTCACGTCCACAGAGCGCTTCATGACGCGCGGGTAGATCAGGTAGTTCTCGACCTGCTGGTAGACCACGAAGAACACCGCGCACGCGAGTCCCACGGGCAGCGACTGGAGCAGCCCGACCCCCGTCACCAGCACCGCTCCGATGGTGGCGCCGACGAGCGGGATCAGGTCCGTGAGCGCGACCACCAGCGCCAGCGCCAGTGCGTACTTCACGCCCATGACCGACAGGAAGATCCAGGTCAGCACGCCCGCGATGACCGAGATGAGGACGTTGCCCGCGACATAGCCGCCGATGCCGTCGAGGATCTGCTCGCTGATCTCCCTGGTCCGCTCCCGCCGGGAGACCGGCACCAGCTTGAGCAGGTACGCCTTGATCGTGTGCAGGGAGCCGAGGAAGTAGAGCATGAGCACCAGCAGCGTCACCGTGGTGAACACGCCGTCGAGCACCACCAGCCCCGCCCCCACGACCCCACTGGCCAGCGAGGGCCCGAGCTGGCTGGTGACGAACGTGGCCACCTTCGGCAGGATCTGGTAGTCGGCGTCGAGCTGCCGGAGCGTCGGATGGTTGCTGAGCTCGGTCACATAACCGGGCACGGCCGCGATGAACTCGGTCAGTTGCTTGCTCACCGGCGGCACCACGGCCAGCCCGAACAGCACGAACGCCACGATGACCCCGGCGAACACGATCGAGATCGCCCCGCGCCTGGCCAGCCCGCGCCGTTGCAGCGCCTCCACGGCCGGGTTCAGCCCGACCGCCAGGAACATCGCCACCACGACCAGGACGATCACGCTCAGGGAGCGGACGACCATCTGCGCGAGCGCGATCGCGGTCAGCACGCCCAGGCCGCCGACCAGCCCGAACATGAACGGCCCACGGGAGAGCGGCGGCACGTACGGAGGTGGCTTGGCGACATCCTCCACAGCAGGGGATTCGGCTTCTGCGGACACGGGGGCTCCTGGAAGATCGCGACAAACCACGGCAGTTTTTGACATATGCCCTATGAGACGACAAAGAGAGCCTAGCGACCTCAAGGTCACCAGGCTCTCTTCAACCGTCAGCCAACCCCCGTGTAGTCGACTCCGCGGCGGCTACTCCTGCCACCACTCCGCGTCGTCTTCGCCCTTGGACTCGGCCTTGGCCGCGACCGGTGCGGGCTGGGCGGCCGGGGCGGGCTTGTCGTTGACCGGTGCGGCGATCGCCGGCTTCGGCGGGGCCGCCGCGACCGCGGGCTCGGGCTCCATGCCCGGCAGGGCGGCGCCACCGAGCAGCTGGCGCAGCTGCGCCAGGTGGCTGGTGATGCTGTCGCGCTGGCGGGTGAGCTCGTCGACCTGGCGCTGCATCGCACTGCGCGTGCGCTCGGCGTCGTTCTTCGCCTCGGTCACTATCGTGTCGGCGCTGGACTTGGCCTCGGAGACGATCGTCTCGGAGCTCTTGCGAGCGTTGGCGACCAGCTGCTTGGCGTGCAGGTCGGCCTCGCGCCTGGTCTGGTCGGCCTGCTGGGTGGCCTTCGTGGCCCTCGACTCGGCCGTGGCAGCGCGCTGCTCGGCCTCGGCGACCAGCTTCTGCGTGTTGGCCTGCGCGGTGGAGTGGCGCTCGGCCTCCTGGCGCTCGGCCTCCTCGCGGCGGGACGCCAGCTGGATCTCGAACTCCGCCTCGTCCTGCGCCCGCTTGGCCTCGGACTCCTCCAGCACCCGCTGAGCCTGCGCGCGCATCTCGTCGGCCTGCCGCTTCGCGGTGGTCAGCACCTCGTCGCGCTCGCGCTTGGTCGAGGCACGCAGCTGCGCCACCTCGCGCTCGGTCGTCGTGCGCAGCTTGGCGATCTCACGCTCGGCGTCGGCGCGCTTCTCCGCCACCTCGTGGTCGGCGGTGGCCCGCAGCTTGGCGACCTCGCGCTCGGTGGTGTTGGTCAGCTCATCGGCCAGACGGCGAGCGGTCGAGCGGGTCTCCTCCGCGTCGCGCTCGGCGCTGGTGCGCATCTCGTCGGTCTCGCGCGTCGCCTGCGCCCGCTTGTCGGCGGCCTCGGACTCGGCGGCGGCCCGTACATCGGCGGCCTCGACCTTGGCGGCGGCCTTGATCTCGTTGGCCTCGGACCGCGCGGCCTGGACGAGCTCGGTGGCCTGCTCTTCGGCGAGGCGCAACAGCTGCTCGATGCGGGCGCCGAGACCGGAGTAGGTCGGGCGCTCCTGCTCCTGCAACTGGCGCTGGGAGTCGGATAGATCGCGCTGCAGGGACGTCACCTGCTCGCGGGACTGGCGAATCTCACCGTCGAGCTGCTTCAGATGATCGTGAACCTGATGGCGGTCATAACCACGGAGCACGACGTCGAACTCGCGTGCTGGAGCATCCTCGAAGAAGTTGTTGAGCTGGGCGTCGATGTCGGACTGCATGGAGGCTCGATCCTGGGTTGTCGAGACGGCTACACGGGCCGGACGGGGGGTTCGGGACAGCCGAGCCAGGAGCCTGTGCCTCGCGGCAGGCGCCTTGTCCGGTGGAAAGCCAGCGTACTCCGCCGGTGCCGCCTGAGAAGCCCCGTCCGACTATCTGCGTGACTAGTTACATACGATCGGTTTTGACGTTTGCCGGAGCTCCGGCTGCCTGCACCAGCTCAGTGAGCATTCCTCCCACGTCCTTGGGGTGCGCAAACGCGATCTCCGACCCCATCGAGCCGTGTCGCGGGTGCTCATCGAGCAGCCGCACGCCCTTACCCGCCAACCGTTCCATCGCCGCAGCCACGTCCGGCACCCCGAACGCCACATGATGCACGCCCTCGCCGCGCTTGGCCAGGAACTTCCCCACCGGCGTGTCGGGAGACAGCGGCTCCAGCAACTGAATGTAGGAGCTCCCGCCCTCGCCGTCGGCGATGTGGAGCATGGCCTCCCGGACCCCTTGCTCCTCGTTCACCTCGCGTGCCACGACGGTCAACTCGAACGTGTCCGAGAATAGCGCGATCTTCGCCTCGAGGTCGTGACAGGCGATACCGATGTGGTCAATCCGCATGAACATGTGTGGCCTACCTCCATAGCGAGCGTGCACCTGCTCGTGGGTATGGTGTCAAAGAACCCCTCGCGCGCACAGGAGGCCGTCGCCATGTCTGGGTCCGTCATCGTAGCCGGAGCTCGTACGCCCATCGGCAGGCTGCTCGGCGCCCTGTCCGGGTTGCCCGCCGTGGAGCTCGGCGGCATCGCCATCAAGGCCGCCCTGGAACGCTCCGGGGTCGCGCCGGAGGCCGTCGAGTATGTGATCATGGGCCAGGTGCTCCAGGCGGGCGCGGGCCAGATCCCCTCCCGCCAGGCCGCGGTCAAGGCGGGCATCCCGATGACCGTCCCCTCGCTCACCATCAACAAGGTCTGCCTGTCGGGGCTCGACGCCATCGCCCTGGCCGACCAGCTCATCCGCGCGGGTGAGTTCGACATCGTGGTCGCGGGCGGCATGGAGTCGATGACGAACGCGCCGCACCTGCTGCCCGGCCTGCGCAAGGGGGTCAAGTACGGCGGCTCCGAGGTGATCGACTCGATGGCGCACGACGGGCTGTTCTGCGCGTTCGACCAGTGCGCGATGGGCGAGTCCACCGAGCGCTACAACGCCCGGCTGGGCATCAGCCGCGAGGAGCAGGACGCGATCTCCGCCCGCTCCCACCAGCTGGCCGCCGCGGCCACCAAGAACGGCGTCTTCGAGGACGAGATCGTGCCGGTGGAGCTCCCGCAGCGGCGCGGTGAGCCGGTGGTCGTCAAGGAGGACGAGGGCATCCGCGGCGACACCACCGTGGACACGCTGGCCCGGCTGCGGCCGGCGTTCGCCGCCGACGGCACGATCACGGCCGGTTCGGCCTCGCAGATCTCCGACGGCGCCTGCGCGGTGGTGGTGATGTCCAAGGCCAAGGCCGAGGAGCTGGGGCTGCCCTGGCTGGCGGAGATCGGCAGGCACGGCAACGTGGCCGGGCCCGACACCTCGCTGCAGTCGCAGCCGGCCAACGCCATCAAGCAGGCGCTGGCCAAGCAGGGTCTGAGCGTCGGCGACCTCGACCTGGTGGAGATCAACGAGGCGTTCGCCAGCGTGGTGTTCCAGTCGGCGAAGGAGCTGGGCGTGCCGCTCGACCAGGTCAACGTCAACGGCGGCGGCATCGCGCTCGGCCACCCGATCGGCGCCTCGGGCGCCCGCATCGTGCTCACGCTGGCCCACGAGCTCAGGCGCCGGGGCGGCGGCCTGGGCGCGGCGGGGCTGTGCGGCGGCGGCGGTCAGGGCGACGCGCTCATCATCCGCGTACCCGCGTAGGAAACGCCCGAGGGGTGAGAGCCGGGCTCTCACCCCTCGGGCGTCTAAGGAGGTAGGTGAGCCCGGCCGCGAGGGAGGTTGCGGCCGGGCTTTTTTGCGGTGGTCATGAGGAGAGGAACTTGGCGAACACCGAGCGGTGACGACGCTCGGCCTTCTGGCCCTTCTGTGCCTCGCGTACCCGGCGGTGCTGGGCCGCGGCCTCACGGAGCTCCTCCGCGTGGTTCTTCATGACGGCGTATTCGAGTTCGGCGTTCATCCGAGTGCTCCCGTGTTCTTTCGGTCCTCTTCCCTGGCACTTTCAAGATTGCTCCTAAGGCCCCTGCCGCCACATCGGGCGGATGCCCTATCTGTGGCATTAGGTCGATGTGCGGAGCTACCTAGGGCGCCGGTCGCAGGACCTAAGGCACCTAGGGCTGGTCGGCGAACTTCACCGTCACCTTGGTGAACCCGAGCGACTTGAGCATCCCCTCGAGCATGGCCTTGGTGTTGGTGTCGGCGCGGGCACGCAGGTCACTGGACGCCGCGGCTTCGGCGATCTTGGTCTCCGCCAGCACGTACAGCTCCCGCTGGTCGTTCGGAGACGACGACAGGAAGCCCTGCACGCGGTCCAGGAGCCCGCGCTGCTGCGCGAAGACGTAGGAACGCCGGTTGTCGAGGTTCGGCTTCTCCAGTTGCGCGCGGGGCAGGCGGATCGTGACCTCCGTACGGTCCTTCGAGACCGTCACGCCGTTGGCCCCCAAGGCGGAGAAGTCGAGGTAGGCGTCCACGTTGCCCGCCCCCACGAACAGCGTGCGGGTGCCCTTGACCGCGTCGGGCAGGAAGCGGGCGTCCTTCTCCAGGTCGACCACCACTTGGAAGTTGCCGGTGGCCGCCTCGAACCGGCTCAAGTCCTTGATGGACTGCAGCAGCACCGGCTGGCTGCGGTCGATGGTCTGCTCGCCGAACGGGTTGAGCCAGGTCCAGGCCAGCCGGCCGCCGACCACGAGCAGAACCGCCACGACCAGGAAACCGGCCAGATATCGCCACCTGCGGCGCCGCCGCGGGGTGACCGCGGGGGGCGCCGTATGGGAAGTCGTCATGCGAGTGTGACTACCCGACCATGGATCATCATTGCCAGCTTTTTGGTGACATCTCCGATCCCCAGTCGGAAGAGCGCTCTTCGTCGCTGGGATTCGGATAGACCGGATAGACCTGTGGCGAGCCGGTCGAGGCCGCCACCGGGGCCGCCGCCGCCCCCGCCGGCCCGCCGCCGAAGTGGGTGCTCGACAGCTTGCACGCCTGGAAATCGCTGAAGAACATGCGCAGCCACTCGCGCCGCTGATGCTCGCTCAACCCGGAGAACCAGGCCGCCGCGTACTGGTGCTCCGGCAGCGGCCCGCCCGGCAGCGGCTCGCCGCGCAGCCAGGCCACCACGATCTCGCGGTAACCGCCGCCGGGCGTGTCGGCGCATTGGGCGGCCAGCGACTCGACGTACTCGTAGACGGCCTCGTCGGCGAAGCCCGCCGACAGGTCGGGCACATGGATCTGCGCGAGTCCGGTGGACGGCTGCAAGGGTTGTTCCAGTGGCCGCTGTTCGACCCGGGTGAACGCGGCAGGCGTGCCCGCCAGGCGCGAGGCGATCTGGGTGAAGGCCGCGCCGAGCTCGGCCAGGCCCGCGCGCATGCCCGGATGCAGGCAGACCGTGATCGGCCAGTCCTGGCAGCTGTAGGCGATCTCCTGGGCGGCGGCGGGCTTGGTCTCGGCCAGCAGCCGCGCCACCCCCGTGCCCGCCGCGAGCACGGACAGCAGCGCGCACGCCAGCACCAGGGCCTGCCTGGTCACCACCGCCGCCCAGCCGAGCAGCAGCGCTGCCGTGATGCCCAGCAGCCAGATCGTCTGGTCGAGGAACGCCGCGCCGCCGAGCCCCTGGAACAGGTCGTACGGCTCGCCCGTGCCGGGCGCCAGCTTGTCGGCCCAGCCGTTGCCGCCGGCCAGCCAGGTGAACAGGCCATAGCAGCCCAGCCCGGCGAGCGGCGGCGTGTAGACCCTGGGCAGCAGCCAGCCCGCGATCCAGCCGATCACCGAGTAGAGCGCCAGCCCGGCCATGCCCACCCCGAGCCCGGCCAGGCTCAGCCGTCCCGACTGCTCGGTGAGCACCGTCTTGATCGCCAGGACCAGCACGGTCGCGCCGAACGAGCCCAGCACCACCACGACGATCGCCAGCGGCGCCTTCAGCGCCCGCCAGGTCGTCAGTGGGCGGCCGCGCAGCGCTCTGCGCTTGCGCATCGCCACCCACGCGGCGAAGGCGGCGGCCACGGGCCCGGTCAGCCGGAGCGAACCGATGACCGCGGCCACGATATTTTCCCACGCGTCCACGCCAGGTATCAGGACGCTCCACGCCGCGACCAAGCCGAGAGCAAGGAGCACGGCGACCGTTACGGCCGCGCTCTGCTTCAACTCTTCACGTGAAACGCCCGCGTGCTCACGCACCCGTTTTTCCATTGAAGTCCACCAAGCACCCCCCGTGCCCCGTCGGTGCGGCGGAAGCGAGGCAAGTCCGGGCCGGTCCCCACGGCGAGTGAACTTGGCTTCCGCGTCACCATTCGATGTGAGAACCATAACGGAGCGTGATGATTGGCGTCCGGATTCTTGGTCAAGCCGTGAGTCCGATCGCTCTCCGTAACCATACTAATCAGGACGAGCGGCGCGCTACCGTAGCGCTGTGTCGCAGCCGAAGCCGCTCAATCTGCCGTTCGATCCCATTGACCGCGCCGCGGAGTCGTGGCGCGCTCACTTCGGGGCTTCTTCCGCGATGGCCGCCGTCACCTCGATCATGAGAGCGCACCAGATCCTGCTGTCGCAACTCGACTCGCTGCTCAAGCCGTACGACCTGACCTTCGCCAGGTACGAAGCCCTGGTGCTGCTGACCTTCAGCAGGACCGGAGCCCTTCCCCTGTGGAAGATCGGAGAGCGGCTCATGGTGCACCCGACGAGTGTGACCAACACCATCGACCGCCTGGAGAAGTCGGGTTTCGTCTGCCGGATGCCCAACCCGCAGGACGGCCGCGGCGTCCTCGCCGAGATCACCGACGCGGGGCGGGACGTCGTGCGGCGGGCCACGGCCGATCTGATGGCGGCGGACTTCGGTCTGACCATGTACGGCGAGGACGAACTGCGTCAGCTCTTCGACGGGTTGCGCACGCTACGGGTGGCGGCGGGTGACTTCTCCACGGCGTCGATGCGGCAAGATGATGAGCATGGCGGACTTCTCTAGGCCCGGGTCGCTCTACGGAGCCATAGACCTGGGCGCGCGTAAGCAGGCACTCGAGGCACAGACCCGGCGGGAGGCCGGGGGTCCCCAGGCGGCCACGTCGGGCTCGATCGTCGATGTGACCGAGGAGACGTTCACGACCGATGTCATCGACCGCTCGATGAGCGTGCCGGTCGTCCTCGACCTCTGGTCTCCGCGTGCACCCGGCAGCGCTCAGCTCAGCCCGGTGCTGGAGAAGGTGGTCGGCGAGCTGGGCGGCCGGGCGATCCTGGCCAAGGTCAACGTTGACGCCAGTCCGCAGATCGCGCAGGCGCTGCGGGTGCAGGCGGTGCCGACCGTGCTGGCCATCTTCCAGGGGCAGGCCGTCACCGGCTTCCAGCAGGTGCTGCCCGAGCAGGAGGTGCGCCGCTGGCTCGACGAGCTGATGGGCGCGGTCGAGCAGTTCTACCAGGCAAACCCCGACGCCCGCCCGGCGGAGGCGGGGGAGGGGCAGGACGAGCCCGCCGGGCCGCCCGCCGATCCCGACCTGGTGGCCGCCGAGGAGGCCGTCGACAAGGGCGACCTCGACGCGGCCGAGGCGGCCTACCAGCGGCTGCTGACCCGCTCGCCGAGCAACGAGGACGCGAAGATGGGGCTGGCGGGTGTCGGCCTGATCAAGCGGACGGCCGACGTCGACCCCGCTGACGTGCAGCGGCGCATGCAGGACCCGGCCGACATCGACGCCCAGTTGCTGGCGGCCGACCTGGAGATGCTGTCGGGCGCGATAGACGAGGCGTTCGACCGGATCATCGGCGTGGTCAAGCGCACCTCGGGCGACGACCGCGACAAGGCCCGGCGCCACCTGCTCGGCCTGTTCGACGCGCTACCCGCAGAAGACCCTTCTTTGGCCAAGGCACGTAGAGCTTTGTCCAGCGCGCTGTTCTAACCTGGACCTATGCGGGTCGTCACGATCTCGGCGACGTACGGCACGGCCGGCGGCCACATCGGCCCGGCCGTGGCCGAACGCCTGGGCGTGCCCTTCGTCGACCGCGCCATCCCCAGCACCGTCGCCCAGGAGCTGGGCTGCACGCTTGAGGAGGCGCTGGCCCACGACGACCGGGCCGAACACGGCCTCGGCCGGCTGCTCTCCGGCGCGATGCGCCTGCCGACGGTCACCTTCGGCGGCGTCGACATGTACGTCCCCGGCGCGATGCCGATCGCGCAGGAGGAGTTCGTCCGCCGCACCGAACGCCTGCTCAAGGAGACGGCGCAGGCTCAGGGCGGGGTCTTCCTGGGCCGGGCGGGGGCCGTCGTGCTCGCCGACCATCCCGGCGCGCTGCACGTCAGGCTCGACGCTCCGCTGAAACGCCGGGTGCGGCAGACCGCCACGCTGGGCGAGCTCAGCGAGCGCGAGGCCCGCAAGATCGTGGAGGACAACGACCGCGCGCGCACCGCCTACGTGCGCCACTTCTACCGCGCCGACCCGGCGGATCCCTCCCTATATCACCTGGTCATCGATAGCACGAGTATTCCCGTATCGACCTGCGTTGATTTGATCGCCATCGCGGCCGAGGCACTCGACTGACCGAATTCCCCCTACGATGGGAGAACTTCTTGGTCAGGTCCCGAAGGAGCGTTTGACGTGGCGACCGTCCCCAGTGTGTCGTACTCCATCACCGTGCGGCTTGAGGTGCCGGCAGGCGGCAAGGCCGTCAGCCAGCTCACCCACGCCGTAGAGTCGGCGGGTGGTGTGGTCACCGCGCTCGACGTCACCACCGCGGGCCATGAGAAGCTGCGCATCGACGTCACCTGCGCGGCTCGGGACACCGACCACGCGCAGGCGATCGTCGACCGGCTCGAATCCGTCGACGGCGTCGTCATCCACAAGGTCTCCGACCGCACCTTCCTCATGCACCTCGGTGGCAAGATCGAGATGGTGTCGAAGGTGCCGCTGCGCAACCGCGACGAGCTGTCCATGGCCTACACCCCCGGTGTGGCGCGTGTGTCGATGGCCATCGCGCGCAACAAGGAGGACGCGCGGCGGCTGACCATCAAGCGCAACACGGTCGCCGTCGTCACCGACGGCTCGGCCGTGCTCGGGCTGGGCAACATCGGCCCGGAGGCGGCGCTGCCGGTCATGGAGGGCAAGGCGGCCCTGTTCAAACGCTTCGCGGGCATCGACGCCTGGCCGATCTGCCTCGACACGCAGGACGTCGACGAGATCGTCCGTACGGTCCAGATCATCGCGCCGGGCTTCGGCGGCATCAACCTCGAGGACATCGGCGCGCCGCGCTGCTTCGAGGTCGAACGGCGGCTGCGCGAGCTGCTCGACATCCCGGTCTTCCACGACGACCAGCACGGCACCGCCATCTGCGTGCTGGCCGCGCTCACCAACGCGCTGCGCGTGGTGGGCAAGCCCATCGAGGGCGTCAAGATCACCATGGCCGGCGCGGGCGCGGCCGGCAACGCGGTGCTGCGCCTGCTTCTGGCGGCGGGCGCGCGCAACGTCGTCGTCTGCGACTACCTCGGCGCCGTGCACAAGGGCCGCGACGACCTCGACGAGTCGCTCCGCTGGATCGCCGACCACACCAACGCCGAAGGCTACTCGGGTGACCTGCGCGGGGCGGTCAAGGGCGCCGACGTGTTCATCGGGGTGTCGGCGCCGGGCATCCTGAACGGTGACGACATCGGCACGATGGCCGACGACGCGGTGGTGTTCGCCCTCGCCAACCCGGAGCCCGAGGTGTCGCCCGACGACGCTCGCGAGCACGCGGCCGTGGTGGCGACCGGGCGGTCCGACTACCCCAACCAGATCAACAACGTGCTGGCGTTCCCGGGCGTGTTCCGCGGCCTGCTGGACGCTCAGGCGACCGAGGTGAGCCAGGAGATGCTGCTGGCCGCGGCGCGCGCGCTCGCGGCCGTGGTGGCTCCGGAGGAGCTCGGCCCCAACTACATCGTGCCGAGCGTGTTCCACCCGGACGTGGCGACCGCCGTCGCCGCCGCCGTCCGCGACTCGGCGGGCGGCCGCGCGAGAGGCTTCACCGAGGCCTGATCGTTTTCGAAAATCCGCTTTTCTTTTACGGCACAGTCGCCCCCACCGCCGCCCGCCGACCAGGGCTGAGGGCCTCCAGGAGGACGGCCGCTGACCGGTGCGTGGCCGGGCGCCGTTACGGCGTCTTCTGGGCCGGTGGCGACTCTTTCGTGACCCCCGTCCGCCTGGAAGACGAGGTTGTGGACGTCGGCCGTGGCTATCGCCCGCAGGGTCGGCACCTGGTCCCTGGCGTCCGCCTCGTCGAAGACGTTCAGGGGCCAGGGGTCATGGGCGGTCTTCCCTTCTGATCGCGGTGTGGGCGGCGATGGCCAGGACCAGGGCCGCGTTGATCAGGACTGCGGTCGTCACTCCTTGGAGGACCGTGCCCATGGCGGCCGTGACTATCGCGCTCATGACCGGGATGCCCATGGTGATGCCGATCTGCTGCGTCATTGTGGCGAGGCCGGTGGCCAGGCCCTGTTCGGAGCTGGGCAGGCCCGAGGTGGCGGTCACCATGAAGGCGACGATCGCCAGCATGTTGCCGACGCCGCCGATGAAGGTGGCCACCAGGAGGAGCCAGATCCAGCCCGCCTCCGGGCCGAGGAGCGTCAACGCCGCCGTCGCCGCCGCCTGCACCAGGAAGCCGGCCGCCAGCGTCCGGCGGTTGCCGAGGCGGGACAGCACGCGCGGGGCCGCGATCCCGCCGAGCACCGTGCCGAGGCCGAGCACGCCGAACGCCAGTCCCGTGGCCAGGGCCGAGTAGCCGAGGACCTTCTGCAGATAGAGCGTCATGAGGAAGACCAGCGACGTCTCCGTGGCGAACGCGACCAGCCCCGCCAGGTTGCCCCACTTCACGGTGGGCCTGGCCAGGATCGTCACCGGTACGAGCGGTGCGGGCGCCCGCCGTTCGACGAACCAGAACGTCACCAGCAAGCCGGCCCCTGCCAGCAGCGCGCCGATCCCGGCCGGGTCGGCGAAGCCGCGCTCGCCGGCGCGGGTGAGCCCGAACACCAGGGCCAGCAGTCCGGCGGTCACCGTCACCGCGCCCGGCAGGTCCATCCTGGGCCGGTCCGCGAGGCGGCTCTCGGCGGGCAGGACCGGGGCGGCGGCGAGGACGGCGAGCGCGACCGGAACGTTCACGAAGAACGCCCACCGCCAGCTCAGCAGGTCGGTCAGCAGCCCGCCCAGGATCGCACCGGAGGTGAAACCGGCCGACATCAGCGCCCCGTTCAGCCCCAGCGCCCGCGCCCGCAGCGGCCCTTCAGGGAACGTGGTGGTCAGCAGCGACAGCCCGGCCGGGGTGACGGCGGCCGTGGCCAGCCCCTGGGCCACCCTGGCGACCAGGAGCAGGCCGGGCGACGTCGCCAGCCCGCCGGCCAGCGAGGAGAGCCCGAGCAACGCCATCCCGCCCAGGAACAGCCGGCGCCGCCCGAACAGGTCCGCGATCCGGCCGAACAGCAGCGTGAACCCGGCCGCCGCGAGCGCGAACGCGGTCGCCACCCACTGCAGGTCGGCCAGCTCGAACCCGAGCCCGGCGCCGATCACCGGCAGCGCGACGTTCAGGATGGAGAAGTCGACGGCGAGCATGAACTGGGATCCGAGCAACAGCACCAGGACCAGCCGCTGCCGCCCCGTCATCCGGACGGCTTGCGAGGTCACGGTCATGTCATCCCCCTAATGGGTCTTTTATTCCGTTAAGATGGGGATGACGGTAGCACGCTAAGGAGCCTTAATGGAACAGGATTCCCGTTTGGCTGGAACGGTGCGCCCCGGCGGCCGTACGGCAAGGGTCCGGGCGGCGGTCCTGGAGGCCGCTCAGGACGAGCTGGTGCTCCATGGCTTCCACGGCCTCACCATGGACGCGGTGGCCGCCCGCGCGGGCGTCGGCAAGACCACGGTCTACCGCCGCTGGACCGGTACGGCGGGCTTGGTGGCCGACCTCATGACGGAGCTGGCCGACCAGTCCGCCGCGCACGCGAACACCGGCACCATCGAGGAGGACCTGCGCGCCAACGCCCTGAGCGTCCTGAACGCCATCACGGACGAACGCCTGGGCCCCACGCTCCAGGCGGTCATCGCGGCCGCCACCTGCGACAAGGAGGCGGCGGCCGCGCTGAACGCCTTCTACGACCGGCGGATCAGGGAGTGGGCCAATTCGGTCGACCTGGCGATCCGGCGCGGCGAGCTCCCGGAGGGCACCGACGGCCAAGAGGTCATCCGGGCGATCTCGGCCCCTCTGTACTACCGCCTGCTGGTCACGAGGGAGCCGGTGGACAAAGAGACGGCCGAGCGATCGGTGGCTCGCGCTCTGGTGGCGGCGCGCAATGGGGCGTTCATCGGCTGACGCCTATGGGGCATACGGTGCCCATATAGCTACAGAAAGTAACAACAGGGTGGTAGGGGAGCGAGATGCGGGGTTGACCCTTCATGATGGAGGTATGGCGGAAGCGATCTACGTCGGCGGTTTACTGGTGGCGACGCCGCTTCTCGACGACCCCAACTTCCGGCGTAGCGTCGTGCTCATCCTCGAACACGACCTCGACGGCGGCACTCTCGGCGTGGTGCTGAACCGGCCGAGCGACATCTCGGTGACGCAGGTGCTGCCGGTGTGGGATCCCCTGGTGACCGGGCCGCCGGTGCTGTTCGAGGGCGGTCCGGTGCAGACCGACAGCGCGCTGGCGCTGGCCGCGGTGCCGAGCGGCGAGGAGCCGCTGGGCTGGCGCCGGCTGCACGCGGGCACGCCCGCGGTCTCCCGGCTGGGCACGGTCGATCTGGACGCGCCGCCGGAGATCCTGCAGGGCGAGATCGCGCAGATGCGGATCTTCGCCGGCTACGCGGGCTGGACGTCCGGGCAACTGGAGAGCGAGATCGCCGAAGGAGCCTGGTACGTCGTCGACTCGGAGGCGGGCGACACCTTCCACACCGATCCCGGCTCCCTGTGGCGCAACGTGCTGCGGCGGCAGCCGGGCGAGCTGGCCTTCGTGGCCACCTGCCCGGACGATCCGACGCTGAACTAGACGATCCGACGTGGACTAGACGTCCCAGCCGGGGCGGAAGGCGTTCTGGGCGAGTTCGAGGGTCTCCTCCATGCGCTCCACGAGGATCCGCACATCCGTCACCTCGCGGTGCGGGCATTCGAACCCGACCCGCAGGATCGACATCGCGAACGCGACGATCAGGTGGGTGCGCTGATCGGTGGCCACGTCGACGTTCCTGCGGGCGGCGATCTCGACGGCCAGGCGCCGCTCGGTCGCCGCGCCCCTGGCGACGGACAGGCCCACCAGATGGGGATTCTCCTCCATGAGCCGCCGCAACTTCAGGAATCTCGTCGTGTCCTCGGGCGTTGACCCCTCCATGTCGCGGACGACCCCGCGCAACCCGTGGATCAGCGCGGTGAAGGAGGGTTCGTCCGCGGGGCGGGTCCGCAGGGTCTCCAGAATGATCTCCTCGCCGTGGTCGTGGAACCACAGCATGAGATGGACCTTGCTGGTGAAGTAGCGGAAGAACGTCCGCGGGGAGATCTCGACCGACCCCGCTATCTGGTCCACCGTGGTCGAGTCGTACCCTTGTTCGAGGAACAGGTCGAGCGCGGCGTCGAGGATCGCCAGGCGCGTTTTCTCCTTCTTGCGTTCCCTTAGACCCACACGCGTCACTCCCTAGAAACCTTCCTGTCATGGTGTGCCATAAGTCATAGGGCGTCAAATAAAACCGTGTTGTCATCTGTCAGCGACTGCCATAGATTACCTGAGGCTTAAGAGACTTATGCCCCGGTGTGGGGCGGTATGTACTGAGGGGGATTTTCATGGCTAACGCGAGGACGGTCGAGGCGCCGTCGTCGCCCGGCCCCGGGGAGACGGGGACCGGCGGCAATCCGTGGTTGGTGCTGCTGGCGGTCTGCCTGGGCGTCATCATGGTGATGCTCGACGGCACCGTGGTCGGCATCGCCAATCCGTCCATCCAGCACGACCTGGGCGCATCGCTGTCCGATCTGCAGTGGGTGACCAGCGGTTACCTGTTGGCGCTGGCGGTGTTCCTGATCACGGCGGGCAAGCTGGGGGACCTTTTCGGGCACAAGCGGGTCTTCCTGATCGGTGTCGCCGGGTTCGCGCTGTCCTCGATCGGCATCGGCCTCAGCCAGCAACTGGCGGACATTCTCCCGGGCGTTTCGCCGATCGGCGCGCTGATCGGCCTGCGGGTGCTGCAGGGCCTGTTCGGTGCCCTGCTCCAGCCCGCCGCCCTGGCCCTGCTGCGCGGCGCTTTCCCCGGTGAGAAGCTGAACCAGGCCATGGGCGCCTGGGGCGCCATCATCGGCCTGTCCAGCGCGGCCGGCCCGATCGTGGGCGGCGTCCTGGTCCAGAACGTCAGCTGGCAGTCCGTCTTCTTCATCAACGCGCCGGTGGGGATCATCGCCCTGATCCTGGGCATCTTCCTCATCAAGGAGAACCGCATCCCGTCGCTGGCCAGGATCGACTGGCTCGGTGTGGTGCTGCTGTCGGGCGCGATGTTCTCGCTCGTCTGGACGATCATCAAGGCTCCCGAGTGGGGCTGGGGTGACAGTACGACGATCGGCTTCATCGCCGGGTTCGCCGTGCTCATCGCCGCCTTCGTCTTCTGGCAGAGCAAGGCCAAGCAGCCGCTGGTCCCGCTGTCGCTGTTCAAGAACCCGTCCATCTCCATCGGCACCGTGCTGATGATGATGGTGGCGTTCGCCATGTTCGGGGCGATGTTCTTCCTGGGCTTCTTCTTCCAGGGCGTCCACGGCCTGTCCCCGCTGGACGCGGGCCTGCGCATGCTGCCGATGAGCGCCGGCATGATCGTGGCCTCGCCGCTCGCCGGCATGCTGATCGGCAAGGTCGGCGCGAAGATCACGATGGCCGCCGGTCTGCTGATCACCGCGGCCTCGATGTTCCTTATGTCGCAGTTGAGCATCGACGCCTCGTTCGTCGAGAGCGCCATCCCGTTCGTGCTGCTGGCGTTCGGCCTCTCGCCGGTCTTCGTCGGCGCCACCGAGATCATCGTGGGCAACGCCCCGCTCCAGCTCAGCGGTGTCGCGGGCGGCCTGCAGCAGTCGGCCATGCAGGTCGGCGGCGCACTTGGCACCGCCATCCTGGGCGCCGTCATGGCGTCCGAGATATCCAGCAAGCTGCCCGGCTACCTCGGCCCAGCGGCCCAGGCGATCCCGGCGGAGCAGCTTTCCCTGCTGGAGAAGGCCGCCGCCTTCGGCGGGCTGCCGCCCGGCACTCCGCAGCAGCTCCAGCAGTTGGTGGGCGGGGCCGTGCACAACGCGTTCATGGACGGCATGCACCTGGCCTTCCTGGTCAGCACCGGCGTCGCGATCCTGACCGCGGTTCTGGCGCTGTTCGTCAAGGCCGGTCGCAAGAGCGAGGGCGCGCCGGTTCACGTCGGCTGAGCCTTTTCCTGGTCCGTACGGCCCTCGCCTGGTGGCGGGGGCCGTACGCGTGTCCAAGGGGTGGGCTCGGCCGTCTCGGCCGGGAAGACCCGGTCGGAGGCGGGCATAGACTCGGGGGGGTGAGTACGAAGATCCTCCCTGAGCAGGAGACCACCCCGCGGACGTCGCATGGCGACGGCGATCACGAGCGGTTCTCGCACTACGCGGACAAGCACAAGATCACCGAGAGCATGGTCACCGGCACGCCGATCCGGGCCCTGTGCGGCAAGGTCTGGGTGCCCAGCCGCGATCCCAAGAAATATCCGGTGTGCCCCGAGTGCAAGGAGATCTACGAGGGGCTGCCGTCGGGCGGAGACGACGACAAGAACGAGTGAGTGTTGATCACATGTGATCACCCACGGGAGAGCTACCGTCTGCATACGGACGTACTCATACCGTAATGGGGGATTGCATGGCCCGGCGCGCGACCGCCGTCTCTTTGGCATGCCTGCTCGCGGCCGGGCTCACACCGCCGCTCCGCCCTGCCGCCACGGCCTGGGCCGCGGCTGACTGCCGCGCCGCGCGCCGCGAGGCGGGCCCGCGCACGGCCCGTGGTGGCGCGTCGAGTACGGCGGGTTCGCACGACGGTGCGTCGAGTGCGGCCGGTCCGCGTGCGGCCCGCGACGGCGCGTCGAGCGCGGGTGGTCTGGTGGTCTCGGGGCTGGATGATGATCCGCGGTCGCCGGGGCCGCGGGAGCCCGAGCCGCGGGACGTGCAGCAGGTGCTGGCCGAGCTCGGCCAGCGGCTCGCCGGAGTGACGGTCCCGGCCGCGATCACCGTTCCCACCTGGGTGCACGTCCTGACCGACGGCACCCGGCGGGCCTCGGACGCCGACGTCAGGGCGCAGATCGACACGCTCAACTCCGCCTACAGCGGTGCGCTGGGCGGTGCCCCCAGCGGGGTGCGGTTCCGCCTTGACGGCATCTCGGTCAAGGAGAGGGCCACGTGGTTCGTCGACCCGATCGCCAATGAGCTCGCCATGAAGACCGCCCTGCGCAAGGGCGGTCCCGAGACCCTCAACCTCTACATCGGCCAGTTGGGCGACCTCGTCCTCGGCTACTCCGCCTACCCGTACTGGTACAACGACAGCCCCGCCCTCGACGGCGTCGTCATCGACTGGCGCAGCCTGCCCGGTGGCGCGATGGTCAACTATGACCGCGGCTACACCGCCGTACACGAGATCGGGCACTGGCTCGGCCTCTTCCACACCTTCCAGAACGGCTGCGCGAGCCCAGGCGACGGCATCACCGACACCCCGCCCGAGGCCAAGCCCACAGAAGGCTGTCCCGACACCAAGGAGACCTGCGCGGAGCAGGGCGAGGATCCCATCCACAACTACATGGACTACGCGTATGACCGGTGCATGTGGGAGTTCACGCCTGAGCAGGCGACGCGCATGCACCAGATGTGGGCCGTCTACCGGGGCCGTGGCCTGCTGGCCGCACCCTGAAATATCGGCACAACTAGGATGTGTGAGTGACAGCACCGAAGGCACTCGACACTCCGTACGATCAACCTCGCATCTTCGGTTCGGCCTACCGGGCGGCGACCATCGGCATCCTGCTGGTGATCACGCTGATCGCCTTCGAGGGCATGTCGGTGAGCGTGGTGATGCCGATCATCTCCAAGCAGCTCGACGCGCTCGACCTCTACGGCCTGAGCTTCTCGGCCTTCCTCATCGCCAGCCTGTTCGCGAACGTGGTGTCCGGGCTCTGGTCGGACCGGCGTGGTTACACGATGCCGTTCCTGCTCGGGGTGGTGCTGTTCGTGATCGGGATGGGGCTGGCGGGGGCGGCGGCGACCAAGGTGCTGTTCCTGGCCGCGCGGGCCGTGCAGGGATTGGGCGCGGGATGCACGATCGTCGCGGTGTACGTGATGATCGCCCGGGTTTATCCGGCTGCCGTGCGGCCCAAGATATTCGCGGCGCTGTCGGCGGCCTGGGTGGTGCCCGCCATGGTCGGCCCGGCCGTGGCCGGGTTCGTGGCGTACGCGTGGGGCTGGCGGTGGGTGTTCTTCGGGATCATCCCGCTCGTGGTGCCCGCCCTGGTGATGTTGGTCCCCGCCTTGAAGAAGCGCGCCGACGGGGCGGCGGAGTCCGGCTCTTCCGATGAGGGCGACGGGTCGTCGGAGGGGGCGCGGTCCAGGCCGTTCGCGATGACCGTGGCCGCCACCGCCGCCGCCGGTGGGGCGGGCGTGCTGCTGTACGGCGTGGACAAGCTGCACATCTCGCCGGTGCCGAGCGCCGTCGCGGTCCTGGCCGGGCTGGCCTGCCTCGGCTACGGCCTGTCCAAGCTGCTGCCGCCGGGCGCGCTGCGCTTCAGCCGCGGGCTGCCGACCACGATCATGATGCGCGGCATGTTCTCGGCCGCCTTTTTCGGCGTGAACTCGTTCATTCCCCTCGCCCTCCAGCAGGTCAAGGAGTTCGGCCCCGCGGCGGCGGGCATCGCGCTCACGACCGGCGCGCTCGGCTGGTCCACCGGCTCCTACCTGCAGAGCAGGCGCTCGGTCGAGCCGTACCGGCGGATCCGGCTGGGGGCCGCCTGCGTCATGGCGGGGGTGCTGATCGGGCTGCTGTCGGTCCTGCCCGGGATCACCGGCTGGGTCGCGGTGCCGGCGTGGATCGTGGCGGGGTTCGGGATGGGCCTCGGCATGACCACGGTCAGCGTCACGGCGCTCAAGCAGTCGCCGGTCAACGAGCAGGGGGCCAACTCCGCCGCCCTCTCGGTGACGGACATGCTGGGGTCCGCGCTGGCGGTGGGCGTGGGGGGTGCGCTGGTCAACGTCATCGGGCACAGTCCGGGGATGATCGCGCGAGGCTTCGTGGTCATCTGCTGTCTGATGTCCGCCATCGCCCTCGCTGCCACGTTGCTCGCCTCCCGTACCCGCTCCGACTGACCCGCGACGCCTCCTGTCCGTGGTGGGTTCGGGAGCCATTCTTGTCCCTCCTGTCACAGCGATCACGGAACGCCGGATCCGCGGGAGAAGGAGTGATAGGACAGCGGACAAGGAGGTGTCATGGAGGACGATCACCGCGTTTGGCCGCCGAGTTCGGGAGCCAGGCACCGCCGTACACCTTCCGATCCTCCTGAGCCTCCCGCTGATGCGCCGCCGAGCCCGGTGCGCAGGGGCGGGGATCCGTATCCGCGGGGTGGGCGGCGGGCCGAGGAGGCGCGGACGCGGCCGTCCAGGCCCGCGCAGCGCGAGCCCGCGACCGTCGATGACGACCCCGGCCAAGCGCGCCGGCGGCGCGGCTCCGTGGCCGGTGATGGCGGGCTCTCGTGGCACGGGAGGAGCGGCCCCGAGGGTGATGAGCGGGACGAGCCGGAAGACCTGTGGAATCCACGGCTGCGGCGCACCACCGAGCGGGGGCTCGAGCGGGATGACGGCGATCCGCAGGTGCCGTGGGAGTCGCTGCCCCCGTCCGCCCGTCACTACGGGGCGCCCGCCGATCCCGGCCTGTCGAGGCGGGTACGGGTACGGCGGTGGGGGCGGCCCGCCGAGGCGGTGATCGCGCTGCTCCTGGCCGCCGGGCTGATCGCGGCGCTGGTCACGGTCGTGCTGCGGTTCGCCGTCCCGAAGCCCGCGACGGCGCTGTTGAGCGACTCGCTGGCGGGGGTGACGATCACGCTGCCGGCCGGGTGGCAGGAGGGAGCGGTGCCGCCTGTGACCGGATTCACCTCGGTCGCCAGGAGCGACGGCGCGCTCGTCATGGCCAGGCCGATCCCCGATCCCGTGGCCGATGTGACAAAGGCCACCAAGGACGCGGCGGAGCTGTACTCCGGGCTGCTGCTCAAAGGCGACAAGGTCGACGTCGTGGAGGACAAAGACCTCCCCCAAGGACACACGCGTGCGCTACGAGCGCAATACCGGGATGTGGTGAACAGACCCGCCTACCTACGTGTCACACTCCTCAACCGGGGCGGCAAGGCAGTGCTGCTGGTCGGGCTGCTCCAACCCGAAGAAACCACCCGAAGGCAGGCGCTCGATGCGGTGATGTCGAGTGTGCGATAAGCCCCGTACGCCCCTTAGCACGCAAGGATGAGCTTGGCCAGGATCCCCGGTGCACGGCACGTCTTGTCGGTGGGCCCGATTACTCTTGGGTCACTGTGAGACAGCGAAGCACACGAACCCCAGAGGTGATGCGGTGAGCTCCTTCGCCGCATCCCATCTTTCGCCTTCCTATCCCGACCGCGCCGCATGGGGCACCGCCCCCAAGCTGCGCGCCTGGCAGCAGGAGGCATTCGACCTGTATTTCAGGCGCGAGCCGCGTGACTTCCTCACCGTGGCGACGCCGGGCGCGGGCAAGACGACCTATGCCCTGCGCATCGCCAGCGAGCTGCTCGCCAACGGGGTGATCCGGGCGATCACCATCGTCACCCCCACCGAGCACCTCAAGCGCCAGTGGGCCGACGCGGCGAGCAAGGTCGGCATCAGCATCGACCCCGAGTTCAAGAACAGCCAGGGCGCCACCTCCAGCGACTACGTCGGCGTGGCCGTGACGTACGCGGCGGTCGCCATGCACCCCGCCCTCCACAGGGCGCGCACCGAGGCCCGCAAGACGCTCATCATCTTCGACGAGGTCCACCACGCGGGTGACGCCAAGTCGTGGGGCGACGGCATCCGCGAGGCGTTCGAGCCGGCCGTCCGCAGGCTCCAGCTGACCGGGACGCCGTTCAGGTCCGACGACAACCCGATCCCGTTCGTCGGTTACGAGGAGGACGCCGAGGGTTTCAAGCGCAGCGTCTCCGACTTCTCCTACGGCTACGGCCCGGCCCTCGACGACGGGGTCGTCCGGCCGGTCATCTTCCTGGCCTACTCCGGTGAGATGAAGTGGCGCACCCGCGCGGGCGACGAGCTCGCCGCCACGCTGGGCACGCCGCTCACCAAGGACCAGCTCTCCCAGGCCTGGCGCGCCGCGCTCGACCCCAAGGGCGACTGGATCCGCCAGGTCATGGAGGCCGCCGACCGGCGGCTGACAGAGGTGCGCCGTGGTGTCCCCGACGCCGCCGGCCTGGTCATCGCGACCGACCACGAGACGGCTCGCGCCTATGCCCGCCACCTGCGCAACATCTCCGGTGAGGGCGCCACCGTCGTGCTCTCCGACGACCCGGGCGCCTCCAACAAGATCAAGCAGTTCGCCGCGTCCGGTGATCGCTGGATGGTGGCGGTCCGGATGGTGTCGGAAGGCGTCGACATCCCCCGGCTGTGCGTGGGGGTCTACGCCACCTCGATCTCCACCCCGCTGTTCTTCGCCCAGGCGGTCGGCCGCTTCGTGCGGGCCCGCAAGCGCGGCGAGATGGCCTCGGTGTTCCTGCCCTCGGTGCCGACCCTCATGGGCCTGGCCAACGAGATGGAGGTGGAGCGCGATCACGTGCTCAACCGCCGTCCGCCGGAGGACGGGCTGGACGACAGCCTGCTGGAGGACGCCAACAGGAAGAAGGACAATCCGGACGTCCTCGGGGACGAGCTGCCGTTCGAGATGATGGAGACGTCGGCGACGTTCGACCGCGTGCTGTTCGACGGCGGCGAGTTCGGCACCGGCGCGGAGGTCGGCTCGGCCGAGGAGGAGGACTTCCTCGGGCTGCCCGGCCTGCTGGAGCCCGACCAGGTGGCCACGCTGCTGCGCAAGCGGCAGTCGGACCAGCAGGCCGCCAAGGCCAAGAAGACCGAGACCGGCCCGCCCGCGGTGGCACCGCACGAGCAGATCGCCGAGCTCCGGCGAGAGCTCAACGGCCTCGTGGGCGCCTGGAACCACCGCACCGGCCAACCCCACGGCTCCATCCACTCGGAGCTGCGCCGGGCCTGCGGCGGGCCGCTCATCGCCCAGGCCACCGCCGTCCAGATCCAGGAGCGGATCGACAAGATCCGCCAGTGGGCCACCCAGCGACGCTAGCCGAGCCGCCCGGTTCCATCGCCGGGCGGCCGGTCGAAGTCATAGCGATCTCGGCGTTCGGGTGGCCGTGGACCCCGGGAAGTGTCACGGTTAGGACACGGCAGCGGAGAGCCTGCTCATGGCCACGCCGGACGCCGATCCAGAGACCGTCATGCTCTGGCCCCCTCTACACGTTTGGTCACACCGCCGTGGCCTATCGTTAGACGACCACCGGAACCGGCAACACCAAACGATGGCTGCCTTGGGAAATACAGAAGGACTTCACCCATGTCATCTGGGGCCACGGGAAAATCGACGTTCGTCGTCACTTCTGGCCTCTCGGGAAACGCCATCATCACCCGGCTGAGCGGCGATCTCGACGCCTCTGCGGTGCCGGCCTTCCGGGAGCACATGGCGCGTATCTGGGCACTCCCGGTGAAACCCTTCCTGATCCTCGATCTGCGGGAGATCACCTTCTGCGACTCCCTGGGGATGAACGAGCTCGTCGTGGTCCTGCAGCGGTGCGAGGCCAGGGGGACCCGGCTGCTGCTGGGCGGGGTCCAGGGGGTCATGGGGCGGGTGCTGTTCATCACGGGGCTGCGGCACGCGTTCGAGGTCTACGCCGACCTGGACGACGCGCTGCGGCAGGGCTCGGTCATCTCGTAGGAGTCGTCGGCCGGGGGATGGGGTGCCCGGTGCGGCCGTCGACCGGGCGCAGGCGCGCGGAGGCGGGCGGGTCGAGCGGCACCCGCAGCGAGGCGGCGCCTTGAGCGACGTGTACGGACACCGTACGCATCCCCCTGCGTTCCTCTCGGGGTGGCCCTTCGTGGATCCAGACGCGCAGCTTGCGGCCCTCGGAGCGGAGCGTGACCTGCGCCGTGGCGCACTCGTCGGGCGCGGCGGCCCAGGACAGCGTGAGATCGTCGCGCGGGCCGCTCAGCCGTGCCGTCTCGGGCACCGGCGTACGCTCCGCGCAGCCCCTCGTGAACACGCTGGGCGGCACGTCGTGCGCGACGACCGCGGCCTCCCGCTCCTCGGCGGTCATCGCCACCGTGGCCGCCTCCAGCAGCGCCAGCGTCAGCAAGGCCCCGGCCCTGGCCGCGTTACGCCCGCGGACGAGCACCCAGAGGCTGAGCGGGGCGAGCAGCAGCCAGGCCAGGCCGAGCGAGAAGGTCAGCATGGGGAACCTCACACACGAGGACGAAGGATCATCGCTCTCCGTGGTGAAGCGTATTCGGAGAGCATTCGCCCTCTTGGATATCACATGACCGCAGCGTCGCGCACCGCGTACTCTTCGTGGCCGGCGGTCAGGCCACGGACGGCGTGCCCTGCAGGACGGCGCCGGCGGCGCTCAGCTCCGACAGCGCGATGTCCGTGGTCTGCCGCGCCACCCCCGCCGTGAGGTCGAGCAGCACGCGTACGGCCAGGCCGTGCTCGAGCGCGTGGAGCGCCGTGGCGCGCACGCAGTGGTCGGTGGCGATCCCCACCACGTCCACCTCGCTCACCCCGCGCTCAGCCAGCCAGTCGGCCAGCGACACCTCGTCACCGGAGGCGCCCTCGAACCCGCTGTAGGCGGCGGCGTAGGCACCCTTGGAGAAGACCTCCTCGACCGCCGAGACGTCGAAGGCCGGGTGGAAGTCCGCGCCCGGCGTGCCCGCGACGCAGTGCGCCGGCCAGGTCGTCGCGTAGTCGGGGGCCTCGGAGAAGTGGCCGGCCGGGTTGACGTGGTAGTCGCGGGTGGCCACCACGTGGTCGTAGCCGTGGTCGGCCACGTAACGGGTGATCGCGGCGGCCACCTCGGATCCGCCCGCCACGGGCAGGCTGCCGCCCTCGCAGAAGTCGTTCTGCACATCGACGATGATCAGCGCGGTCCCCATAGAAAGCACCATACGTCAGGCGAACTCCGTGGCGATCGCCGCGTACCCCCTGCCCAGGTGCAGCGCCTCCTGGGGGAGGCCGGCGATCGTCCTGGCGTGCCGCTCGCGGGCCGCGGCCAGCGGCTCCCTGCCGATGACCTCGCCGTCTCGTACGAGCTGGTGCAGCAGTGGCACGCCGCCCTCCGGCGCCGGCCCCGACGTGGTGATCAGCTCGGTCTCGGCGTGCCCGGTCTCGTCGAACAGGCGGTAGGGCTCCTTGCGGCCACCACGCGACGGCTTGCCGACCGACCGCTTGGCGACCGGCTCCATGACACCCGCCGAGGTCTCGCGCGCCACCAGCTTGTAGACCAGCGCGGCGGTGGGCACGCCCGAGCCCGTCACCAGCGAGGTGCCCACGCCGTAGCCGTCGACGGGGGCGGCGGCCAGCGCGGCGATGGCGTACTCGTCCAGGTCGGAGGTGACCACGATGCGCGTGTTGAACGCGCCGAGCGCGTCGAGCTGCTCGCGCACCTCCTGCGCGGCCGCCGCCAGGTCGCCGGAGTCGATCCGCACCGCGCCCAGCTTGGGGCCCACCAGCTCGACCGCCGTACGGACCGCCTCGGCCACCTCATAGGTGTCGATCAGCAGCGTGGTCTCCGGGCCGAGCGCGGCGATCTGGGCTTCGAACGCCGCCCGCTCGGTGTCGTGCAGCAGCGTGAACGCGTGCGCGGCCGTACCGGCCGTCGGAACGCCGTAGACCCGCCCGGCCATCAGGTTGGAGGTGGAGGCGAAGCCGGAGATGTAGGCGGCGCGGGCGGCGGCCACGGCGGCCCACTCGTGCGTGCGGCGCGAGCCCATCTCGATGATCGGGCGGTTGCCCGCCGCGTTCGTCATCCGGGAGGCGGCCGAGGCGATGGCGCAGTCATGATTGAGGATGGAAAGGGTCAAAGTCTCGAGGAGTACGGCCTCGGCGAACGCGCCTTCCACCACCATGATCGGGGAGGCGGGGAAGTAGACGTCGCCCTCGCGGTAGCCGTACACGTTGCCGGAGAAGCGGTAATCGGCGAGGAAGGCGAGGGTCGGTTCGTCGACCACCTCTTTCTCCCGCAGGTAGGTCAGCTCCTCGTCACGGAAACGGAAGTCTTCCAGCTCGTCCAGGACACGTCCCGTCCCGGCGACAACCCCGTATCGCCGTCCGCCAGGCAGATGCCGGGCGAACACCTCGAAAACCGCCCGCCGATGGGCGGCGCCGCTCCGCAGTGCCGCCTGGAGCATCGTCAGTTCATAGTGATCTGTGAGCAACGCAGTGCTCATGGTCATTGCCACGACTCGAAGACTACGGCCGGGGTAGGGCAGGATGGGGGATGTGGGTAGCACTGCTCCAATGGCCGTCGAGCGTCCGTCAACGGACGTCCGGCCCGATCTGCCATGGGTGACGATCGTCTGGAACGACCCGGTCAACCTCATGTCCTACGTGACGTACGTTTTCCAGACGGTGTTCGGCTACTCCAAGGAGAAGGCCGAGAAACTCATGATGGACGTGCACAAGAAGGGCAAGGCCGTCGTGTCCAGCGGCACCCGGGAGGAGATGGAGCGTGACGTCCAGATCCTCCACTCCTACGGCCTGTGGGCGACGCTCCAGTCCGATTCGGTGAAGTGAGGCAGCACACGTGAACTCGGGGTTCTCGACGCGGGACGGCGGTGGCGTCATCGCGGAGTTCGAGGCGGCGGAGGTGTCGATCCTGCGCTCGCTGGTCACCCAGGTGCTCGGCCTGGTGGCGCCGGGCGAGACCGGCGACGACCCGCTGGAGCGCGCGCTCGGCATCGGCGTCGGGGCCGGGTCGGTGCCGTCCGACCCGGTGCTCGCGCGCCTGTTCCCCTCGGCCTACGAGGACGCGGCGGAGTCGGCGGAGTTCCGCCGCTACACCGAGGCGACGCTGCGCGACGGCAAGCGCGCCGACGCGCAGAGCATGCTCGACAGCGCCAGGCCGGGACGTAGCGAGCTCACGACCGAGCAGGCCCAGGCGTGGCTGCGCGCCCTCAACGACGTACGGCTGGCCCTCGGCACCAAGCTCGAAGTGACCGAGGAGATCCACGACGAGATCGCCACCATGTCCGAGGACGACCCCCGCTACCCGGCCTACATCACCTACGACTGGCTGACCTACCTGCAGGACACCCTGGTCCGGGCCCTCTGGTAATTTCCCGACATGCTGACGATCTCGCAGGAACTGGTTGACAAGATCGTTGCCCATGCGCGGGCCGACCACCCGGACGAGGCGTGCGGCGTGATCGCGGGACGGGACGACGCCCCTGAGCGGTTCGTCCCGATGGAGAACGCCGAGCGCTCGCCCACGTTCTACCGCTTCGACTCGATGGAGCAACTGCGCGTCTGGCGCGACATGGACGACCGCGACGAGGTGCCCGTCGTGATCTATCACTCCCACACGGCGACCGAGGCCTACCCCTCGCGCACCGACGTGACCTACGCCTCCGAGCCGGACGCCCACTACGTCCTGGTCTCCACCAGGGACGAGGACGAGACGGAGTTCCGCTCCTACCGCATCCTCGACGGAGTGATAACGGAGGAAGAGGTAAGGTTTCTCCCATGATGGTCAGGCCGGTGCAGAGCTACCTCTTCGCGCATACCCCGGCTGTCGTCGTCTACGACTGTCGCTGATCAGGAATCCGTGTTCAGCCGTCGGCGTTGCTGCCGATGGGACGACGACCTGACCCGAGGAGACTGACCGCGATGGCCATCGAGGTTCGCATTCCGACCATCCTTCGCACCTACACCGGCGGCGCCAAAGCCGTCGACGCCGAGGGCGCCACCCTCGACGAGCTGATCAGCAACCTGGAGTCCCTGCATCCCGGACTCAAGGACCGCCTGATCGAGCAGGGCAAGCTGCGCCGCTTCGTCAACGTGTACCTGAACGACGAGGACGTGCGCTTCCTCGGCGGCCTCGGCACGTCGGTGTCCGATGGCGACACGGTGACCGTGCTGCCCGCCGTCGCCGGCGGGTGACATGCGTTTCGAATCGCTGATCGACTCGGTCGGTCGCACGCCCCTCGTCGGCCTTCCCCGGCTCTCGCCGTCGGCCGACGTACGGCTCTGGGCCAAGCTCGAAGACCGCAACCCGACCGGGTCGATCAAGGACCGGCCCGCGCTGTGGATGGTCGAGCAGGCCGAGAAGGACGGGCTGCTCACGCCCGGCTGCACGATCCTGGAGCCCACCAGCGGCAACACCGGCATCTCGCTGGCGATGTCGGCCAGGCTCAAGGGCTACAAGCTGATCTGCGTGATGCCGGAGAACACCTCCGAGGAGCGCCGCCAGTTGCTGCGCATGTGGGGCGCGGAGATCATCTCGTCGGCCGCGGCGGGCGGCTCCAACGAGGCCGTACGGGTGGCCAAGGGGCTGGCGGCCGAACACCCGGACTGGGTGATGCTCTACCAGTACGGCAACCCGGCCAACTGGCGGTCCCACTATGAGTCGACGGGGCCGGAGATCCTTGAGGACCTGCCGAGCGTGACCCACTTCGTCGCCGGGCTCGGCACGACGGGGACGCTCATGGGGGTGGGGCGCTTCCTGCGCGAGCGCGTGCCCGGCGTGCGGATCGTGGCCGCCGAGCCGCGTTACGGCGAGCTGGTCTACGGGCTGCGCAACGTGGATGAGGGGTTCATCCCCGAGCTGTACGACGAGTCCGTGCTGACCACGCGGTTCTCGGTGGGGTCGGCCGACGCGCTGCGCCGTACGCGGGAACTGCTCGCCGCGGAGGGGATCTTCGCCGGCGTGTCCACAGGGGCGGCGCTGCACGCCGCCCTGGGTGTGGCCGCCAAGGCGGTGAAGGCGGGGGAAAGCGCCGACGTCGTCTTCGTGGTCGCCGACGGAGGCTGGAAATACCTGTCCACGGGGGCCTACGAAGGCACCCTGGACGAAGCCGAGCACCGCCTCGAAGGCCAGCTCTGGGCGTGACAGTGGCCGCCCCCTGAGGGGCGGCCACCCTTGCCGAACCGCGTCAGTTGAACAGCAGCCGTAGCGAGAAGCTGGCCTCGGTGGCCGTCTGCTTGCCGCTCAGGCCGACCGCGCGCAGGACCTGGGCGTTGGCCTTGTCGTCGCCCTCCATGCTCGGCAGGTAGTACTTCTCGACCTTGTCCAGATCCACGAACAAGGCGTAGGTGGCCTCGTCGGCGTCCGGGACGGCGTCCTTGAAGGTCTGGCTCTCGCCCAGCGTGCCGTCGGCGGACAATGCCTTGGCGTACTCGTCGGTGGTGGCGACGGTGAACGTGCCGTCACCCGCGACCTTGGCGAGCTGGGGAGTGGGCTGGCCACTGGACGACATGGCCTTCTGGATCTTGTCGTACACGGCCTGCGCCTTGGCCGGGTCGGTCGTGATGCGGACGCCG
Source organism: Nonomuraea sp. NPDC026600 (assembly GCF_040638335.1). Classification (NCBI taxonomy): domain Bacteria; kingdom Bacillati; phylum Actinomycetota; class Actinomycetes; order Streptosporangiales; family Streptosporangiaceae; genus Nonomuraea; species Nonomuraea sp. NPDC026600. The sequence goes on from NZ_JBEZYD010000022.1 coordinate 98,908, forward strand.
GCCTTGATCTTGTCGCTGTCCAGGCCCTGGGCGTCGACCGCGAGCGTCAGGTTCTTGCCGAGGACCGTGGCCAGATCGTCGGGCAGCTGCAGGCCGTAGGTCTGCTTGGCCTGGTCGACGAACTGCTTGAACTGGGCCCCCGCGGGCGTCGCCGCGATGGACTGCTCGATCTCGCCCCACTTCTTGGTGATGATCTGGTCGAGGCCCGAGTAGGACAGCGCGCCCGCGGTGGAGGCGGGCAGCGCGGACAGCTTGGCGGGCTCCAGATCGCCCTCGACCATGCCTTCGGCGCCGCGGATGACACCGGCCAGCTCGGCGTAGGAGCTGTCGAAGCGGAGCGCTCCGGCGAACCTGGCGTTCTTGACCTGTTCGAGCGCCTTGGCCTCCTGGCTCGACTTGTCGGTCACCGCCAGCTCGCCGATCTTGCCGAGGTGCGCCCAGTACGACAGCACACCCTGCTCGCCGATCGCGTTCACGTCGTCGTTGAAATCGGCGTTGTCGGCGAGACTGGTGGTCTCGGCGGCGTACTTGTCGGCCAGCGTCTGGCTTGACGTCACCAGCGCGTAGTCGTCACGGAAGGACAGGCCGAACCTCTCCTTGCCCATCAGCTTCTTGATGCCCACCTTGGCCTGCGCCTCGTCCTTGACCTGGACGGCCACGGCGAAGTCCGGCTCCTTGCCGCCCGACGGGACGACGGCCAGGCCGATCCTGCTGCCCAGCCAGGGATCGATGTCCTTGGCGAAGTCGACCTTGGACAGACCGGCGTCCTGCGTCAGGTCGAACACGGCCTTACGCGGGTCGTCGCCCTGGAAGGTGTCCTTGGTGACGGTGAACTTCCTGGCGATCTGGAACAGCGCGACCTTCTGGTTGGCCGCCGGGTCCAGGTCGAGCCGGACATAGGCGATCGAACTGGCGGGCAGCACCTCGTGCGGCTGCGTGCCGCCGCCGCCGATCGCGCCGACCGCCCAGACCGCGCCGCCGCCGAGCACGACAACGGCCAGCGCCGAGGCGATGGCGATGATCCAACCCTTGCGGCTCTTCTTGGCGGGCTCGGCGGGGCCGAAGCCCTCGGGGCCCTGCTGCTGCCAACCGGCCTGGGCGTACGGGTCCTGCTGACCGTACTGGGGCTGCTGCCCGTACTGGTCTTGCTGGCCGTACTGGGGCTGCTGGCCGTAGGACGGCTGCTGCTGCCCGTACTGGGGCTGTTGCTGCTGACCATATGGCTGCTGGTCGTACGTGGGCTGTTGCCCGTACTGGGGCTGCTGGCCATAGGACGCCTGCTGCCCGTACTGGTCTTGCTGCCCGTACTGGGGCTGCTGGTAAGACTGCTGCGGAGGATACGGCTGGCCCTGCGACAACGGCATTGTCGGCGGATGCTCGGGCTGCTGCTCCTGGTTCCAGCGGTACGCCGTGGTCCGGTTAGGATCCTGGCCACTCGGGGGGTTATTAGCAGACATCACTCAACTCACAATGTGGACTTTTGATCACAAAGAAAGTAGCTGATGTTGCTAGACGGTCGCTTGCAATGTACTTAGACGCGTGAGAGTTCCTGCTTTATGGTGCTGATGTATACCTCGCCGCCACTGTGGTCGGTGACGCTGGACCACGGGACGAAAGTGGACCCCACGTAGAGCACGCGCGCCAGAGGCCGGGCGAACCAGCCCCAGCGGCGGTGCCGGTCGCGGGTCAGGCAGAGCAGTTTCCCCCGGTAGGCCGAGACCACCAGGCCGCAGACGGTGGCGCTCTGTTGCAGCTCGCCCTTGTGCTTGATCAGGCGGATGTCGACGACGTGGCCGACCCACACTCCGTTGGGGTCCCAGACCGACTGTCCGATGAGTTCGGTAACGCTTGTCATGATCGAACTGTCTCAGTGAGATCGCGTTTGCGCAGGTAGGCACGCTGATACCATGAGCCTACTAGAATATAGTTCCGTACCTGAGGCAGGACGATGACCAAGTTCGATGAGGCCACGCAGGCGATCCGGGTCGACGAGAGCACCTACGACGTCTGCCTCGACCCCGGCTACGTGATCGGCGGCCCGCTCAACGGCGGCTACCTGCTGGCGGTGATCCTGCGCGCGGTTGTGGACGCGTCGCCGTTCGAGCATCCGGTGAGCACGTCCGCCCAGTTCCTCAAGTCGCCCGTGCCCGGTCCCGCGCGGGTGCGGATCGAGCAGCTCAAGGCGGGCAGGACGGCGGCCTTCACCCGGGCGACACTCGTCCAGGACGGTGTGGCGCAGATCGAGAGCCTGATCACCACGGCCACGCTGAGCGACGTCGAGCCGATGTACGCCGATAAATCGGGATATGTCATGCCGCGGCCGGAAGACTGCGCCAAGCTGCCCGACCCCAGGCCCGAGTCGAACATGACGCTCAACGCCCAGATGGAGATGCTCTTCGACCCGCCCACGATCGGCTGGCTGAAGGGTGAGCCCAGCGGCCGGCCCGAGTCCAGGGCGTACTTCAGGATGGCGGAGCCCCAGGACCCCGACCCGTACGTGCTGGCCCTGGCCGTGGACTCGCTGCCGCCCGTCGTGTTCTCGGCCGGAGCGCGGGGCTGGGCGCCCACCGTGGACCTCACCTGGCACCTGCGGGCGCTGCCCGCCCCCGGCTGGCTCACCCTGATCGGCAGTGGCCGGCTCATCTCCGACGGCTGGTTCGACGAGGAGGTCGAGGCGTGGGACTCCCAAGGCCGGCTGGTCGCGCAGTGCCGCCAGCTCGCCCGGGTGGGGCGCGGGTGACACGCGGGCTGTGAGCATTCTTACGCAGTGAAGATGTCGCAGGTCGCCTACCCTCTAAAGGTGCCGGACACCAGTATCGGGATCTTCGACAGCGGGGTGGGCGGGCTGACGGTCGCCAGAGCGATCATCGACCAGCTCCCCCATGAGTCCATCACCTATGTGGCCGACACGGCCCGTCAGCCGTACGGGCCGAAACGCATCGCAGAGGTTCGCGCCTACGCGCTGGAGGTGATGGACCACCTCGTCGCGAACGACGTCAAGATGCTCGTGATCGCGTGCAACAGCGCCAGTGCCGCCGTGCTGCGCGACGCGCGCGAGCGTTACGACGTGCCGGTCGTCGAGGTGATCCAGCCCGCTACCCGGCGCGCGGTGCGTGCCACCCGCACCGGCAGGGTCGGTGTGATCGCCACCAGGGCGACCATCGAGTCCATGGCCTATCACGACGCCTTCACCGCGGCACCCGACGTACAGCTCACCGGCGTGGCCGCCCCACGCCTGGTGGAGTACGTCGAACGCGGAGAGACGGCGAGCGAGGAGCTCATCGAGGTCGTGCGCGACTACCTGGACCCCATCAGGGCGGCCGGGTGCGACACGCTCATCCTCGGCTGCACCCACTACCCGCTGCTCACCGGCGCGATCTCCTATGTCGCCGGTGACGGGGTGACGCTCGTCTCCAGCGCCGACGAGACGGCCAAGGACGTCTACCGCATCCTGCACGACCGTGACATGGCGGCAGGAAGTGAGGCCACCCCCCGGCACCGCTTCCGCGCCACAGGCGACTCCTTGCTCTTCGCCCGGCTCGGGCGACGCTTCCTCGGCCCGGAGATCGATGCGGTCGAAGTCACGCCAGTGGGGGGTACTACCTCAAACGGGAGGCCCACATGAAGGTGACCATCATCGGCTGTTCGGGTAGCTTTCCAGGCCCCGACAGCCCTTCGTCCTGTTATCTGGTCGAGGCCGAGGGGTTCAGGCTGCTCCTCGACTTCGGCCACGGGGCCCTGGGAGTGCTTCAGCGGTATATCGGGCTCTACGACGTAGACGCCATCTGCCTGAGCCACCTGCATGCCGACCACTGCCTCGACATGTGCGCGTACCACGTGGCCCGTACGTACGGGCCGGCCGCGCCATACCCCCGAGTGCCCGTCCACGCGCCCGCCGACGCGCCACGCCGCCTGGCCGCCGCCTACGGCATGCCGGACGAGCCGGGCATGGAGACAGCCTTCGACTTCATCCCGCTGACCCCGGGCCCCTTCGAGGTCGGGCCGTTCACGATCGTCGCCGGTCAGGTCAACCACCCGGTCGAGGCGTACGGCTTCCGCGTCACGCACGGCGGCCGGAGCCTGGCCTACTCGGGCGACACCGGTGAGTCCGCCGAGCTGGTGCGGCTGGCCGCGGGCGTCGACCTGATGCTGTGCGAGTCATCGTTCCTCGACCAGCCGGAGCTGCCGACCGACCTGCACATGTCGGGCCGCCAGGCCGCCGAGCACGCCGCCAAGGCCGGGGTGGGCCGGCTGGTGCTCACCCACCTCGTGCCCTGGCACGACCAGTTGCGGATCATGGACGACGCCTGCCGGGGCGGCTACAGCGGCCCGATCGACCTGGCCCGCAGCGGGGCCGTCTACGACTTGGCCTGAACCTGCGAGAAGTCGCGCAGACGCGGCAGCGGCGAGAACAACAGCGGCAGGAACGAGACCAGCCGCGCGCCCATGAACACCCAGAGTGCCTCCCGCACGCCGATCTGCTGAGCCACGATGCCGCCGAGCAACGCGCCCAGCGGCATCGTGCCCCAGACGATGAACCTGACCGTCGCGTTGACCCGCCCCAGCATCCGCTCCGGCGTGACGGTCTGCCGATAGGTGAGCTGGCCGATGTTGTAGATGATCGCCCCCCACGACAGCGCTATCGAGGCGATCGCGAACAAGGAGATCCGCCAGTCGGCCTGCGTCATGGGCAGCAGCAGGCCGAAGGGTGAGGTGACGGCGATGGCCAGCCAGGTCATCCTGGCCGTGCCGTACCTGCTGAACAACCGGCTCCCGGTCAGGCCGCCGAGCAGCCCGCCGACCGCGCCGGACATGAGCAGGACGCCGATCAGGCCGGCCGGCAGGCCGACCACGTCGGCCAGGAACAGCACGGACAGGCTGACCACAGCGCTGAGACTCAGGTTCGTCGCCGCGGTCGTGGCGACGATCGTCCGCAGCAGCCGATCGCGCCAGACGAACCCGAGCCCTTCAGCGATACCGGGGAACATCCGCGGTCGTTCCCCGGAGACCGGAGGCTTGTCGGGGACCTTGATGGCGCTCAGCAGGACCACCGAGCCCAACGCGGCCACAGCGGTGGCGAGCATCGTGCGCGAGGCCCCCACCAGTTGCACGAGCGCGCCGCCCAGGCTGGGACCGGCGAGCGCGCCGCTCGAACGGACGAACTCGAGCTTGGAGTTGCCGTCGCTCAGACCGTCCTTGCTCACCAGCTCCGGCAGGTAGGTCTGGTCGGCGACGTCGTTGAACACCTGGGCCGTGCCGGCCAGCAGCGCGACCACGTACAGTACGCCGACCGATAACAGGCCGAGAGCCTCGGCGACCGGGATGCTCGCCAGCAGCAGGCACCGGACCAGGTCAGAGGTCAGCATCACGCGGCGCCTGCGCAGCCGGTCCACCCAGACGCCCGCGGGCAGGCCGATCGCCAGGAACGCCGCGGTCTGCAGCGCGGAGAGCACGCCGACCTCCAACGGCCCGGCGTGCAGGGCCAGCACGGCGACCAAAGGGAGCGCCACGCGAGAAATGTTGGCTCCGAGTTCGTTGGCCACGTGCGAACTGAGGAACCGGAGAAAGTCAGGGTTTCGCAACACCCCCGTTGTCATTGCGTAAGGATCCATGTGTCGGACACATTCGGTCAAGAGCGTTGCGGCGCGGAGATAGGGTGATCTGCATGTCGCGACAGGATGGCCGAAACCCCGACCAGCTCCGCCCCATCACCATTACCAGGCAATGGATTACCCATGCCGAAGGCTCGGTGCTGGTGGAGTTCGGCGGCACCCGGGTTCTGTGCGCGGCGTCCGTACAGGACAGCGTGCCGCGCTGGCGCCGGGGGAGCGGCCAGGGCTGGGTCACGGCCGAGTACGCGATGCTGCCGCGCGCCACCAACACCCGCAACGACCGTGAGTCGGTCCGCGGGAAGATCGGCGGTCGTACGCACGAGATCTCCCGGCTGATCGGCCGCTCGCTGCGGGCCTGCGTCGACTACAAGGCCCTGGGCGAAAACTCGATTCTGCTCGACTGCGACGTTCTGCAGGCCGACGGCGGCACCAGGACCGCCGCGATCACCGGCGCCTACGTGGCACTGGCCGACGCCGTCGCGTGGATGCGCGAGCGCCGCATGTGCCCCGGCGACCCGCTGGTCGACTCGGTGGCCGCCGTCTCGGTCGGCGTGGTCGGCTCGGTGCCGATGCTCGACCTCTGCTACACCGAAGACGTGGCGGCCGAGACCGACATGAACGTCGTGATGACCGGCGCGGGCAGCTTCGTCGAGGTGCAGGGCACCGCCGAGGGCGCCCCGTTCGACCGTGACGCGCTCAACCAGCTCCTCGACCTGGCCGTCACCGGCTGCGAGGAGCTCACGCTGATCCAGCAGGAGGCGCTGGGGGTATGAGGATCGTCCTGGCCACGCGCAACGCGGGCAAGATCACAGAGCTGCGCCGGATCCTGTCCGGGTTCGACATCGTGGGGCTCGAAGAGTTCCCCTCGATCGGCGAGGTGGCCGAGACCGGCGTCACGTTCGAGGAGAACGCCCTGCTCAAGGCGCACGCCGTGGCTCAGGGCTCGGGCCTGCCCGCGGTGGCCGACGACTCGGGCCTCTGCGTCGACGCGCTCAACGGCATGCCCGGCGTGTTCTCGGCCCGCTGGTCCGGGCGGCACGGCGACGACAGGGCCAACCTCGCCCTGCTGCTGGCGCAGATCTCCGACGTGCCCGCCGACAAGCTGACCGCCCACTTCGCGTGCGTGGCCGCGCTGGCGCTGCCGTCGGGGGAGTCGCGCGTGGTCGAGGGCACACTGGCGGGCCACCTCGTCACCACACCCCGCGGCACCAACGGGTTCGGGTACGACCCCATCCTGGTGCCCGAGGGCGAGACGCGCACCGCGGCCGAGCTCTCCGCCGACGAGAAGGACGCCATCAGCCACCGGGGCCGCGCCTTCCGCGCCCTCGCCCCGATCGTCCGCGACCTCATCACCCGCTGACGTAACCATCGCGTAAGAACCACCGGCCGCCAGAGGCGTAGCGTCAGAACCGTGCAGAGGAACAATGTGGTGCCCGCCTGGGCCGGGGCGCTGGCGGGCGTGGTGGCCGGGGCCGTGGCGCTCGGCGTCGCGCAACTCGTCGCCGGGCTGCTGAATCCCGCGGCCTTCCCCGTGGTGGCGGTGGGCAACGTGGTCGTGGACAACACACCCGCGTGGCTCAAAGAGTTCGCCATCACCACCTTCGGCTCGAACGACAAGACCGTGCTCATCGCGGGTGTGCTGGTGGTGCTCGCGTTGGTGGCCGCGGCCATCGGGGTGCTGGCGCTTCGCCGGCTCCGGTACGGGCTGGTGGGGCTGGGCGCGTTCGGCGTCGTGGGGATCGCGGCGGTGGTGACCCGGCCGGGGGCGGGGGTGCTCGATGTGGTGCCGACCTTGGTGGGGGTCGGTGCTGGGGCTTGGGCGCTCACGTGGTTGCTGGCGCGGGCCGTCAGGGAGTCGTACGGGGCTGCGGAGGCGGCCTCCTATGACCCGTCAGCTTCGGACGCGTCTTCGGACGCGTCGGCTTGGGACCCGGCCGCGTCGCCCGCGCCCGCCATTGCGGCCGCGTCCGGAGGCCTCCTCTCCGGCGAGGGTCCTACTTCCAAGGCTCCTGAGGCTCCTTCTGAGGCTGAGCGGCCTGCCGTGATGAGGGCCGGGGCGGAGCTGCACGCGTTCGACCGGCGGCGGCTGCTCGGCGGCGTCGCGGGCGGTGTGGTGGCCGCTGGAGCCGCCACCCTGGTCGGGCGGCTGCTGGCAGGCAGTCAGGAAGCGGACTCCGCCCGAGTGGCGATCGCACTGCCGAAACCCACGGTTCCGGCCAAGCCACTGCCCCAAGGGGTGGATTTCGGCATTAACGGCCTCTCGCCATTCGTCACAAAAAATCAGGACTTCTACAGAGTCGACACTGCACTCATCGTGCCCCGCGTCGATCCCCAGCAGTGGAAGCTGCGCATCCACGGGATGGTGGACCGGCCGATCGAGCTCACGTACGCCGATCTGCTGAAGCGCCCCCTCACCGAGGAGTACGTCACGCTGACCTGCGTGTCCAACGAGGTCGGCGGCGAGTACATCGGCAACGCCCGCTGGCTGGGCGCCCGCATGGCCGACCTGCTGCGCGAGGCCGGCCTCCAGTCGGGCGCCGACATGCTGCTGTCCACCTCCGACGACGGTTTCACCGCCGGAACCCCGGTCGACGTGGTGATGGACGGGCGCGACGCGCTGTTCGCCATCGCGATGAACGGCCAGGTCCTGCCCGTCGAACACGGCTTCCCGGTACGCCAGGTGGTGCCGGGCCTCTACGGGTACGTCTCGGCGACCAAGTGGGTGGTCGACCTCAAGGTGACGCGGTTCGACCAGGACGAGGCGTACTGGACGCCACGCGGCTGGTCCGCCAAGGGGCCCATCAAGACGGAGTCGCGCATCGACGTACCCAAGGCCGGAGCGTCGCTGACGGCCGGCCGTACCGCGATCGCGGGAGTGGCCTGGGCGCAGCACACCGGGATCGACGCGGTAGAGGTACGCGTCGACCGGGGCGAGTGGCGGCAGGCGAAACTGGCCCAGGTGCCGGGCCTCGACACCTGGCGGCAGTGGTCCCTGGAGTGGGACGCCACCTCCGGCCGGCACACGATCGAGGTCCGGGCCACGGACGCGGCCGGCCACACGCAGACCGAACAGCAGGCGCCACCGGCGCCCGACGGCGCGAGCGGCTGGCACTCCATCCAGGTGAAGGTCGCCTGAGCGCGGCCCTTCTCCCTGTTTGTGCAGGTACGGCGGCTAGTCGTGGCCGCGAAACTTGCTGACTTCCCCTCCTCGGGATGGCGGTCGCTCTACGATCGGTCGTCGAGCCATGACAGGAGGCAGGACGTGTTCCGCGACCGCAAGTCCAGTGTGCGGTGGGTCCTTCCCGAGGGGCACTACGACCCCGTGGTCGGTGACGGGATGAGGTGGCGCGACTACGAGCGCGCCGCCGACTCGGATGTGCCCGCCTCCCCCTCCTCGACCCCGCCCCCTCACCCCTCGCCCACCACCCCACCGGACACCCCGCCCCCCGAACGCTCGGTGATGCCGTGGGCCACCCAGCCGGGTGCCGCACCCCCCGAACGCTCGGTGATGCCGTGGGCCGCCCAGCCGGGTGCCGCACCGACCACAGCGCCAGACCCGTCGGCCGACCGGTCGACTGCGCGATGGCCGGGCCCACCAGGAGAGCTGGCCTCGCGAGGACAGACGGCCGTATGGGGTTCCGCTGAGCCGCCCACGTCATCGGTCGGGTCTGTTCCGCCAACCGGTCGGACTGTCGCGCCGTGGGCTGCCTCGCCTGTTACGTCGTTGGGTGGTCAGCCGTCCATGCCGTCGGCCGGGTCCGTGTCCGCGCAGTCGGGCGGACGCCACGAGGCGCCTGTGGCCTCCTGGCGTGCGGCGTCGAGCGGTGTGCCGGGTGGCATGGCGCAAGTGGGCGAGTCAGCGCCGACCAACGAGCCTGTGCCTGGGGCTCCCAGGAGTGGCCCGGCGCTCACCGGTGGGTTGGCATTCGGGCGGGGCTCGATCTCCGGGAGTGGCTCGGCGGTCGCCGGTGGTACAGCTCTCGGGAGTGGCTTGGTAGGCGGCCCGGAGGCTGCGGCCGGCGCGCTGGGTGGCTCTGGGTTTCCGAGTGGCCCGGCGACCAGCGGGTCGGTGGCAGGGGCTGCCCGCAGAACGGCGGCAGGCGGTGCGGGGGCTGGCGATGGCGGCGGTGCGGCTGGTGACGAGGGTGCGACCGGCGGTGCCGGTGTGTTGGGTGGGGCGGGGGCGGTCGGGGCGTCGGCGGCGGCCATTCTTGGGCTCTCGCCGGACAGCGTCTCTTCGGCCTCGGCGGCGGTTGATGCGGCAGGACCGCGGGGAGCCGCGGATGCGACTGGGTGGCAAGGCTCCGGGATGGCGGCGATTGGACCGCAGGAGACCGCGGTGGGGGAGGCCAGGCGGCAAGGCGCCGCGGTGACAGCGACCAGGCGACATGAAGTGGGCACGACGGCGGCTAGCCGGCATGGAACCGGTGCGACGGCGGCTAGCCGACATGGAGCCGGTACGACGGCGGCTGGATGGCATGGAGCCGGTGCGACGGGGGCCAGCGGGCATGGAGCCGGTACGACGGCGGCTGGGCCGCGGGGAGCCGGGGTTGGGGCGGCTGGGCGGCAGGGGGCCGCTGAAGGGGATTGGTTCGATCGGGCGCAGCGGCCGCCGAGGTTGGTCGGTTATCGGCCGTACGGTGTGCCTGGGGGGCTGGCGAAGCCCGACCCGCAGGTGGAGCATGACCTGGCGATGGCGATTCCGCTCGGTACGCGTTATCCCGATCCGCGTGGGACCTGGGTGAGGCTGATCAACGGTGGCGGGCCGGCCGATGACCCGTTCCGGGCGTCCAACGCCGCCGACTGCGCGCTGGCCGTGTTGTCCACCTGGCATGGTGAGCCGGCTGCGGCGGCGCCGAGGTGGCCGGACCACGACAGGATCGGCAGGCCGCTGGTTGCCGGTGAGGTGGGGGGTACGGCGCGGATCGAGCGGTGGGTGGGGCAGCGGTTCCAGTACTTGGGGCAGGGACGGCACGCCTATCCGATGGTGGCGCGGCGGCTGGTCGAGGCGGGGCATGGCGCGGGGGCCGTGATCGTGGTGCGCTGGCCGGGTGGCGGGTCCCATGCGTGGAACGCGGTCAACTCGGGGGGCGAGGTGATCTGGATCGACGCCCAGCGGGGGCATATGGCCGTCGAACCGCCTTATACGACGGTGACCGGGGTGTTCTGTGTGATCGTCGACAGGCAGGGGCAGCCCGGATGAATCTGGACCAGGCCAGGGCGCTGGCTGAGGAGTACTTCAACGGGGTGCGGCGGGCGGATGACTCCGTGTCGGTGGGGATTCATGGCTTCAATGAGGGATATGTCGCTTGGGTGCGGGAGCTGGATCTCGATGACCCGGCCACCCTGCCCGACACGGTGGGCGGGGGCTGCATTGTGATCGACAAGGCGTCCGGAGAGGTGTTCACCCGCCCGCTCCTCGATCCGGAGACGGTCGCCGAGCTGTGGCCCGGCCGCACCCCTCGCTGATCAGGAAGCCCGGGGCGGCCGCTGTGTGCCCGGGTGCCGTGCGGGTGGAGCCGCTGACCGGTGGGGCCGCGAGGGATGAGGCTCGCCGCCCCAGGTATCCTCTATCCGAAATTGGGCGTCTTTATCGTTATTTGTCGAACTTTATCCCGTTGCCAGCGACCCCACGATCGACGCCCGAGCCGCCCGTCGCGCAGGCAGTACGGCCGCCAGCACCCCGGCCAGCCCCGACAGCACCACGAACAGCGCGATCTGCCCACCAGGCACCACGAACCCGGCATCCGCGATCATCGCCCGCATCGCCGCCCACCCGAACACGCCGCCGAGCACCACCCCGACCAGCGCCCCGATCAGCCCGAGCACCAGTGCCTCCACCGAGAGCATCCGCCGCAACTGCGGTCTGGTCAGCCCGAGCGCCCGCAGCAGCGCCGACTCCCTGGTCCGCTCGTGCACCGACAGCGAGAGCGTGTTGGCGATGCCGAGCAGCGAGATCAGGATCGCCAGTCCCAGCAGCCCAGTGATGATCATCAGCATCATGTCCAGCGATTCGTCGAACTGCCCGCGTACCTCCGTCGCGCTCGTCACCTGGACCATCGGGTAGGCCGCCGTCGCGGCGTCCACCACTTCGCGGGCCTGGGCGGCGGGCACGCCGTCCTTGATGTTCACCATCACCCGCGAGTCGGGCACCTGGCCGAAGTACTCGTCGAAGGCCCGTTCGGCCACGGTGAGCGTCGGCAGGGCCGACGAATCGCCGTTGAGGACGGCGACCACCCGTAACGTGACGGTCCCGGCCTTGGCGGTCCGCACCGCGACCGGGTCGCCGAGCCGCAGCCCGAACTGCTCGGCCGCCTTGTCGGCCACCGCGACCTGCCCGGACTCCAGCCGGGCCATCGAACCGGACTTGACCTCCGGCTTGATGGGGCCGTTGAAGGTGCCGACCTTCACCGAATCGCCGGAGACCTTGGCCTTGGCCTCGCGGATCTGCAGCACCGAGGCCAGTTCGGGGCTGCGCCGCAGTTCGTCGGCCACCGACCGCGGGACGGCGGCGTCGCGTTCCTGGGTGGCCAGCAGGTAGTCGATGGGGAACTGGCTGTCGAGCTTGGCCGTCATCGTCTCCCGTGTCGAGGCGGTGACCACCGAGATCAGCGTCATGAGCGTCACGCCGACGGTCAGCGCCACGGTCGTGGTGGCGGCCCGGCGGGGGTTGCGGCCGGAGTTGTCCACGGCCAGGCGTCCCGGCACGCCGAACAGCTTGGCCGGGATCCATCCGACCAGCGCGCTCAGCGGCTTGACCAGCACCGGCCCGAGGATCAGCACGGCCAGGAAGGTCAGCGCGCCGCCGCCCATGACGACAAAGAGCGGCACCATCGTGCCCGGGTCCAGCGCCAGCGCCCCTACGCCGGCCGCACCGAGCCCGGCGACGAGGAAGAGCGTGGCGAGGACCACGCGTACGACACCGGTGCGGAACGTCTGCTCCTCCACCTGCGTGCGCAGCGCCGCGATCGGTGCGACCCGGGTGGCGGCCCGCGCGGGCAGCAGTGCAGCGCCCACGGTGACCAGCAGGCCGAGGGCCAGGCCGCTGAGCATCGTGGCCGGCGACAGCGCGATGGTCGCGTTCGTGGGCAGCGGAGAGTCGAGCGCGCCGAGCACCGCCAACGTGGCCGCGCCCAGGCCGTAGCCGGCGAGCAGGCCGAGCGCGGACGACAGCAGGCCGACGGCCGTGGACTCCAGCATGATCGAGCCGAACACCTGCCCGCGGGTGGCGCCGATGCAGCGCAGCAGCGCCATCTCCCGGGCCCGCTGCGCGACGAGGATGTTGAACGTGTTGTAGATGACCAGCGCGGCCACCAGCATGGACACCAGGCCGAACAGCAGCAGCCCGGTGGTCAGCGACTCCATCTGGACACCGGACGCGGCCGCCAGGCTCTCGGAGAGCTCCGCGCCCGTCTTGACCACCGCACCCGCTCCGGCGGCGGCGGCGACCGCCTGCTTGAGCCCGGCGGCGTCGCCCGCGATGTCGATCTCGGTGAAGCCCTTGGCGCCGGTCATGCGCTGAGCCGTGGCCGGGGTGAAGCCGATCGCGCCGGTGTACGCCAGCTCCTGGTCCAGGCCGGTGTCCATGATGCCGACCAGCCTGAACCGCTGCTCACGGTGACGGGGGTCGAGCACGGTGATCGTGTCGCCGGGCTTGAGTCCTTGGGCCTCGGCGGTGTTCTTGTCGAGCACCGCCGCCTGGTCGTCGGATCCGGGGCCGGTGCCGCTGAGTATGGCGGCGCGGCCGAGCCGGCCGGACACGATCGAGACGGCCGTGGTCGGCAGGTTGCCGACCACTTTGCCGTCCTTGCCCAGCAGTGGCGCGCTGCCGCGGATCAGCCCCTGCGCCTCCAGCACGCCGGAGAGGCCGCGCACCTGTTCGAGCGTGCGTTCCGGCAGGGTCGCGTCACCGTCCTTGGGCAGGACGGCCAGGCCCACCTTGTCCGCCTCGGCCGTGGCCTGCTGCGAGAAGCCGGCCTTGACGGTGTCGGTCAGCACGAACGTACCGGCGATGAAGCCGACGCCCAGCGTGATCGCCAGCGAGGTGAGCAGCAGCCGCAGCTTGTGCGCGCGCAGCCCGGCCAGAGTCGTCCTCAGCAACTCAGGCCTCCAGCTTCATCAGCGTGTCGAGCACGGACTGCGGCGAGGGCGCGCTGATCTCGCTGACCAGCTCGCCGTCGCGCAGGAACACCACGCGGTCGGCGTACGCCGCGGCCACCGGGTCGTGCGTGACCATGACGATGGTCTGGCCGAGTTCGCGTACGGACGTGCGCAGGAACGACAGCACCTCGGCGCCGCTGCGCGAGTCGAGGTTGCCCGTGGGCTCGTCGGCGAAGATCACCTGAGGCTTGCTGATCAGCGCCCTGGCCACGGCGACGCGCTGCTGCTGGCCGCCGGAGAGCTCGGTCGGCTTGTGGGCGAGCCGGTCCCGCAGCCCGACCGTGTCGATGACGCGGTCGAAGAGCAACTGGTCCGGCTGGCGGGCGGAGATCTCCAGGGGCAGGCGGATGTTCTGCTCGGCGGTCAGCGTCGGCAGCAGGTTGAACGCCTGGAAGATGAAGCCGATCCGCTCGCGGCGCAGCATGGTGAGCTGTTTGTCGTTGAGCCCGGTCAGCTCCACGTCGCCGATGTGCACGGTGCCGGAGGAGGCGGTGTCGAGGCCGGCCAGGCAGTGCATCAGCGTGGACTTGCCGGAGCCGGACGGGCCCATGATCGCGGTGAACGCGCCCGTGGCGAAGGCCACGTCCACGCCGCGGAGGGCGTGCACCTGCGCGTCGCCCTGGCCGTACACCTTGGTCAGCGCTCTGGCCACCACCGCCGAGGGGGCCTGGCGCCGGGTATCGGTGAGGGTCACGTTCACTCCTTCTCATCTGCGGGAACGTGACCAACTTACGAGTGGAAAGTTCAGGAAATATGGGCCCTGAGGAGGGACTTCGTGTAGGCCCTGCGATGACCCGGGTCAGCCTTTCGGCTGATGGGAGGGGACCACCAGCCCGGCCTCGTACGCGTAGACCACCACCTGGGCGCGGTCCCGCAGGCCCAGCTTGGCCAGCACCCGGCCCAGGTGCGTCTTCACCGTCGCCTCCGCCAGCACCAGCCGGGCGGCGATCTCCAGGTTGGACAGGCCGCGGGCCACCATGAGCAGCACCTCGCGTTCGCGGGGCGTCAGTTCCGACGCGTCCGCGAGCTGGTCCGTCGGCAGTTGGGCGGCGAACCTGCCGAGCATCCGCTTGAGCGTGCTCGGCGCCACGACGGCGTCGCCCGCGTGCACCGACCTGATCGCGCTCACCAGGTCGTCGGGCGGCACGTCCTTGAGCAGGAAGCCCGAGGCGCCCGCCTTGACCGCGGAGAAGGCGTACTCGTCGAGGTCGAACGTGGTCAGGATCAGCACCTTGGGGCCGTCGATGTGCCGGGTCGCCTCCACGCCGTCCATCCTCGGCATGCGCACGTCCATGAGCACCACGTCCACCTCGACGTCGCGCAGCACCTCCAGCGCCCGCACCCCGTCGCCGGCCTCGGCCACCACCTCGATGTCGGGCTGGGCGCCCAGCACCATCCTGAACCCGGCCCGCAGCAACTCCTGGTCGTCGACCAGCATCACCCGTATCACTAGGCCGCCCTGGTGCCCGGCACCGGCAGCGTGGCCAGCACCTCGAATCCGCCGCCGGTCCGCGGACCCGCCGACACCGCTCCGCCGTACATGCCGACCCGCTCCCGCATCCCGACCAGCCCGTGCCCGTCGGGGCTGCGCGGCGCCGCGGCGCCCCGTCCGTCGTCGGTCACCCGCACGACCAGCTCGCGCCCGTCGTACCGCAGCTCGACGAGCGCGCGGACGCCGGGGCCGCCGTGCTTGAGCGCGTTCGTCAGCGCCTCCTGCACGATGCGGTAGACCGCGAGCTGCTGCCCCTCGGGCAGCTCGCCCGGCGGGCCGCCGACCCGCAGCCGCGCGGGCACGCCCGCACCGCGGACCAGCTCCTCCAACTGCCCGAGGCCCGGCTGCGGCGTGTAGTCGGTCCCGTCGGAGCCGTCCTCCCGCAGCACGCCGACCAGCCTGCGCATCTCGGCGAGCGCCTCGCGGCCGGTCTTGGAGATGGTGCGTACGGCCTGCCGCGCCTGCTCGGGGTCGCTGTCGATGGCGTATCCGGCGCCATCGGCCTGGACCACCATCACGCTGACGTTGTGGGCCACCACGTCGTGCAGCTCCCTGGCGATCCTGGTGCGCTCGGCCGCGGCGGCTATCCGGGCCTGCTGGTCGCGTTCGCGCTCGGCCCGTTCCGCCCGCTCCTCCAGGCTCTCCATGTAGCGCCTGCGGGTCCTGGCGTACAGACCCATCAGCCAGACCGTCACCACGAGGATCGAGCCGCTGAAGAAGAGGCTGAACGTCGGCGTGTTCCACTGCACGATGACCAGGAAAATGCCGATCTCGGCCACCACGCCCGCCGCGATGGCCCACTGGAACGCGCACCGGAAGGCCACCGAGTAGAGCGCCACCAGTACCGCGATGTTGGCGGGCATCGGATCGATCTTCACCAGCCACTGCGCGAAGCTGGCCAGCGAGAGGATCGCGAAGACGGTCAGCGGCCGGTCGCGCCGCCACAGCAGGGGGATGATCAGCACCGCGCACAGGATGAAGTAACCGGTCACCCCGATGTACAGGCCGCCGTTGTTGAACGGTCCGTTGGCCCCGTACGGCACGGCCACGAGCAGGCAGAACACCGCCAGCGGCGCGACCCGGAGGCCGTCCATGAGCTTGCCGTGGCGTCCCGACCAAGCCAGTATCCTGCCGAACACATCATTACGATACGAAGGTTGTGGCGTTGATATGTCCGCCTATAGGGGGAGATCTGGGTACGACCTAGGTCTTACACCAGCCTTACGGGGCATCGGGCACTCTTGTCGTTGGGAGCGCCCTTTGGGGCGAGTAAAGGGAGATCGTGATGGCGGATCATGATCGTGACGCCGGGTCGCGTGGCGAAGAGGAAGCGCCACGCGACCCGACCCCTGGCGACCGGTCAGGCGCCCCGCACTCCGAAGGACCTACCGCGTACGCGGCTCCGCCGCGACCTCCGCGCTCCGACAGCTTCCGCGACTTCATCCGCCAGAAGCCCGCGCAGATCATCGGCGCGGGTCTCATCGGACTGATCATCGGCGGCGTGCTCGGGGGCGGCGCCGTGGCGGTGATCAGCGGCATCGTCCACCGGCACGACGGGCCCCGCGTCCACTGGCAGAGCCCGGCCTGGGAGCGCTACCCCGGTTACCAGGACTGTCGCCCGGTCCCTGGCGGCACCTACTGTCGCCAGATGCCGCCGTACGTCAATCCGATGCCCGGGATCGGCCCCAACGCCGTGCCCTCCATGATGCCCCCCAGCGTCATGCCGACGCCCCTGCCCACGATGGTCCCTACCGGCACGCTCACGCCCGTGCCTTCGATGCTCCGCACCGGCATGCCCACGCCCACGCCCACCAAGACGGGTTAGGGCGCCCGCAGTCCGGGCCCGCCGTCGAGGACCAGCAGGTCGTGCTGCGCGGCCAGGAACCCGGCGTGGAACCGTGTACGTGCCCCCAGCCGCTCGCAGAGCTCCTGCACCCGGCGCTGCACGGTACGCGAGCTGAGACCGAGCTGCCGCGCGATGGCGTCGTCCTTCATCCCCACCGCCAGCAGGGCGAGGACCTCGGTGTCGCCCGGCTGCGGCCACACCTCGCGCTCGATGTGCGCGGCCGGATCGGCTGACAGCCGCAGTGGCACGGCCGCCTGCCACAGCACCTCGAACAGCCCCACGAGCGCGTCGAGCAGCGCCGACGGGTGCACGACCAGCGCGCTCTCCACCGCCCGGTGCTCGTCGGACACCAGCGGCAGCATGGCGGTGCGGCCGTCGGCGATGGCCAGCTTGACGGGCACCTGCCCCAGCCGGGCCTGCTCGCCGTCGGCGATCGCGGCCCGCGTGTGCGCCAGCATGCCGGGCTCCTCGAACGCCAGCGGTCCGTAGATGCCGCGGATGGACGGGCCCTGGTGGGCGGCACGCTGCTGGTTCTCCTGATCGTCCAGGATGTCGACCGCGTACGGCGGGCGCACCAGCACGAGCATCTCGGTCGTGACGCTGCGTTCGAGCTGGAGGTAGCGGCGCGCGACGGCGTAACGGCCGGTCACCACCTCCAGCACCTCCTCGGGATGCGGCCCGGTGCGGTCGGCCACCTCGGTGGTCAGCAGCGCCGCGGCGGCCCGGCTGTGCGTGATCTCCTCCTGGCGGCGGGCCACCAGCACGTCGATGGCGATGTTCGGCGGCGTGGCGATCAGCCGCAGCGGCCGGCCCGCCACCCGGGAGATCAGCCCGAGGTCCTCCAGCCTGGGCAGCATCCGGCGGATGGCCGCGGCGGACGCGCCGGTCTCGGTGGCCAGCTGGCTGAGCGTCGCGGGGCCGTGGCGGAGCAGCGCCCGATAGGCCGTCTCCTCGGCGACGCTGACGCCGAGGCCCTCCAGTAGCCGCCGTTGCGCCATGGCCGCCCACCACCGTCCTGTCGTCCCGTAGGGGAGCGTAGTCCAGGCGGGTTTACGACAAGTCGGGATCTCGCCAGGCGAGACCTATGGACCGGAGCGCCCCCAGGTCACTAGGAATTGGGTCGGTACATTACTCGCCTTCTGGAGGTGGCCCATGAGGCCCAGGCGTTGGACAGCGGTGGCCGCCTCCCTGGCGGTGGCCGCGGCCACCATGGTGACCGGCGCGGGGGCGCGGGCCGACGGCGCTCCGGCGCTGGTGACAGACCCCGCGAAGCAGGGTTACGACATCACGCTGATCACCGGCGACCAGGTGCACGTCTCCGTCGCCGCCGACGGCCGCCGGAAGGCGAGTGTCACGGCCGCCCCGCGCGGGGACGGGCCACCGGCCGGCTTCCGCATCACCGAGGACGCCGGGCAGCTCACCGTGCTGCCCAGCGACGTGGAGGGGCTGGTCCCCGACCGCATCGACCCCGACCTCTTCAACGTGACGGCCCTCGCCGCCCAGGGCTACACCGACGCCCAGTCGGACGCCATCTCGCTCATCGTGACGTACGGCAAGCAGAGCGCGATGCCGGTGATCCCGGCGCTGAAGGCGGTCCGCACGCTGGAGAGCATCGGCGGCTCGGGCGTCCGGTTAGCCAAGAGCGCGGCCCGGGGCTTCGGCGGCGACCTGTCCGCGCTGGCCGCCGGCCGGACGAAGAGCGCGCTCGACGGTGTCACCAAGATCTGGCTCGACCGCAGGGTGGAGCCGGCGCTGGACCACAGCGTGCCGCAGATCGGCGCGCCCGCGGCGTGGTCGGCGGGCTACGACGGCACGGGCACGACGGTGGCGGTCCTGGACACCGGCATCGACACCGGGCACCCGGACCTGGCGGGGAAGGTCGCCGACGAGCGCGACTTCACCGACAGCGGCAGCGCGACCGACGAGTTCGGGCACGGCACGCATGTCGCCGACATCATCGCGGGCAGCGGCGCAGCCTCCGGCGGCTCGCGCAAGGGCGTCGCCCCCGGCGCCAAGCTGCTCAACGGCCGGGTCCTGGACGCCTACGGCGAGGGGCTCAGCTCGTGGATCATCGACGGGATGGAATGGGCGGCGGGGGAGAAGCACGCCGACATCGTGAACATGAGCCTGGGCGACACCAGCCCAGGCGGCCCGCTGACCGACGCCCTGGGGGAGCTTGCCGGAACGTACGGCACGCTGTTCGTGGTGGCGGCGGGCAACCGGGGCTGCGAGGTCTGCGTCGGGAGCCCGGGAGACGCCCCCGCCGCGCTGACCGTCGGCGCGGTCGACGGCCAGGACCGGCTCGCCGAGTTCTCCAGCTACGGCCCCATCGGGCTGGAGCGCGCGGTGAAGCCCGACATCACCGCTCCGGGCGTCGGCATCGTCGCGGCCCGGGCCAAGGGCACCTCGCTCGGCGAGCCGGTGGACGACGACTACACCCGCCTGTCCGGCACCTCCATGGCCACCCCGCACGTCGCCGGGGCCGCCGCGCTCCTGCGCCAGTCACGCCCCGGCATCTCGGCCGGCGAGCTGAAGTCCCTGCTCATGGGTACGGCCAAGCCCCTGCCCGACACCCCGGTGGACAAGCGGGGAACCGGCCGGGTCGACGTGGCCGCGGCGCTCGGGGAGCCGGTGCTGGCCGCTGAGGGCCCGATCGACTTCGGGCTGTCCGAGGTGTCCGCCGGAAAGCCGGTGATCCGCGAGATCACCTACCGCAATCCCGGCAAGACCCCGGTCACCCTCGACCTGACCACCGGCGGCCCGTTCAGCGTCGCGCCCGCCGAGCTCTCTCTGCCCGCCGGCGCGAAGGCGACGGCGCGGCTCACCCTCGACGCCGCCAAGGCGCAGCCCGGGCGGCAGCGCGCGGAGCTCGTCGCGACGCCGCGGGGCGGCCCGCCGATCCGCACCTCTCTGACCGGCAGCGTCGAGGTCGCGCGGGTCCGGCTGCGGGTGAGCGGGATCGCCAGGGACGGCCGCCCCGCCCAGGCCGCCGTCACCGCGCTGAACGTGGACGACGGCACCCGCGACGGCCGCGAACTGCCCGTCGACCCGGTGCGGAGGTGCGCGGAGGACCAGGGCGGCACGTGCGTGCTGGTGCCGCCCGGCACGTACTCCGTGCTCGGCGTCATCAAGACCCTGCGCCCTGCGGTCGACAGCATGTCCTACGGCGACCGCGGCACCCTGCTCAACGTGAGCCTCGCCGGAGACCCCGAGCTGAAGATCACCGGAGACACCCAGGTCGTGCTCGACGCCCGCAAGGCGGTCGAGGTGAAGGTCGACACGCCTGACCACCCGACCAAGCGGAACAGGGGCACCGCGACCAAGCTCATCTGGGCCCGCTCGCCCGCCAAGGGCGCGCCGCTCACCGACACCATCCTGCAGGAGGAGAGCGCCGACGAGACGTACTATCTGCAGCCCACGAAGCGGGTCACCAAGGGCGAGTTCGCCGTCGCCACCCGGTGGCACCTCGAAGCCCCCGCCATCACCATGCGGACGGCCGGCCTGGAGCTGAACCCCGACTACGTCGACCCCGTGTGGTTCAGCGACCTGTCCGCCGACTTCCCGAGGCTCGACGGCTCCGCGCTGCTCCTGGCCGTGGACGCCGGGACCGGCACGCCCGCGGACCTCAAGGGCCGCGACCTGCGCGGCAGGCTCGCGCTGATCCGCCGCACCGCCGACCTGACGGTCGCCGCCCAGTCCAACGCCGCCGCCGCGGCCGGGGCCCGGATGGTCGCGGTCTACGGCGATCTGCCGGTGTCGGAGAGCGGGGTGAAGCTGAAGGTGCCGACCGTCGCGCTCACCGGCCGGGAGGGCGCCCGGCTGGCCGACCGGCTACGCCGGCTGCCGGTGCCGGTCCTGGCCAAGGGCATCGTGGCCAGCCCGTACGTGTACGACCTGTACCTCAGCGAGGAGGGCAGGATCAGGGACAAGCTCGACCACACCCTGCGGGCGAAGTCCCTGGCCCGGGTCGACTCGGACTTCTACAGCCAGCTCGCCGACGACGTGACGCTCTCGGAGAACCGCTTCGGCTGGCAGCCGTGGGAGACCACCTCCTGGGACACGAGCCGGCCCGTCTCCCGAACACCGCGCGACCGGGTCGACTACCTGTCCGCCGGTCCCGGGGTGCGCTGGAGCAGCAGCATGGAGACGCCGGAACGGCCGTACAACTACACGTGGGAGCACGACCGCGCCCACATCGGGGTCGCCGGCCCCGACGACGCGCCCTTCCAGGCCGGTCAGCGGATCGAACGCACCTGGTTCAAGCAGCCGCTGCTGCCCGGCCCCGGTACGGTCCGGCCGCTGCGCAGGGTGGGCGACCTGCTGCAGATCGACCTGTGGGGGCTCATCGACGCGGGGCGGAACACCGGCGTCGCACAGACCGACGACTTCGAGACCGGCATGAAGACCGGCTGGCGGTTGTACCGAGGGGACACCCTGCTGGCGCGGACGGAGCGGCGCCCCCAGGGGATCCTGCTCCTTCCGGCCGGAGCCGCCACCTACCGGATGGAGTACGACGTCGAGAACCGCGCCACCTGGGCCCGGCTGTCGACCAGGACGAAGACGGCGTGGACGTTCCCGTCGGAGCACGACGCCGGGACGGGGACGACGGTCCCGCTGCTGCTCGCCGACTATGACGCGCCGACGGACCTGCGGAACCAGGCCACCTCGCCGCGGCTCGGCCTGACCCTGCGCCACCAGGACGGCTCGGCGGCCAGTCCGATCAAGGACGTGTCGCTGGAGGTGTCGTATGACGACGGCGCCTCGTGGCGCGCGGTCCGGCGGCTCACCTCGAAGGGGAACGGCGCCTACGAGGCCACGCTCGACCGGCCGCCATCCTCCGGGTTCGTCTCACTGCGGCTCAAGGCCGCGGACACGCGCGGGGCGGCGCTGGCACAGGAGGTGATCAGGGCCTACGCGCTGAGGTAGCCGAGGTGCGGGCGGGGGGACTCGAACCCCCACAGTGTCTCCACCAACAGGACCTAAACCTGCCGCGTATGCCATTTCGCCACGCCCGCGCAGCCCCCGCGGACGCGGGCCTGAGCCGAGTTTAGCGTCCCGGCGGTGCGCTGGGGGCCCGTCGCGCGGGGGACGGGCCCCTCCCTTCTCAAGCCAGCCCGAGCTTCTTCTTCAGGCTCGCCACGTGGCCGGTGGCCTTCACGTTGTAGAGGGCCTGCTCGATCTTGCCGTCGGCGTCGATGACGAAGGTCGAGCGGATCACGCCCACCATCAACTTCCCGTACAGCTTCTTGGGGCCGTACGCGCCGTACGCCTTGTGCACGTCCAGGTCGGGGTCGGCCAGGAGCGGGAAGTTCAGGGAGTCGCGCTCGGCGAACTTGACCAGCTTGGCCGGCTTGTCCTTCGACACGCCGAGCACCACGAAACCCTCCTCGGTCAGTTGGCCGAGATTGTCGCGGAAGTCGCACGCCTGCTTGGTGCAGCCCGGCGTCATCGCGGCGGGGTAGAAATAGAGGATCACCCGCTTGCCGCGGAAGGTCTCGAGGGAGACGGCCTCGCCGTCGGCGGCGGGTAGCGTGAACTCGGGCGCGGCGTCGCCGGGCGCGAGCTTGGTTTCGGTCATGGGGCCCTCCAGAGTTCGTCGAACAAAACCTACCGGCCTGCCCGGCGTGCCAGGCGGGACGGCGACCTGACAGACTGATCAGCAACAGTGCCTGCTTCATTGATCACCGGACAGAGCTCGCACGGAGCGCGGTCGAGAGGAGAGCCATGGCTGACACCGATCCCGACGAGCTGGAGCGGCGGATCGCGCGGACGCGCGCGGAGTTGGCGGACACGGTCGACGCCATCGCCGACCGGGTGAGTCCCAAGCGGGTCGCCGAGCGCACGGTGGCCGACGTGAAGACGCGGGCAAGTCACCTGGTGGCCTCGGTCGGCGACGCGCTCGGGGTGACACCGCGCCCCGCCGAGGCGGGCGACAACCCCGACCGGCTGTGGGACGACGAGGCGCCGGGCCTGGCGCCGGTGCTGATCGGTGTGGGCGCGGTGCTGGTGGTCGGCGCGGTCGTCATGCTCTGGCGCCGTCGTCGCCGCCGCTTCTAGCCGGTCTAGAGGAACGTCCTGCCTTCGCCCCGGTACGTCGGGGCGGTCTCCACGACGGTGTCTCCGTCGACGAGGTGGAGCTCGGGGAAGCGCTCGCACATCTCGCCCGCCTTGGCGTGCCTGAACCACACCCGGTCACCGACCCGCAGGTCCTGGGCCGCCTGGCCGAGCAGCGGCGTCTGCACCTCGCCCGCGCCCTCGTCGCGCGTGTAGCGAAGCCCCGCGGGTAGGTACGGCTGCGGCAGCAGGCTCGTGCCCGGCCGTCCGGAGGCCAGATAGCCGCCCCCGAGCACCGTCACCGCGTCCAGCGCCGGGCGGCGCACGACCGGGAGCGCGAACAGCGCGGCCGGATGGCCGGTGAAGGCGCGGTAGAAGTCGAAGAGCCGGGGATGGAAGAACCCGGAGCCGGCCGCCACCTCGGTGATCGCCTTCTCCCGCACGGTCCGCTCGATGGAGCCGGTGCCGCCGCCGTTCACGAACTCCAGGTCGCAGAGCTGCCGGACGGCGTTCACGATGCGGCCGCGGCGCAGGACCAGCTCGCGGGCCGACAGGCTCTGCATGACCCGGATCGCCCGGGTGAACGCCGCGTTGCCCGGCGGA
Source organism: Nonomuraea sp. NPDC026600 (assembly GCF_040638335.1). NCBI lineage: Bacteria > Bacillati > Actinomycetota > Actinomycetes > Streptosporangiales > Streptosporangiaceae > Nonomuraea > Nonomuraea sp. NPDC026600. Next base: position 122,675 of record NZ_JBEZYD010000022.1, read on the forward strand.
TCATCGCCGACCCCCGCGATCTGCCCCTCGTACGCCATCAGCCCGGCGAGACGGAAGCCCGGCCGCTTGGCGATGTCGGCGGCCAGGTCGGCGGCCTGCTCGGGCTCACGGATCGTGGACCGCAGGGTGCCCGCCCGGAACCTCCCGCCCAGCGCCACATACCCCGCGTCGAGGTCCATCGACAGCCGGATCTCCGGCCGCCGATGGACGGCCGCCACCGCGTCGTCGACGTAGTCGAGATGGTCGGTGGAGTCGACGGTCAGCGTGATCTCCTCGGCCGCCCGCGCGTCGCCGGCCAGCGCCGCGAGCGCGTGCCGGTCGGCCGTGGGGTAGGCCACGAGCACGTCGGTGAAGCCCCGCTCGACCAGCCAGAGCGCCTCGGGCAGCGTGAAGGCCATGATGCCGCGGAAGCCGTCCATGGCCAGGATGCGTTCCATGACGGAACGGCAGCGGATCGACTTGCTCGCCACCCGGATCGGCTTGCCGGCCGCCCGCCGTACGAGATCGGCCGCGTTGGCGCGCATGGCCATGAGATCGAGGATCGCGAACGGCGGTTCGAGCGCCGCTGTAGCCGTGTCGTAGCGCCGGCGATCGTCCATAGCAGCAGCTTATCGGCATATCGGGCAATTGAATATGAGGGCAGTTCATCTTCTTCGGGCCCCCCGTAATGATCCGGCAAACCGGCGGCGGGGAATGGTCCGGGCGATGCCCGGTCCGTGTACCTGTGGCGTTGTGATGACCGCCCTCCAGCAGATACTGTCCGGCGCCGGGATCGTCGCGCAGGAGAGCCCGCTGCGCAGGTCGGGCCGGGTGCTCAGACCGGCGCGCACGCCCGCCGGGGCCGTGGTGGCGTTCGCGGTGACCGCCGGGCTCGGGCTCACCACCGCCGAGGTGGTCTGCGCCCTGCTGGGCAGGCCGCTCGGCTGGCTGCCGGTGTCCGACCTCCTCGAGTTCGCGGCCCATCACGGCTGGGCCGACCTGTCGCTGCCGGCCCTGCTGACCGCGGCCGCGGGTGCCGTCCTGTTGCTGCTGGCCGCCGTGCCCGGCCGGTCCAGGCTCGTGCCGGTCGAGACGTCCGACCCGCTGATCGTCATCGGCATCACCCGGGTCGGCCTCCGCCGTACCCTGCGGGCCGTCGCCCAGGAGGTCGAGGGCGTGGAACGGGCCCGGGTACGGCTGCGCAGGCGGACGATCGAGGTCCGGGTCATCACGGGCCCCGAGAGCTCCGGCTCGATGCTCAGACAGGTCGGCAGCGCGGTCGGCGACCGGCTGGCGAGCGTGGGCACCCTGGCCGCGGCCGAGGTCATCGTACGGCTACGCCGGAGGGGGCTGTGATGCCCGGCCCGCTCCGCGGAAGGGGGCGGTGATGCGGCAGTACTCGGGCAACCGGATCGGCCTGGCCGTGGTCGGCGCGCTGCTGGTGGTCCTGGGTGGCTACGCCTGGCTCCGTGGCAAGGACAAACTGCCGGGCCTGCCGCCACGCGCCAAGATCCTGCCGGACCGCACCGCCCAGGCCATCGCCGACCAGCCCTGGGCCCTGTGGGCAGGGGCGTTCGTCATGCTGGTGCTCGCCCTGGCCGCGTTCCGGTGGCTGATGCTCTGCCTGGGCTGGGGCCGCCACGGCGTCCGCAACGGCACGGGCACGGCCATGCTCTGCATCGGCCTGAAGGACATCGACGGCCTGACCCGGGCCAGCGCCCGCGTGGTCGGCGAGGCGGCCCGCCTGCGCATCTCCCTCAGCTGCCCCTCCTCCGCCGACGTCGGCGCGGTGGTCCACAAACTGGACAAGGAGATCGTCGGCCGCATCCGCCGCGAGGTCCGCGACGACGAGGTCGGCACCGTGGTCCGGGTCCACGTCCGCCGCTGATCAGCCGCTCGGCGTGCTGCTCAGCACGAGTTGGCTTCCTACTCGTAGTGGTAGCGGGCCTGCAAGACGACGATCTCGTCGTCGGCGGGGAGGTATACCAGGCGGTGCTCCTCCGTGATGCGCCGCGACCACGCGCCCGCCAGCGCGTACTTGAGCGGCTCTGGCTTGCCGATCCCCTCGAAGGGATCGCGCAACGCGTCCTCGATGAGCCGGTTGATCCGTTTGAGGATCTGCCGATCGGCCGTTTGCCAGTGGACGTAGTCTTCCCAGCCCTGACCGGTGAAGGCGACCTTCATCGGGAAGCCTCGTCGTCCAGCAGCTCGTGCCGCTCGTGGCGTCCCTCGACCGCCTCCCTGTACGACTCGATCAGTCGGCGGGCGTTGGCGGGGGAACGCAGCAGATAGGCCGTCTCCCGGAGGGCTTCGTACTCCTCCGCTGCCACCAGGTAAGCGTTTCCGCTCTTGGAGACGATTTCCACGGCGGTACGGTCGTTGTTGACCTCTTCGATGAGTGGGAACAGGCGGCGACGCGCCTCGCTGGCGGTGATGGACATGACCCTCCCCTTAAGTGGTACAACTTTACGGTACCACTCGCGAGGCGGTCAGCACTCGATGACATTGACGGCCAGCCCGCCGCGCGACGTCTCCTTGTACTTGTCGAGCATGTCCCGTCCCGTGTCGCGCATCGTCTTGATGGCCTTGTCCATTCAGATGGTCCGCACAGTTGAGAGCCTCCTGTGCGGGCGATCAGAGGTTCGGGCGGACTACTTGGATAGTGATCACTTCGACGCCTTCATGCACAGTGATCGTGTACCAGATGGTGACGTCGTCGCTGACGAGATTCAGCTCGTAGGCGTTCGGAACACCGTCCATAGGGTCGGCGAGCGTCGGCCGTGGCTCGTCCAGGAGGGTGAAAATGGCGAGCTGAACAGGTCTGCGCAGACTTTCGGGAAGGGCCTCGATCTGTTCCCATGCACGCTCGGGGAATGCGATACGCCGGTCAGCCAACGATGCCCCACTCGGCGGCCAACTCGTCGCGGGTGAACGATCGTACGTGGCCCGGGCCGGCCGCGTTGTCCATGATGGCTTGCATGGCCTGCTGACGCGCTACCTCTCGACGCAGCCGCCGGACCTCGGCTTTCAGCGCCTCGTATTCGTCACGAGGGATGGTGACGACCTCGTCGTGGTGCTGCGACATCATGCCCTCACGTTACCTGCTCGCCATGACATTCCCCGTGGTATGGACAAGGTCCACGGCCGACCGCAGCCGCCGACCGTCAGCACTCGATGACATTGACGGCCAGCCCGCCGCGTGACGTCTCCTTGTACTTGTCGAGCATGTCGCGGCCGGTGTCCCTCATCGTCTTGATCGCCTTGTCCAGGGCGACGAAGTGCTGGCCGTCGCCGCGCAGGGCGATGCGGGCCGCGGCGATGGCCTTGATGGAGGCCACCGCGTTGCGTTCGATGCACGGGATCTGGACCAGGCCGCCGATCGGGTCGCAGGTCAGGCCCAGGTTGTGCTCGATGCCGATCTCCGCCGCGTTCTCCACCTGCTCGGGCGTGCCGCCCAGGACCTCCGTGAGGCCCGCGGCGGCCATGGAGCAGGCCGAGCCGACCTCGCCCTGGCAGCCGACCTCGGCGCCCGAGATCGAGGCGTTCTCCTTGAACAGGACGCCGATCGCGGCCGCGGTGAGGAAGAAGCGGACGATGCCGTCGTCGGCGGCGTGGGGGACGAAGCGGGTGTAGTACGTCAGGACGGCGGGGATGATGCCGGCCGCGCCGTTCGTGGGCGCGGTGACGACGCGGCCGCCCGCCGCGTTCTCCTCGTTGACCGCCAGCGCGAACAGCGACACCCAGTCCATGGCGTGCAGCGGATCCGTCTCCGGAGACTCCGTCTGCAGGCGGCGGTGGAGGCGGTTCGCGCGGCGCTTGACCTTCAGGCCGCCCGGCAGGACGCCCTCCTTGGCGATGCCGCGCTCGACGCACTCGCACATGACCTGCCACAGATGCAGGATCTGGGCGCGGATCTCCTCGGCGGAGCGGCCGAACGCCTGCTCGTTCTCCATCATCAGCGCGGAGATGGACAGGCCCGTGTTGGAGCAGTGCTTGAGCAGCTCTTCCCCGGTCGTGAAGGGGTGGGGCAGGACGGTGTCGTCGGGTTTGATGCGGTCGGCGCCCGTGGCCTGCTCGTCCACCACGAAGCCGCCGCCGACCGAGAAGTAGACCTTCTCGCGCAGCGTCTCGCCCGAGGCGGAGAAGGCGGTGAAGCGCATGCCGTTGGGGTGCTCGGGCAGGGAGATCTTGCGTTCGAAGACGAGGTCCTCGCCCACGACGAAGGGGATCTCTCGCGTGCCGTACAGCTTGACCGTGCCGGACTCGCGCATCTCGGCCAGGCGCGCGTCGATGCCGTCCACGTCGACCAGTTCGGGCTTCTCGCCGGACAGCCCCAGCAGGACCGCCTTGTCGCTGCCGTGGCCCTTGCCGGTCAGGCCGAGCGAGCCGTACAGGATCGCCTCGACGCGGGCCGTACGCGCGAGCAGGTCGTCATCGTGCAGGCCGCGGGCGAACCGGTGGGCGGCGGCCATGGGACCGCCGGTGTGCGAGCTCGAGGGGCCAATGCCGATCTTGAAAAGGTCGAAGACGCTGATCGCCATCGATGTGCGCCTTTCAGAAAGGCCGGGGCCCGTCAGGACCCCGGCGGGTGGATCAGGACTCGCCTGAGGTGAGTGCCGAGTACTCCTCGGCGGAGAGCAGGTCCTCGGGGTCGCCTTCCACGCGCACGCGGAACATCCAGCCGTCACCGTAGGGGTCGCTGTTGGCCAGCGACGGATCGTCCACGACGGTCTGGTTGACCTCGACGATCTCGCCGCCGACAGGGGTGTAGATCTCACTCACCGACTTGGTCGACTCGACCTCGCCCACGGAGTCGCCCGCCTCGACGGTCGCGCCGGCCTCGGGGAGCTGCACGTAGACGACATCACCCAGCGCCTCGGCCGCGTAGGCCGTGATGCCGATGGTCACGGTGATGCCGTCGTCGAGGCCGGCGATCCACTCGTGTTCCTTGGTGTAGCTCAGGTCGTCTGGGATGTTGCTCACTTGTTCCTCCTGTAGAAGGGCAGCTCAATGAGGTCCATAGGTTCATGGCTGCCCCGGATGTCCACGGCCAGACCTGCATCGGCCCCGTTGTCGACGTAGGCCATCGCGATGGGTTTGCCCAGAGTCTGGGAAGGTGCCCCGCTGGTGACCTCGCCGACGACGGCGCCGTCCTTGGTCACCGGGTAGCCATGGCGTGGCACCCGGCGGCCCCGCGCGACCAGGCCGACGAGCCGGCGCCGTGGTGGCGTGTCCTTGACCGCCTCCAGCGCCGACCTGCCGACGAAGTCGCCCGGCTTGTCGAATTTCACCACTCTGCCCAGCCCCGCGTCGAACGGGGTCAGCTCGACGCCGAGCTCGTTGCCGTACAGCGGCATGCCTGCTTCGAGTCTGAGCGTGTCACGGCTGGACAGACCCGCCGCTCGCAGCCCGTGCGCACGGCCGGCCTCGGTCAGCGCGTGCCAGAGCGGCACGGCGTCCTGGTTGGCCACGAACAGCTCGAAGCCGTCCTCGCCCGTGTAGCCCGTGCGCGCGATGAGCGCCTGCCGCCCGTCGACCAGACCGGGCAGGCCCGCGTAGTACTTCAGCCCGGCGAGGTCGGCGTCGGTGAGCGTGGCGAGGATCTCCTGCGCGCGCGGCCCCTGCACGGCGATCAGCGCGTACTGCTCCGAGCGATCCTCAACCACCGCGTTGTACGACTTGGCGCGATTCTTCAGCTCTTCCCCGACTTTTTCATAGTTGGAGGCGTTAGCCACAACCATGAACTCCTCGTCCCCCAACCGGTAGACGATCAGGTCGTCCAGCACCCCGCCACGCTCGTTCACGATCATGGTGTAGCGGGCCCGGCCGGGCGCGAGTGCCGACAGGTGTCCCACCAGCGCGTAGTCGAGCGCCTCGCCGGCCTGCGGCCCGGTCACGAAGATCTCGCCCATGTGGGAGAGGTCGAACAGCCCGGCCGCCTGGCGGACGGCGTTGTGCTCGGCGGACTCGCTGCCGTAGCGGAGCGGCATCAGCCACCCGGCGAAATCGGTCAGGGTCGCGCCGAGGCTCTCATGGACGTCTCGAAGCGGTGTGGGTCGGGACATATGTGCACCTCAGGGCAGGATCGGATGCCAGCATCCTCCCCCTCTGTCATCGGTGCCTGAGAGCTTCGCCCGGATTTTGCCGGACTTTCACCTTCGGCGAGGCCGCCAGGCCTGCTTTCCAGAGGACACCTCGTCCGTGCGGTCCTTTGCCTTGAGAGGTTCGCGGGGAGGGCTTGCTCCTTCAGGGGCCCTGGCCGGATGCCAGGACGCTCTCCCGCACGGTTTCGTCGGTGATGCCGGCAAGCCTAGTGCTGTTATGGGGGAGTTGTCGCGTGCGGATTCTGCCATTTCACGGCGAAATGGCCTGGCCGCGGCGCGAGCGTTCAGCAGGCGGCGATGAGTGCCTCGAACAGCGCGCAGTCCTTCGCCGCCTCCGGATGCCACTGCACGGCCACGGCGAACGCCCGGGACTCCAGCTCCACCGCCTCGACCGTGCCGTCATCGGCCACGGCGGACACGCTCAGCCCGGGAGCGAGCTGATCGACGGCCTGGTGGTGGTAGTGCGGCACGTCTTCCGGCGCGGCCCCGAGCGCCTTGGCGACGCGGGTGCCCGCCACGGGCCGTACGGGCAGGTGGCCGAACTGGCCGGGTGCGGGGGAGTGGCCGGTGTGTCCCACGACGTCGGGCAGATGCTGGTGCAACGTCCCGCCGAGCGCGACGTTGAGCACCTGCATCCCTCGACATATCCCGAGATAGGGCACGTCGGCCTCAAGAGCGGCCTCCATCACCGAAAACTCCGCCTCATCCCGAAATTTCCGGATATAGCCGGTCCGCTCATCCGCCTCCTGCCCGTACCGGTCGGGCGAGACGTCACCCCCACCGGCCAGGATCAGCCCGTCCAGCCGTCCCAGCAGCTCGGCGGGCTCCCCGGCGGGCGGCAGGATCACCGGCTGCCCGCCGGCCCGGACCACCTGCTCCACGTACATGTACGGCAACAGGGCGACCGGCATGTCCCACACGGTGAACTGGGCAGGCTCCACATAGGACGTGATCCCGATGACAGGCCGCTTCACGACAGCCCCTTTCTACAGAGGGGTGACGTACGCACTCGAAATACCCCCATCGACGAGAAACTCCGAGCCGGTGATGAACGAGGCGTCATCGCTGGCCAGGAACGCCACCGCCGCCGCGATCTCGGACGCCTCGGCGAAGCGGCCCACCGGCACGTGCACCAGGCGCCGCGCCGCCCGCTCGGGGTCCTTCGCGAACAGCTCCCGCAGCAGCGGGGTGTTGACCGGCCCCGGGCACAGCGCGTTCACCCGGATCCCCTCACGCGCGAACTGGACGCCGAGCTCACGCGACATCGCCAGCACCCCGCCCTTCGAGGCGGTGTAGGAGATCTGCGACGTCGCCGAGCCCATCACCGCCACGAACGAGGCGGTGTTGATGATCGAGCCCTTCCCCTGCCGCCGCATGTACGGGATCGCGTGCTTGCAGCAGAGGTAGACGCTGGTCAGGTTCACCTCCTGGACCCGGCGCCACGCGTCGATGCCGGTCTCCAGGATCGAGTCGTCGTCGGGCGGCGAGATGCCCGCGTTGTTGAAGGCGATGTCGACGGAGCCATAGGTGTCGAACGCCGTCTGGAACATCCGGACGACGTCCTCCTCGCTGGTCACGTCGACCTTGACGAAGAGCCCGCCCACCTCGGAGGCGGCCTTGGTGCCCGCCACCTCGTCGACGTCGGCGCAGACCACCTTGGCGCCCTCCTCGGCGAAGCGGCGCGCGGTGGCCAGGCCGATCCCGCCGCCCGCGCCGGTGATCACGGCGACGCGGTTGTGCAAACGCTGCATGTTCACTCCGTTGAGATGAAGACGTTCTTGGTCTCGGTGAACGCCGCGAGGGCGTCCGGGCCCAGCTCCCGGCCGAGGCCGGACTCCTTGAAGCCACCGAACGGCGTCCAGTGGCGCACCGACGAGTGCGAGTTCACCGACAGCGCGCCCGCCTCCACGGCCCGTGCGACGCGCAGCGCCCGGCCGACGTCGCGGGTCCAGATGGAGCCGCTCAGGCCGTAGCGCGTGTTGTTGGCGATGCGTACGGCCTCCGCCTCGTCCGCGAACGGCACCACCGACACCACCGGCCCGAAGATCTCCTCGGTGAACGTCCGGTCGGTGATCGCCGTCGTCAGGACCGTGGGCGGGAACCAGAACCCCTTGCCCTGCGGGCAGTCGCCCTGAAGGTAGGGAGGGCCGTCGATGAAGCCGCGCACCCGGTCCAGATGTTCGGCGCTGATCAGCGGGCCCATCTCGGTGCTCTCGTCGAGCGGGTCGCCGACTTTGACGTTCCGCACGGCCGGCACCAGCTGCTCCAGGAACTCGTCGTAGACCTCGGCCTGCACCAGGATCCGCGACCGGGCACAGCAGTCCTGGCCGGAGTTATCGAAGACGGCATACGGCGCGGTTTTCGCCGCTTTTTCGAGATCAGAGTCCGCAAATACGATATTTGCGTTCTTGCCGCCTAGTTCGAGGGTGATGCGCTTGACCTGGGCCGCCGCCTTGGCGGCGATCTGCTTGCCCACCTCGGTCGAGCCGGTGAACACGATCTTGGCCACCCCCGGGTGCTCGACCAGGCGGGCCCCCGCCACCTCCCCTGCCCCAGGCAGCACCTGGAACACCCCCTCGGGGAGGCCCGCGGCGAGGGCCAGCTCGGCCAGCCTCAGCGCGGTCAGCGGGGTCCATTCGGCGGGCTTGACGATCACCGTGTTGCCCGCCGCCAGCGCCGGGGCGACGCCCCAGCTCATGATGAGCATCGGGAAGTTCCACGGCACGATCACGCCCACCACGCCCAGCGGCTCCTGGAACGTGATGTCCACGCCGCCGGGCACCGGGATCTGCTTGCCGTGGTTGCGTTCGGGCGCGGCGGCGAAGAAGTGCAGCACGTCGCGTACCGCGCCCGCCTCCCAGCGGGCGTTGCCGATCGGGTGGCCGGAGTTCGTGAGCTCCAGCAGGGCCAGCTCCTCGCGGTGCTCGTCCACCAGATCGGCGAAGCGGCGCAGCAGCCGCGCCCGGTCGCCGGGCGCCACGTCGCGCCAGCTCCCATAGGCCCGCCTGGCACGCTCCACGGCCCGGTCGACCTCGGCCGCGTCGGCCTGCTCGATGTCGGCGAGGACTTCCTCCGTCGCCGGATTGATGATCAGCATCTTGCTCACATCCGCTCGAAACCCCGGAACAGCTCCCAGTCCGTGACCGCCGCGTCGAAGGCGGCCAGCTCGACCCGGGCGTTGTTCGCATAGTGCGCCACCACGTCGTCGCCGAACGTCTCGCGTGCCAGCTTCGACCCCTCGAACAGCGCCAGCGCGTCCCGCAGCGTGTGCGGCACGGTCTCGGCGCCGGACTCGTAGGCGTTGCCCTCGAACGCGTCCTCCAGGGACAGCTCCGCGTCGATGCCGTGCAGCCCGGCCGCGATCAGCGCCGCGACCGCGAGGTACGGGTTCACGTCGCCGCCCGGCACCCGGTTCTCTATCCGCAGCGACTGCCCGTGGCCGACGAGCCGGAGCGAGCAGGTGCGGTTGTCCACGCCCCACTTGACGGCCGTGGGGGCGAAGCTGCCGGGGACGTAGCGCTTGTAGGAGTTGATGTTCGGGGCGTAGAAGAGGGTGAGCTCGCGCATGCAGGCCAGTTGCCCGGCGATGAAGCGGGCGCCGAGCTCGGAGAGCCCGTACGGGCCGTCGCCCGCCATGACCGAGTCTCCGTCCACGCTCCACAGTGAGATGTGGATGTGGCAGGAGTTGCCCTCGCGTGCGTTCGGCTTGGCCATGAAGGTGATCGACTTGCCCTCCTGAGCCGCGATCTCCTTGGCGCCGTTCTTGTAGATGGAATGGTTGTCGCAGGTCTTCAGCGCCTCGTCGTAGCGGAAGGCGATCTCGTGCTGGCCCAGGTTGCACTCGCCCTTGGCGGACTCGACGTACAGCCCAGCTCCCTCCATGTCCCGCCTTATCCGGCGAAGGAGGGGTTCGATGCGGGCCGTACCGAGGAGGGAGTAGTCGACGTTGTAGAGGTTCGCGGGGGTCATGTCGCGGTAGCCGCGCTTCCACGCGTCCTCGTAGCTGTCCTCGTACACCACGAACTCCAGCTCGGTGCCCACGAAGGCGGCCAGGCCGCGGTCGGCGAGCCGGGTGAGCTGCCTGCGCAGGATCTGCCGCGGCGAGGCGGTCACGTCCTCGTCGTTCTCCCAGGCCAGGTCCGCCATGAGCATGACGGTCCCCTCCTGCCATGGGACCCACCGCAACGTGGAAAAATCGGGCTTCATCACGAAATCGCCGTAGCCGCGGTCCCACGAGGACATCGCGTAGCCATCGACCGTGTTCATGTCGACGTCCACGGCGAGCAGGTAGTTGCAGCCCTCGGAGCCGTGCCCGAGCACCTCGTTCAGGAAATAGCGCGCCGACAGGCGCTTGCCCTGCAACCGGCCCTGCATGTCGGCGATCGCGAGCAGCACGGTGTCGACCCGCCCGGCGGCCACCTCGTCACGCAGCTCGTCGACGGACAGGGGGCCGGGTTCTGGAAGACCTCGCTCGCTCACGGAAGTTCGCTCGCTTTCGGGCTAATTGGGCTACTCTTAGACCATTGATGTGCATATGGGGATCGCTTGTCAAGACCTGAGGACACGTTGGACGACTCGGCGCGGTTGATGACGGTGTTACGGCCGGTCAGAGCAGGAAACGCCTTCGAAGAAACGGTAGAACGGCTGCTCCAGGCGATCAAGCTTGGCATGGTCGCGCCGGGCCGGAAGCTGCCCCCGGAGCGCGAGCTCGCGGTCCAGCTCGGCATCAGCAGGGTGACCCTGCGCGAGGCGATCCGGGCGCTCCAGGACGCCGGTTACCTCGAGGTGCGGCGCGGCCGGTACGGCGGCGCCTTCGTCACCTACGCCCCTCCCCAGCCCGAAAGCGGCGACCTGCGCAGGGCGGTGGCCGACATGGGCTCGGCCGACCTCACCGACGCGCTGACCTTCCGGATGGCCGTGGAATGCGGGGCGGCGGAGGTCCTGGCGGCGGCCACACTCACCGAAGCCCAGCGCGCCCTTCTGCGCGGCCGGCTCGCCGACCTCAACAAGGCGGGCGTCGAGGACTACCGGCGCCTGGACACGGCCTTCCACCTGTCGATCGCCGAACTGACCGGCTCCCCCCTGCTCGCCACCGCCTGCGCCGACGCGCGCCTGCGGGTCAGCGACCTCCTCAACGCCATCCCGATGCTCCAGGTGAACCTCGACCACTCCGCCCTCCAGCACGAGGCGATCGTGGCGGCCATCCTGGCCGGCGACCCGGAAGGGGCCCGTCGAGCGGTCTCCGAGCACCTGGAAGGCACGGCGGCGCTGCTGCGCGCGTTCCTGGCCTGAAGCCCTGTCGCGAGGCTCGTTTCCTCGTTTCCCGGACCTTGCGGTCAGGGGAGGGCGAAGGGGCTCGTAACATCAGTTCCAAGGTCATGGAGAACTGGTTCGAGCTGAACATCGTCGTGACAGGACGGCTGCCGCTGCTCTGTTTCTTCGTCGCGCTCATCGCGGCCTTCGTGGCCACCCGCGTCAATGTGCGGCTGATCAGGGCGAAGCTCGGCTGGTTCCGTAACGTCAACGTGGGTGAGATGCACATCCACCACGTGGTGTTCGGGGTCGTGCTCATGCTGCTCGGCGGGGTCAGCGGGCTGATCGTGTCGTCGGCCTCGCAGGTGGCCTACGCCGCCGCGGCCGCCGTCTTCGGGATCGGGTCGGCACTGGTGCTGGACGAGTTCGCGCTGATCCTGCACCTGCACGACGTCTACTGGGAGGAAGAGGGGCGCACCTCGGTCGACGCGGTGTTCATCGCGGTCGCGGTGACGGGGCTGCTGCTCACCGGGCTCCGGCCGCTGACGTTCGACTACGGGACGCCGGTCAACCCGGGTGTGCTGATCGTGGCGAACATGGTGCTCGCCGTCATCACCCTGTCGAAGGGCAAGATCTGGACCGGGATGGTCGGGCTGTTCGTACCGGTGCTCCTGGTGGTCTGCGCGATACGCCTGGCCAGGCCGGGCTCTCCGTGGGCCCACCTGTTCTACCAGAAGCGCTCGCCGCGGAAGCTGGCCAAGGCCGCGCACCGGGAGGAACGGTGGCGCCGGCCGGTGATCAGGGCCAAGATCGCCTTCCAGGAGTTCGTCTCGGGACGCCACGACCTGCCCTCCACCCGACGCGGCCGCCGGCCCACCTAGCGCGGGCGCCCTAGAGGGCGATGGCCGAGCGGAGGGCCAGGCCCGCGCCCAGCAGCATCACCATGCCGGCCGTGCCCAGCGGCGCCAGGGTGGACAGCCGGGCGGCCAGGCCACGCCCCCGCGAGGCGCGGCGTTCGAGGCGGTCGACGAGCTTGACCAGCAGCAGGCCCGTGACGGTGAGCGTCGCCGCCATGCCGATGCCGTACGCGGTGACCAGCGCCACCCCGAACCAGGTACGGCCCAGCGCGATCGCCCCCAGCAGCACGATGAGCGCCGACGGGCTCGGCACCAGCCCGCCCGCCACCCCCATCCCTAGCAGACCGGCCCGCGTCGAGCGTTCGTGCCCATGCCCGTGCTCGTGCCCATGCCCGTGCTCGTGGCCATGCCCGTGCTCGTCCCCGTGCTCGTCCCCGTGCTCGTCCCCATGACCATGACCATGACCGTGTCCATGTCCATGTCCATGTCCATGTCCGTGGCCGGAGGAGCGGCGGGTGGACAGGAGCAGGCGCAGGCCGATGAAGGCGATCAGCACGCCGCTGGCCACCCCCAGCCACCCCAGCACCGACTCCCCGGCCAGCGCGGTGAACGCGCTCAGCAGCAGCCCCACCACCAGCACCCCGGCCGTGTGCGTGGCGGTAACCGTGGCTCCCACGACCAGGGCGTCACGCGGCCGCCCGCGCCGCCCGGCCAGGTACGCGGCCATGATCGTCTTGCCGTGCCCGGGGATCAGCGCGTGCCCGGCCCCGAGCAGCATCGCCAGACCCACGGCCAGCAGCCCGAGCGGCACCGTCAGCGAGTCGGCGCCGATCAGGCCGGTGAACGTCCGGTCCAGCGCCGCCAGCGCGTCCCCGATCGGCCCGCCGACGCTGATCGTGCCGAGCCCGGACGGCGTACCGCCCGAGCCGGGGGAGCCGCCGCCGGACAGGACGGAGGCCGCGCCGCCGACCGTGACGGTGGCCGTGCGCTGGTCGAGCGGGTTGGTCAGCAGGTCCTCGGGGTACTTGCGCAGCTCGTCGCTCACACTGGCCGACGGCACGGACGACTGGGTCAGCCGTAGGCCGTCGCCGACGGCGGTGATCTCCCGCCAGCCGATCCGGTCCTGCTCGAACGCGTCGGCGAAGGACACCGTGCCCGACACACGGGCCTCGGCGACGAGTCGGCAGGTCAGGCGGCTGGTCTGCAGGCCGCCCTGCCCGGGCGCGTACGCGAACTCCGAACCCGACACCCGCCACGGCACCGCCGTGCCACCGATGGTGAGGCGCTGGGCGGCGGCCAGCGTGGCGCAGGTCCTGGCCGCGTACGAGGCGTCCACGCCCGGTTTGGCCTGGAGCGTCGGCAGTTCGGCGGCGTCCACGACCGCCTTGTTCTCCACCCGGTCGGGCCGCACGCGCAGCCCGTTGTAGTGGTTGACGGTGAAGTTGCCGAGCGGATGCCTGGCCGCCGTCTCCGCCCGCGCCGCGGTCGTGAACAGGACCGACACGCCCATCGACAACAGCAGGCCTACGAGCAGGCCGAGCCGGAGCACTCTCATGAGAACCTCGCCAGTGCGGACAGAGACGGATCGAAGCCCGGGGCCACGCGCGCGGGCTTGCCGAGCGCGCGCTCGATCCGGGCGCGGTGGTAGGCGAGCAGCGGGTTGCGCCAGCCGGTCGAGGTGGCCTTCTTCGCGTACGGCAGCGCCTCGCCCGGCTTGCCCGCCTTGAACAGGGCCCAGCCGAGCGCGTCGGCGGCGACGAGGTTGGGGTTGCGCGCGTACTCGGCCCTGGCATGCCGTACGGCCGTCGCCGGGTCGCCGTGGTCGGCCTCGAACTCGGCCCAGGTGAGGTCGTCCCGCACGCCGGCGGCCCGCAGCAGCTTCCGCTGGGCCTCCAGCAGGGTCCAGTCGGGCTTCAGGCCCGCCTTGATCCGGGTCTCGCCCTGCTCGATGAGGTACTGGGACAGCGGCAGCCGTTCGACCACCCGCCGGTAGAGGTCGAGGGCCTCGGCCGTCCGCCCGCTGAGCGCGGCGACCCTGGCCTGTCCGGCGACCGCCGGGGTGTAGGCGGGGTAGGCCTGGAGCGCCTTGGCGTACCAGGTGCCGGCCTCGGCCAGGTCGCCCGAGTGCAGGGCCAGCTCGCCCAGGTAGTAGCGGGTGTAGGCGATGTCCGCCGGGGCGTAGGCGTCGTTCTGGGCGTACTCCAGGAACTCGCGGGCCTTCGTCCGGTCGCCACGGAGCTCGGCCGCGTAGGAGGCGCGGGCGAACGCCGCCACTCCGGGGCGCAGCCCCATCATCCTGTCCACGGCCTTCGAGGCGCCGCTCAGGTCGCCGAGCTGTGTCTTGGCGTCGGCCAGGATGCCGTGCGCCGCCGCGCTGTACGGGTTGGCGCCGATGGCCCGTTGCGCCAGCCGTACCGCGTCGGAGAACTCGTGGCGGCCGGCGGCGAGCGCCGCCTGGCCGGTCAGCACCGCGTCGTCGGCGGCGTTCAGACGGGTCGCGGTGGCCAGGGCGCCTTCGGCCTTGGTGTAGTACGACGGGTCGCCGGTGACTCTGGCCTGGTCGACGTACTCCAGGCCGAGCTGGGCCCAGCTTCGATAGTCGCCGGGCAGGCGCTTCAGGCGGGACTGCAGCGTCTCGGTGAAGGTCACGTTCTGGGTGGTCACGGTGGCTGTCTCTGGCGGGGCATACACGGCGTAGGCCGTGATGGCCAGCGCGCCGGCCACGACGAGGCCACCGGCTATGGCGAGGGATCGCATCCAAGGCTCCGGAGATCGGAAGGGGTCGGCGGAGACGGGTCGAGGGCCGGCTGGCCCTGACGGGGGGCACGGCCAGCCGGCCGGGGTCGCGGCGGGAGTGTGGGAGACGGGCCCGCCGCGGAGGAGGACCGACCGGCCCGGAGAGGAGGCCGGCCGGTCGGGCTTCACCGCTTGTTCACAGCCACGTTGCTGGGCAGCGGGATGTACGGGAAGGACTGGAAGAAGGGCTTGTCGTTCTGGTCGACCTTGTCCGTCAGGCCCGGGACGAGCTTGCCCGACAGCGCGGCACCGGCCACGGCCTGCAGCGCGATGTCCACGACGTCGTCGGACAGGCGGCGGCCGTTCGGGAAGCCCTGCAGGTCACCGGCCAGCACGCCGAGACGGTTGGGGTCCTTGGACGGCGGAACCGCCATGTTGAGCCGCAGCATCTCGGAGGGCCGCAGCTTGCCGGCGTCCTTGTTGAGGGTCTGCGAGTTCAGGTCGGCCTTGATCGGCCCGTTGCCCTTGGCGATGCCGGTCAGGAAGATCTCGACCAGGTCGCCGCGCGGGGTCGCGGGCGCCTTGATGCCGTAGATGCCCTCCAGCAGCCTGGCCACCTCGGGGTCGGTGACCCGCTTGACCACTTCCGGGATGCCGGCGTCCTTGACCGGGGGCAGCGAGTTGAACGCGTCCTTCAGGCCGGCGGGCATGACGACCTCGTTGACCAGCGGGTTGCCCAGGCGCGAGACCTGGGCGTAGCCGTTCGGGCTCCACTTGTCCGTGGTGGACCAGACACCGATCACCGGGTTGCGCCCGACGTCGCCCTTGAGCGCCAGGTCGCTGGCGGGCACCTGGACGGCCAGGGTGCTCACGTTGTAGCCCTTGGTGGTGTCCTGGCCGACCTCGGACAGGTTGCCGCCGTAGAGCAGGTCGAAGACGCGCAGGTCCAGGAAGAACGCCTCGTCGGACTGGCCGGCGTAGGCCTTGCCGCCGTGCGGGAGGCCCTTCAGGGACTGGGCGCGCAGCGTGCCGTAGTCGGGCATCGAGGCGGGGCCGACGTTGCTCGGCGCGACGATGCCGTTCGAGACGAGCGTCCTGCTGCCGTGCTCGGTGAGCCTCTTGAGCGTGTAGCGCTGGCGGAAGAGCAGGTTCTCGTCGTTCAGCGAGGTGACGGGCCCGTTGTTGTACAGGAACGTGTCGTTGCCGCGCCGGTCCTCATCGCGGAACGTCCACTGGTACACGATGTCGGGCTGGGCGTCGCCATCGTTGTCGATCTTGATGTTGTAGCGGGACTTGGTGTCGAACGTGTAGAAGTTCGGGCCGCCCTGCGGTTCCTGGAACGGGATCCAGTTGGACAGCAGTGTCACCGTGTCGGCCTTGTCGGGGCTGACGAACGCGTACACGTCGGTGTTGTCGTTACGCGGGTCCCCCGCGATCATCGGTGCCTCGCGGTGCGAGGAAGCGGTGCCGGAGTCGGTACGAAGCAGGGCGAACGAGGAGGCGGTCAACGCCACCGCGACGCCCAGTCCGACTAGAGCGCGCCGGTTGATCCGGAGCTCCATGTTCGGTCCTTTCGAGAGGGCTGATCGTTAGCGAGAGGTTCCGGCCGGGTTCCTCGACCGCCTATTCGTCGCCGCTCCGCGATCGGATGTGTCTCTCCTCCCAGAGAATGAGAGGTCAATCAAAGTTGACATACTTTGGTCGTCAATTTAGGTTGACGGGTGTGGAATCTGATCCGCCGTTCGTTGGGGATGTCGGGATATATCGCGAGAGGAGAACATGGTGATCAGAGAGCTGCTCGCCTACATACGCCCGCACCGGAGGATCTTGATCCTCGGTGGGTTGCTGGGTCTGGTCGGCTCGGCGGCCGGTCTGGCGATGCCGTTGCTGGCCAAGTACGTGGTGGACGCCTTCGGCCAGAACACGTCGATGGCCGGGCCGTTACTCGGGCTGACCGTGGCGGTGCTGGTCGGGGCGGTGGTCTCGGCGCTGGGCACGTACTTGATGGAGCGCACGGGCGAGGGCATCGTGCTGGGCGCGCGGCGCCGGCTCGTCGATCGGCTGTTCCGGCTCAAGGTCGCCGACGTGGACCGGCTCCAGCCCGGCGAC
This sequence comes from Nonomuraea sp. NPDC026600, assembly GCF_040638335.1. Taxonomy (NCBI): domain Bacteria; kingdom Bacillati; phylum Actinomycetota; class Actinomycetes; order Streptosporangiales; family Streptosporangiaceae; genus Nonomuraea; species Nonomuraea sp. NPDC026600. The sequence goes on from NZ_JBEZYD010000022.1 coordinate 139,713, forward strand.
CTGCTGTCGCGGGTGACCGGTGACACGACGCTGCTGCGGGCCGTACTGACGAACGGGATCGTGAACTCGATCGGCGCGGTGTTCATGCTGGTCGGCGCGATCATCATGATGGCGACCATGGACGGCGTGCTGCTGCTGGTCACGCTGCTCGTGGTGGTGGTGATCGGCGGGCTGACCGGGCTGGTGATGCCCCGGATCCAGCGGGCGCAGAAGCAGGCCCAGGAGGCCGTCGGCGAGATGGGCGCCGTGCTCGACCGGGCGCTGCAGGCGTACCGCACGGTCAAGGCCAGTGGCGCGGAGGAGCGCGAGATCGCGGTCGTCGGCGGCGCCGCCGAGCGCGCTCGCGACCGGGGCCTGCAGGTGGCCGGGTGGACCTCGCTGGCCGGGGTGGCGACCTGGATGGCGGTGCAGATCGCCTTCCTGTGCGTGCTGGCCGTCGGCGGGTCGCGGGTCGCCTCCGGCGCGCTGGAGGTCTCGTCGCTGATCGCGTTCCTGCTGTACCTGTTCTACCTGGTGGCGCCCATCGGGCAGATCGTCGAGGGCATGGTGCAGCTCCAGCAGGGCCTGGCGGCGATGAAGCGGATCAAGGAGATCGAGGACCTGCCCGCCGAGCCCGTCGGTGCCACGGTCACGACGGCGCTCGGCGCGGGGGACCCCGTGGGTGTGCGGTTCGAGGACGTGGTGTTCCGCTACGGGGACGACCGGCCGACCGTGCACGACGGAGTCAGCTTCGAGGTGCCGCCCGGCGGGCTGACCGCGCTCGTGGGGCCGTCGGGGGCGGGCAAGTCGACGGTGTTCGCCCTGCTGGAACGGTTCTACGAGCACCAGGACGGCAGGATCACGGTCGACGGCCGCGACATCCGCGACTGGCCGCTCGCCGAGTTGCGGGCCACACTCGGCTACGTCGAGCAGGACGCGCCCGTGCTGGCGGGCACGCTCAAGGAGAACCTGCTCTTCGCCGCCCAGGACGCCACCGAGGAGGAGTTGCGGCGGGCGATCGTCCGTACCCGCCTCGACGACCTGGTGTCCAGGCTGCCCGAGGGGCTCGACACGGCCGTCGGGCACCGGGGCGTGCTGCTGTCGGGCGGCGAGCGGCAGCGGGTGGCGATCGCCAGGGCACTGCTGCGCAAGCCCAGGCTGCTCCTGCTGGACGAGGCGACCTCGCAGCTCGACGCGGTCAACGAGCTCCGGCTGCGCGAGGTCATCGCCGAGGTGGCCGCCGAGACGACCGTGCTGGTCATCGCGCACCGGCTGTCCACGGTGACCAACGCGGACCGCATCGTGGTCATGGAGGCGGGCGGGGTGCGCGCGGTCGGCACCCATGCCGAGCTGGTGGGGGAGGACGATCTTTATCGCGAACTGGCCGCGACCCAGTTCCTGGTGAGTTAGTACTCCGCGAGTGACATAGATGAATGCGTTCATTCAGGTGGGATGAGAAGTCGGACAGGTGGTGTTGCAGGTGGCGTGACGGGCGGATACCACAGCGGTCTTGGCGGGCTTCTCGACGGGCGGCGGCTGTCTCCCGTGCAGCGACGGATCGCGCACTACCTGTCCGAGCATCTCGATGAGGCGATCTTCCTGTCCAGCGTCGAACTGGCCGAGCGGTCAGGAGTGAGCCAGCCGTCCGTGACCAGGTTCGCCATGGTGCTCGGCTTCGCCGGCTACCCCGAGCTGCGGCAGGCGCTGCGTCCGCTGGTGCTGGGCGGCCCGCCGGAGGAGAATCTGCTCCAGGGCGCCATCGACAGCGAGATCAGGAATCTGGCCGCCGTCAGGGAGCGGCTGGCGGGCTTCCCGCTCAAGGAGCTGGGGGAGTCTCTGGCCGCCACCGAGCCACTCCCGGTGCTGGGGCTCCGGGTCTCCTGCGGGCTGGCCACCACCTTCGCCTACTACGCGCGCCGGATCCATCCCGACGTACGGCTGCTGACGCACGGCGGCTCGGAGCTGATCGACGGGTTGCACGCCGCGCGCCGGGCCGGCGCGGACTGGCTGCTCGCCGTGGTGCTGCCGCGATATCCGGCCGAGGTCATGCACGCCCTGGAGTACGCGGAGAAACTGGGCCTGCGGATCGCCGTCATCTGTGACAAGGCCGATTTCCCCGCCGAGGTGGTGCTCGACGCGCCGGTGGGGGATCGGCTCGTGTTCGACTCGCACGCGGCGCCGCTCGCGCTGGCCATGGCGCTGGTCGAGGCCATGGCCGACGCCGCGCCGCTGCGCACTCAGGCCCGGCTGGAGGAGTACGAGCGGATGACCGACGAGACCGGCACGTTCCTAACCAGCGATCCGTCCGAACCGGCCTGACCGTCCGAACCGGCTCAGCCGGCGATCCGGCGTAGCGAGCGCACCGACCAGCTCACGGTCAGCGCGGCCAGGCCCAGCATGACGGCGAACGCGATCGGGATCGACACGTCGGTCAGATCGCCCGCGAACAGCGCCCGGCCGGCCACCACTGGGTGGTACATCGGGTTGAACAGGGCCACCTTCTGCATCCACTCCGGCGCCAGCGTCATCGGCAGCAGCGCCCCCGACAGCAGCATGATGGGCAGGGCGAAGAACTGCATGATCTGCGCCATGCCGTTCTCGTCGCGCAGCGACAGCGCCAGGCCGTATCCGATGCCGGAGGAGAACAGGCCGGTCACCGCGATGAGCAGCACCGTGATGACGAGTCCCGGCAGGCTGGCGCGCATGCCCATGGCCAGCGCGATCACGATCACCACGATCGACTGGAGCACCAGCACGACCCCGTCTCGGAGGGTCCGGCCGAGCACGATCGCCGGGCGCCAGGCGGGGCTGACGGCGATGCGTTCCAGGACGCCGCTGCGCAGCTCGTAGATCATGCCGTAGCCGACGCCGATCGCCCCGAACAGCGCGGTGATCACCAGCATGCCCGGCGCGAAGCTCGTGAGCTGCGCGGAGATGGGCTGCCCGGAGGATCCCGCCACCAGCGGGCCGAACAGCAGCAGGTACACCACCGGCTGCACGATGCCGAACAGCGGCCAGATCGGGTTCCTGAAGGTGTTGCGCAGCTCGTACGTCAGGAACAGCAGGGTGTGGCGGATCATGCGGCGGCTCCCGCGTCGCGAAGGGATCGGCCGGTCTTGGCCAGGAAGACGTCGTCGAGGGTGGCGCGGTCGAGCGCGATCGAGGACAGGCGGAGATCCTGCTCCTCCAGCGCCCGCAGCAGCGTGGGCAGTGTGTGCTCGCCGTCGTCGACGTACACGCGCAGCACGTCGTGGTCGACGCGGGTCTCACGCGCGTACGGCTTGAGCGTCTCGGCGGCGCGGTCCGGCTCGTCCAGCCTGAGCGTGACGACGTCGCCGGACACCTCGCGCTTGAGCTCGCCCGGCGTGCCCTCGGCCACCACCTGGCCGTGATCGACGATCACCAGCCGGTCGCACAGGGCGTCGGCCTCGTCGAGGTAGTGGGTGCTGAGCAGCACGCTGGTGCCGAGCTCGCGCAACTGCCTGATGCGGTCCCAGAGGTTGGCCCGGTTCTGGGGGTCGAGCCCGGTGGTGGGCTCGTCGAGGAAGAGCAGGGGCGGGCTGTGCACCAGCCCGAGCGCGATGGCCACCCGCCGCTTCTGGCCGCCGGAGAGCGTACTGCCCGGCCGGTCGGCCATCTCCGTCAGGTCGAACCGGCCGAGCACGTCGGCCGTGGCCCCGGCCGGGTCGGGCAGGTTGTGGATCTTCGCGGCCATCGTGATCTGCGCCCGCGGAGTGGTATTCTCCTCCACCCCGCCGGCCTGGCTGACGTAGCCCAGGTTGCGGCGGACGGCGCCGGGTGCCTTGAGCAGGTCGTGCCCGGCGATGGCGGCCGTGCCGGAGTCGGGCGTGATCAGGGTGGCGAGCATCCTGATCGTGGTGGTCTTGCCGGCGCCGTTCGGGCCGAGGACGCCGAAGATCTCGCCCTTCCGCACTTCGAGGTCGACGCCCCGGACCGCTTCCACGGTCTGCGTGCCCTTCCTGCTCCTGGTCGTGAATGTCTTGCGTAAGTCGTGCGCATCGATGATCATTTGTGGGCTCCTTAAGGAAGTTCGTCTGCTTCGACCCTGGTGACCGCCTTCTCGGCCCAGGCGAGCTGGGCGGCGAGCATGTCCGTGCTCAGACGGAGGTTCTCGTCCACGTGCCGGGGGGCGCCGTAGCGCTGTTTGACGCCGTAGGCGCTCTCCATCGCCTCGATGGACATCTTGAGCTGGCGGATCCTGCCGTGGAGCGAGTCAAGGATCTCCTGTTTGGTCAGGCGGTCCATGAACGTGAGCGCGACCTGGAAGGGGTCGACGATCGGTTTGACGTCGTACCAGTTCTGCAGCAGCAGGCGACGGAACTCCAGCCGGCCCGCCTCGGTGACCTCGTAGACCGTCTTGCCGCCCTTGCCGCTCTCGACCACCTCAAGCAGGCCCTCCTCGGCCATCTTGCCCAGCCCGTGGTAGATCGAGCCGAACGCCACGTTGGCCCAGTGCTCCGCGCCCATCACCTCCAGGTGCCTGCGGACCTGATATCCGTTGAGCGGCTTGTCGAGCAGGCAACCGAGGATGAGAACGCGCGTCGAAGACATACTCAAGTTTGTATTCAAATTTGAATGCCTGTCAAGGTCATAAACTGATCCGCATGACTGAACGACCAACCGCGCTGGTCACCGGCGCGTCTCGTGGTATCGGCGAGGCGATCGCCAGGGCGCTGGGGCCCACGCACCACGTCATACTCGGCGGCCGTGACGGCGACGCGCTCGCCGCCCTGGCGGCCGGGCTGCCCGACGCGAGGGCGTGGCCGGTGGAGCTGACCGAGATCGCCGAGGCCGACGTGGCGGGCGTCGAGCGGCTCGACGTGCTCGTGCACAGCGCCGGGATCGGCACACTCGGCAAGCTCGCGGAACTCACCGCCGGCGCGTGGCGGGAGACGATGGAGCTCAACGTGATAGCCGTTGCCGAGCTCACCCGGCTGGTGCTGCCCGCGCTCAGGCGGGCCGGCGGTCACGTGGTCTGCGTCAACTCCGGCGCCGGGCTCCGGGCGAACCCCGGCTGGGGCGCCTACGCGGCGAGCAAGTTCGCGCTGCGGGCCTTCGCCGACGCGCTGCGCCAGGAGGAGACCGACCTCAAGGTGACGACCGTCTACCCAGGTCGGGTGGCCACCGACATGCAGCGGGGCGTCCGCGCTCAGGAGGGCGGCGAGTTCGAGCCGGACAAGTACCTCACACCCGAGTCCGTGGCCCGCGCGGTGCTGGCCGCCCTCAACGCCGGACCCGACGCCCATCTGACCGAACTCATGCTGCGGCCCAGCGCGGGCCCGGTCAACTGAATGGATCCATTCACTACCGTGTCCCACCACCCTGATGAGCAGCCTGAGCAGGCAGACTGCGAATCGGGAGTCGTCGCCCTCGCGAACGTTCTGGAGGACCTGTGTTGGTGACCTACTGGTGCGAACACGCCTGGCTGCCCGACGGCGTCGCCGAAAGCGTGCTCGTCGAGGTCGACGGGGCCCGCATCGCCGACGTGACCCGAGGGGAGCCGGGCGGCGCCGAACGCCTGGCGGGCCTGACCATCCCCGGCCTGGCCAACGCCCACTCCCACGCCTTCCACCGGGCGCTGCGCGGGGCCACGCAGGCGGGCGCGGGCGACTTCTGGACGTGGCGCGACCGGATGTACGAGGTGGCCGCGGCGCTCGACCCCGACAGCTACCTGGCGCTGGCCAGGGCCGCCTACGCGGAGATGGCGCTGGCCGGGATCACCTGTGTGGGCGAGTTCCACTATCTGCACCACGCGCCGGACGGACGGCCGTACGAGGACGCGAACGCGATGGGCCACGCGCTCATCCAGGCCGCCCGTGACGCGGGCCTGCGCATCGCGCTGCTCGACACCTGCTACCTGACCGGCGGCATCGGCATGGGCACGGCGGCCGGCTCGGCGGCCGGTGGCGGCACGGGCCTGGCGGGGGCGCAGGTGCGCTTCGGGGACGGCGACGCCGACCGGTGGGCGACCCGGGCCGGCGACCTGGCCGCCGCCTACGAGGGGCAGCACGACGTGGAGATCGGCGCGGCCGTGCACTCGGTGCGGGCCGTGCCGCCGGAGCAGATGCCGGTGATCGCCGAGTTCTCCCACCACCATGCCGCGCCGCTGCACGCGCACGTCTCCGAGCAGCGGGCGGAGAACGCCGCGTGCGTGGAGATGTACGCGGCCAGCCCGGTGCAGGTGCTGCACGAACGGGGCGTGCTCGGGCCGCGGTCCACCGCCGTGCACGCCACCCACCTGAGCGACGTCGACATCGAGCTGCTCGCCCAGTCGGGCACGCACATCTGCATGTGCCCCACCACCGAACGCGACCTCGCCGACGGCATCGGGCCCGCCAGGACGCTGTTCGACCACGGCGCGCCGATCACGCTCGGCTCCGACAGCCATGCCGTCATCGACCTGTTCGAGGAGGCCCGCGCGGTCGAGCTGGACGAACGGCTGGCCACCGGCGAACGCGGCCACTGGCGCGCCGCCGAGCTCCTGACCGCCGCCGCCGGCGCGGGCCACACCTCGCTGGGCTTCCCCGACGCCGGGCTGCTCGTGCCGGGCGCGTGGGCCGACCTGGTCTCGGTACGCCTCGACTCGGTCCGTACGGCGGGTGCCGGCGGGCTGGAGGCGGTGGTGTTCGCGGCTACGGCAGCCGACGTGCACTCGGTCGTCTCGGGTGGCCGGCGCGTCGTGTCGCAGGGCCGGCACACGCTGGGTGACGTGGGCGCCATGCTGACCGAGGCGATTGGACGGGTCCGATGACCACTGTGCTGTTCGACGGGATCAAGCTGCTCGACGCGGGGGCGGTCGTCGCGCTGGCCACCGACTGCAATCCCGGGTCGTCGTACACCTCGTCGATGGCGTTCTGCGTGGCGCTGGCCGTACGGGAGATGGGCATGACGCCGCTGGAGGCGGTCAGGGCCGCGACGCGTGGTGGGGCCCGCGCGCTGCGGCGTACAGACGTAGGATGGCTGAGGCCGGGAGCCCGCGCGGACCTCGTCGTGCTGGACGCCCCTTCTTACGTGCATCTGGCCTATCGACCCGGTGTTCCCCTTGTTCACCAGGTGTTTCTCGGCGGTCTCCTCCTTTAGGAGGACATCCAGAACCGTCCCCTGGTCGTAGCTCTTTAGGGAATCTTTGCATCTGGCCGGACGTTGGCCGGATATAGAACGCAGCTGCGGAACGAGGTGCCTGGGGATGGCAAGGCCTACGGGGAGTCGCACGCAGGAGCAGCACGTCGCTGATCGCGATCTGCTGGGGACCTACCTGGCGGAAATCGGGCGGGTCCCGCTGCTCACGGCGGAGGAAGAGGTGGAGCTCGCCAAGCGCATCGAGGCGGGCCTCTTCGCCGAGCAGCTGCTCGACAGCGGGGGCTCGGAGCCGCGCATCGGCGACGCCGCCGATGAGGAGCTGGAGCGCGTCGCGATCTCCGGCCGGCGGGCGAAAGACGAGTTCATCCAGGCGAACCTGCGCCTGGTGGTAGCGGTGGCGCGCAAGTATTCGGGGCGCGGCATGCCACTGATCGACCTGGTCCAGGAGGGGAACCTGGGCCTGGTGCGCGCGGTGGAGAAGTTCGACTACAAGCGGGGGTACAAGTTCTCGACATACGCCACATGGTGGATCAGGCAGTCGGTGGGCCGGGCCATCCACGAGCAGGCGCGGCCGGTGCGGCTGCCCACGCACGCGGGTGAGCAGATGACCAGGCTGATGCGGGTGCGCAGGGACATGCTGGCGGAGTTCGACGTCGAGCCGACCGACGACGACCTCGCCGGGATCCTCGAGCTCCCGATCGAGCGGGTCCGCGAACTGCGCCGCTGGGCGTCCGACCCGGTGTCGCTGCAGCTCGGCGTGGGCGACGAGGACGAGACCGAGCTGGGCGACATGATCGCCGACGAGACCTGGGCCGATCCGGAGCAGCAGGCGATCGACATCCTGGAGCGCGAACGGCTCGACCAGTGGCTGACCGATCTCGAGGGGGACACCCGGGACATGCTGCGCTGGCGGTATGGGCTGGTGGACGGCCGCGAGCACACGCTCACTGAGGTGGGGGAGCGGTACGGCATCGGCCGCGACCGCGCCCGCCGCATCGAGCGCGACGCGCTTGCTCGTCTCCGCAAGATGGCCACCGCGGCGGCTTAACCACCATTTTGTTTTACGGCGGAGCACGGTGGGCGCCCCCCACCGTGCTCCGCTGGCGTCTGTCCAGGGGCGCGCTCCCTACGGGCGTCGCAGGAGGCGTCGTAGGAATTCCTCCACCGCTGCCTCCGCCGTTTCTCGGTTGCCGCCTCTGGCGACCAGCAGGGCGCTCTCGTTGATGGCGGCGAGGAGCATGTGGGCGTGCAGGTCCAGGAAGGCGGCGGGGATCGCGTCCGTGGCCTGTAGCGCGGACTTCAGCATGCCGAACGAGTAGCGCTCCTCCAGCGCCCGCCACTGCTCCCAGCCCAGCACCGAGGGCGCGTCGATCAGCACGATGCGCTGGATCACCGGATCGCCCGCGAGCCTGACCCAGGCCAGCACGCCCGCCCGGAGCGCCTCGGCGGGGTCGGTGATGCCCACGACCGCTTCGACGATCTTCACGCCGATGGCCGCCTCCGTCGCTTCCAGAACCGCTCTGAACAGGGCTTCCTTGCCCGCGTAGTGGTGGTAGAGAGCGCCCCTGCTGAGGCCGGACTCCTGGAGTACCGCCTCGATCGAGGTGCCCTCGTAGCCGTGCTCGGCGAACAGCCGCGTGGCGATCGTGAGGAGCTGGTCGCGGGTGGCCGCGCCGCGTTCCGCCTTGAGGTTCATGGCACCACTCTAGACAAACCGACAGTCAGTCGGTAATTTCGTATACCGACAGTCGGTTTGTAATCTGGAAGAAGGAGTCAGGCCATGGACGGCATCAGCTACGTGGACGTCGGCGAGGGGCCCGTCGCCCTGTTCGTGCACGGCGTCGGCACCAGTTCGTACCTGTGGCGGAACGTCATCGCCGAGCTGCGCGACGAGCGCAGATGCGTGGCGATCGACCTGCCTCTGCACGGCGGCAGCGCGCCGCGCGACGATCTCTCGATCCCCGCGCTGGCCGAGGCGCTAGAGGAGTTCTGCGCCGAGCTCGGCCTGGACCAGGTCGATCTCGTGGCCAACGACACGGGTGGCGCGGTGGCGCAGGTCTTCGCCGTGCGGCACCCGGAACGGCTGCGCTCGCTCACACTCACCAACTGCGACGTGCACACCAACACGCCGCCGGAGTCGTTCAAGCCCACGGTCGACCTGGCGGCCAGGGGCGAGCTCGCGCCGCTGACCGCCGCCGTGCTGGATCAGCCGGAGCTGCTGGCCCAGACGGCGTTCGGCGACGGCTACGAGCGCATCGACGACCCGGCGGACCTGGTCGACCACTTCCTGCGGCCGATCTTCGACAAGCCCGGCGGGCCGCGCGCCTTCGAGCGGCTGCTGACCTCGATCGACGCCAAGGACATGGTCGCGATCGAGCCGCTGCTCACCGTGCTGGCCGTGCCGACGCTGGTGGTGTGGGGGACCGGCGACGTCTTCTTCGACGTGAGCTGGGCCCACTGGCTGCGCGACACGATCCCCGGCGTCAAGGAGGTCGTGGAGATCGAGGGCGGGCGGCTGTTCTTCCCCGATGAGCGGGCGAGCGAGCTCGTGCCGCACTTGCGCCGGTTCTGGGGCTGATCAGCCCAAGCGGTTCCGGGGCTGATCGGAGGGGGCTGGTCAGGCGAGCGGGGCCAGGTATTTGTCCAGGTCGTCGAGGATTCCGCCCGCGGCGGTGACGCCGATGCCGAGCATCCAGACCTCGTCGTCCACGTTGTGGGCGTTGCCCGACTTGACGGCCCCGAGGTTCTTCCAGAGCGGGCCGCCGGTGACCGACGCCTGGCTCTTGGCCGCCGCGTCGCCGTAGGCGGTGTAGAAGACGGCGTCGGCGTCGGCCTGGGCGATGTTCTCCTGGCTCAGCTTGCCGAAGCGCTTGTCCTGCTGGGTGGCGAGCTGCTGCGCCTCCGGTCGCGGGATGCCGGCGTCGCCGACCACGATGCCGCTGAACGACTCGGGACCGTACATCCGGATCTCCGTCGGCATGAAGCGGACGATGCTCACCTTCAGCTTCGCGTACTTGGCGCCGACCTGCTTGGCCCGCGTCTCGTAGGCCGACAGCAGCCCGGTCGCCTGCTCCTTCTTGCCCAGGGCCTCGGCGTCGAGCAGGAAGTTCTGCTTCCAGGTGACGCCCACCTTCTCCGTGAACACGGTCGGGGCGATCTTGCTGAGCTTGTCGTAGAAGGCCGCCTGCCGGAACTTCGTGCCGAGGATGAGGTCCGGCTTGAGCGCCATGATGGCCTCGATGTTCGGCTGCTGGGTCGTGCCCACCGCCTTGGTCGCCGACAGCGCCGTGCCGAGGTACTTCGGCCACGACTGGCTCTCGGTCGCCTGGGCCGCGCCCACGGGGGCCAGGCCCAGCGAGACCATCGTGTCGAGCTTGTCGGTGTCGAGGACCACGACCCGCTTCGGCTCCATCGGCACCTTCGTCTGGCCCATGGCGTGTGTGACGGTCCTGGTCGGCCCCGCCTGCTGGGCAGTGGTGGCAGTGCCACAGGCGGTCAGTACGAGAAGGGGGAGCAGGAGGGCCAGGCGCATGAAGATTCCTTGGATAGATTAGGTAAGGCGACCCTAAGTCTATGACCGAATGTTCGGAGCTTGTCGTCCGAAACATGCACGAAACACCAGTAGGTCGAGATTCACGAACGTGAAACACACCTGGTCGAGCCACGAAACTCCGGGCGAACACGCTGTGGCCACACGTCACATGTAAGGAGGGTCGCGTCGTGAAGATCGATAGCGGCACGACAGCCTGGATGCTAGCGGCCACCGCACTGGTGCTGCTCATGACACCAGGACTCGCGTTCTTCTACGGGGGCATGACCAGGGCCAAGAGCGTCCTGAACATGATGATGATGTCGTTCGTCAGCATCATCACCGTCACCATCGCCTGGGTGCTCTTCGGGCACTCGCTGGCGTTCACCGACAACAGCATGTCCTGGCTGAACAACTTCGTCGGTGGTTTCGACGCCCTGGGGCTGCAGAGCCTGGTCGACACGGCCACCAAGCCCGACGGCACCGGCATGCCCAGCCTGGTGTTCTCGGCCTTCCAGATGACGTTCGCCATCATCACCGTCGCGCTGATCAGCGGCGCCATCGCCGACCGCGCCAAGTTCGGCGCCTGGGTGCTGTTCAGCTTCATCTGGGCGAGCATCGTCTACTTCCCCATCGCCCACTGGGTGTGGGGCACCGGCTGGCTGAACGCCCTGGGCATCGAGGACTTCGCCGGAGGCACGGTCGTCCACATCAACGCCGGTGCCGCGGCGCTGGCGCTGGCCCTGGTGCTGGGCAAGCGCAAGGGCTGGCGCAAGGAGCCGATGCGGCCGCACAACCTGACACTGGTGCTGCTCGGTGTGGGCCTCCTGTGGTTCGGCTGGTTCGGCTTCAACGCGGGCTCCGAGCTGGCGGTCGACGGCACGGCCGGCCTGGCGTTCATGAACACCCAGATCGCCACCGCCGTCGCGGCCGGCGCCTGGATCGTGGTGGAGAAGCTGCGCGACGGCCACGCCACCAGCCTCGGCGTCGCCTCCGGTGCGGTCGCCGGTCTGGTCGCCATCACCCCGGCCTGTGGGTTCATCGACCCCTGGGCCGCGATGCTGCTCGGCCTGATCGCCGGTGCGGTCTGCGCCTACGCGGTCGGCCTGAAGTACCGCTTCAACTTCGACGACTCGCTCGACGTGGTCGGCGTGCACCTGGTCGGCGGCGTGATCGGCGCCGTCTCGCTCGGCTTCCTGGCCGCGTACCCCTTCCTGGAGCAGCAGAACAAGGGCCTGTTCTACGGCGGTGGCCTCACTCAGCTCGGCCTCCAGGTGCTGGGCCCGATCGCCGTCGGCGGCTACTCCTTCATCATCACCTGGGTCGTCGCTAAGATCATCGACAAGACGATGGGCTTCCGCATCCCGGTCGAGGACGAGGTCACCGGCATCGACGTCACCACCCACGCCGAGACGGGTTACGACCTCGGCACAGTCCACGCTTCCGGCGTGTCCTCCCCGAACGGCCCAGTCGTCACCCCGGCCCCCAAGAAGGTGGAAGCATGAGGCTCATCACCGCCGTCATCAAACCGTTCAAACTGGACGACGTGAAGGCGGCCCTCGAACAGTTCGGCGTCAAGGGCATGACGGTCAGCGAGGCGAGCGGCTACGGCCGCCAGCGCGGCCACACCGAGGTCTATCGCGGCGCCGAGTACCAAGTGGACCTCGTCCCCAAGGTGCGCCTCGAGGTGCTGACCGAGGAGGAGGACGCCGAGGACGTGATCGATGTCATCGTCAAGGCGGCCCAGACAGGCAAGATCGGTGACGGCAAGGTGTGGTCCGTCCCGGTCGACACGGTGATCCGGGTCCGCACCGGAGAACGGGGTCCAGAGGCCCTGTGAGGGGTGAGGCTCGTACGTACTCCGCGGCCCGCAAAGAGCGGGCCGCGGACACCGATCGCTGGCTCAAAGACCTCTTCCGCACGGCGAGTGACGGCGAGCACGTCGCGCTGGTCGCCGTGGGGAGCCTGGGGCGCGGAGAGCTGGCCCCTGGAAGCGACCTCGACCTGGTCCTCCTGCACAACGGCAGGGACGACGTGGCGAGGATCGCCGACCGCATCTGGTACCCGGTCTGGGACTCCGCCATCGGCCTCGACCATTCGGTGCGAACCGTGGACGAGGCCGTGGCGGTCGCCCGCGACGACCTCAAGGCCGTGCTGGGCCTCATCCAGGCCAGGCACATAGCGGGCGATCCCGAGCTGACGAAGAAGGCCAGGGAGGCGGTGCTCGCCGAGTGGCGCGCCGACTCCCGCCGCCGGCTCGGCGAGCTGCGCGAGTCGGCGGACCGGCGCGCCCAGGTCAGCGGCGAGCTGGCCTTCCTGCTCGAACCCGACCTCAAGGACGGCCGCGGCGGCCTTCGCGACGTCCAAGCCATGCAGGCCGTGGCAGCGGCCTGGGTCGCCTCCGCGCCCGGTCCCCGGGCGCGTGAGGCCTATGAGTTCATCCTCGACGTACGGCACGCCCTGCACGTCGTCACCGCGCGCGGCGCCGACAGGCTGGTGCTCCAGGAGCAGGACGCCGTCGCCGGGCTGCTCGGGCTGCTCGACGCCGAGGCGCTGATGCGCAGGCTCGCCGAGGCGGGCCGGACGATCTCCCACGCCTTCGACGCCACGTGGCGCACGGTTGACAGACTCCTGTCGGGACCGGCTCCACGGGGGCGCCGCCCGCTGGCCGACGGCGTGGTCGAGCACGGTGGTGAAGTGGTGCTCGCCCGTGGCGTCGACCCGCGCAAGGACCCGGTCCTGGTGCTGCGTGCCGCCGCCGCGGCGGCCGACTCGGGGTTGCCCCTCGCCCCCGCCACCATGTCCGTTCTGGCCGCTCAGTCGCCTCCGATGCCGGTGCCGTGGCCCGAGGAGGCCCGTGACGCGCTGGTGTCCATCCTCGGCGCGGGCCGCGCCGCCGTGCCCGTCTGGGAGGAGCTCGACCAGGCGGGCATTCTTGTCAAGCTGCTTCCTGACTGGGAGCGCGTGCGACACCGCCCGCAGCGCAACCCGATCCACCGGTTCACCGTCGACCGGCACCTGATCGAGGCGGCCGCGAACGCCGCCAGCCACACCCGCGAGGTGTCCCGCCCCGACCTGCTGCTGATCTCGGCGCTGTTCCACGACATCGGCAAGGGCTGGCCCGGAGACCACTCGGCCACCGGCGAGGTCGTGGTCCGCGACATCGGGGCCCGCATCGGCCTGCCCCCGCACGATGTCGACACGCTGGCCACGGTCGTCCGTCACCATCTGCTGCTGCCCGAGACCGCGACCCGCAGAGACCTCGACGATCCGGTCACGATCGAGAAGGTCGCCGCCACGGTCGGGTCGCGTGAGGTGCTCGACCTGCTCGCCGCGCTGGCCGTCTCCGACGGGCACGCCACCGGTCCGGCCGCCTGGAACGCCTGGAAGGCCGGGCTCGTCGCCGACCTCGTGCGCCGCGTCCGCTCCGTGCTGTCCGGCTCACCGCCGCCCAAGCCGCCCAGCCTGTCGGCCGCGCAGGCCGCGCTGGCCCGCCACGGCGGCGGCGCCGTTCGCGTCGTCGGCGGAGCCGTCACGGTCGTCGCCCCCGACCGGGCCGGGTTGCTGTGGAGCGCCGCCGGCGTGCTGGCCGCGCACCGGCTGATCGTCCGCTCCGCCTCGTCCGCCGCCGCCGGCTCCACCGCGGTGATCGAGTTCTCCGTCGTCCCCGAATACGGCTCCCCGCCGGACCCCGCCACCCTGGAAGCCGATCTTCGTCTGGTCCTTGCTGGACGCCTTGACATCGAACAGCGTCTGGCCCGCCGTACGAGGTCTATGAGGCCCGCTCGTGTTCCTGTCGCTCCGCCCCGTGTGACCTTGGTAGACGATGCCTCCGCGACCGCCACTGTGGTCGAAGTCAGGGCCCATGACAGACCGGGACTCCTGTGGCGCATTGGACGGGCATTCGGCGAATGTGGTCTTGACGTGAGGGCCGCTCGCGTGGAGACTCTCGGCGCGGAGGCGGTGGACGTCTTCTACGTGGTCGATCGTGCCGGACGGCCCCTCAGCGACGGTGCGCAGCGGACCCAGGTCCGTGATCAAGTGCTTGCGGCACTTCGATAACCAACAGCACACACGAGCTGCGGGTATGTTTGCAGCTATGTGCCCGTTTTGCCTGGAAGTCGGGTGCTCTTTACCTTATGAACCGGCCTGGACCCGCCGACGGATCGGGATGATTGAGGGGTAGCGGAAGCAGTGACTACGGGGAACTCCGAGAGCGGCCACGCCGCGAGGCAGGGCCGCGGAAAGCGGGCGCTGCCCCGGCTGGGGCTGCGCAACTGGCGAGTGAGATGGCGCCTCACCGCGCTGGTCCTGGTTCCTACCATGGCGGGAGTCGTGCTCGGGGGAGCGCGCGTGGTGAGCTCGGTGCAGAGCATCGGGGACTACGACCGCACGGCACTGGCCGCGGAGCAGGCCGGCCGGATCCGCGACCTGGTACAGGCACTCGGCCTGGAGCGTGACACCGGAGGCTGGATGGCCGCCTCCGCCAAGGTGCGCAAGAAGCTCACCGAGCCGTACAAGGAGCGCAAGCAGCGGGTCGACGCGCTGGTCAAGGCCGTGCAGGCCGACATGGCGGTGATGGACGAGTCCTACGGCGACCGCGTGCTCAACGCGGTCAAGCGGGCCCGCTACGACTTCAACGTCCTGAACAGGACCCGCAACGAGGGCCAGAGGGACACCACCCGCTACGACTCGCTGCTCGACACGCTGCTCCGGCTGCACGACGAGCTGAGCCTGCTCAGCGACGACTCGCAGATCATCGGCCAGTTCCGCGCGCTGAGCGCGCTGGCGCGCGCGAAGGAGGAGGTGTCCAGGCAGCGCGTTCAGCTGCTCAAGGGCTACTACAACTCCGCCAGCGTGGACGCCAAGGAGGTGGAGCGATTCATCGCCTCCAACGCCCGGCAGCGCTCCGAGGTCGCGGCCGTCGGCCAGGAGGCCGGGCCCGTCGTGGGCCTCGCGCTGGCCAAGGCGATGACGGCGCCCGAGTATTTCAACACCGAGCTGACCAAGGCCCGCGCCATCACGCTCGCCGCCGGCAAGGCACCGGGCGTGCGGATCAGGGACAACCTGCTCGCCCAGACGGACCCCGCCAAGCCGGCACCGGACCAGTGGTTCGACGACAACGCCGTCACCATCGACATCCTGCACTCGATCGAGGGCGATCTGAGCCAGAAGGTGGCGCTGCGCAGCCAGGAGCTCCGCGACTCCGAGACCCGAAACGCGATCATCGCCGCTGTGTTGATCATAGCGCTACTGCTGCTCGTCTTGCTCTTCACCGTCGCAATCGCCCGCTCGATGGTGGCGCCGCTGCGCCGGCTGCGTGCCGAGGCCCTGGAGATCGCCGGGTTCCGGCTGCCCGACGTGGTGCGCAAGCTGCGCGTCACCGGTGACGCGCCCGCCGACATCCGCCCGATCGAGGTCGAGGGCGACGACGAGATCGGCGACGTGGCCAGGGCCTTCGACCAGGTGCACCGCCAGGCCGTACGGCTGGCGGGCGAGGAGGCCGACCTCCGCAGCAACATCAGCTCGATGTTCGTCAACCTTTCGCGCCGCACCCAGACGCTGGTGGAGCGGCAGATCTCGCTCATCGACGGCCTGGAGAAGGGCGAGCAGGACGGCGGCCGGCTGGCCGACCTGTTCAAGCTCGACCACCTGGCCACCCGCATGCGGCGCAACTCCGAGAACCTCCTGGTCCTGGCCGGGCACGAGGCCGCCCGCAGGCGCAGCCAGCCGGCCAAGCTGGTCGACGTGGTCCGCGCGGCGCTGTCGGAGGTCGAGGGCTACGAGCGCGTGCAGGTCAAGGTGCACCGGACCACCTCGGTGCTCGGCAGCGCGGCCAACGACCTGGTCCACCTGGTGGCCGAGCTGGTCGAGAACGCCATCCAGTTCTCGCCGAACAACTCCAACGTCGTGGTGTCGAGCAGCCTCATCGAAGGCGGCGGCGCGCTGCTGTCGGTGAACGACGTCGGCATCAGCATGACCGAGGACGAGCTCGCCGAGGCCAACCGCCGGCTGGCCGAGCCGCCGGTCGTGGACGTGTCGGTGTCCCGGCGGATGGGCCTGTTCGTGGTCGGCCGGCTGGCGCTGCGCCACGGCATCCGGGTCCAGCTCCGCAAGGGCGACGGCGCCGGGCTGATCGCCATGGTGCTGCTGCCGCCGTCGCTGATCCCCGACGGCAACCGGTCGCAACCGCCCCAGCGGCCCGCCTACGGGGGCCCGCCCCCGAACGGCATGCCTCCGAACGGGATGCCCGCGAACGGTGCGCCGCCCGCCACGCCGCCCAACGGCGTTCCCGCGCCGAACGGGACGTTCCGCTCGTTCGCCACCTTCGACTCCTTCGACGCCGGCTCCGGGCCGTCTCAGCCCTTCACCGCCGACACGGACGGCGGCGCCCACCGGCCGTCCTTCGACTCGGGCGGCTACCCGTCGTACCCGAACCAGGCCCCGTCGTACCCCGACCCGGGACAGGCGGCGCAGCCGCCCGGCCGGACGCAGCCGGGGCACCGGGCGCCGAGGTACCCGACCCAGCCCCCGTCGTACCCGAGCCAGGAACGCACCGGCGCCTTCCCCTCCTTCCCCGGGCCCGTCGGTCCCGGGTCGGATGGTGCCTTCCAGACGCCTTACACCACAGGTGAGGTGCGCCGGCCGGAGTCGCCGCCGTCGGTGGACGTCTCGCCCATGGAGCCCGGTCAGGAGGAGTTCCTGCCGATCTTCGCCGCCGTGGAATCCGCCTGGTTCCGCAGGGCGCCGGAAGAGCAGCCGGGGGAATCTTCGAGCCGGGATGAGTCAACCCCCTCACAAGCCGTACTCTCTGGGGAGGAATCGTGGCGAAACGCCGCTGACGCCGGTTGGCGGGCGGCGGCGGCCGCCGCGAGCGATCCCAGCCTTGGGGGCACCACGTCCTCAGGGCTACCCAAGCGCACTCCCAAGGCGAACCTGGTTCCTGGCACGGCCGGCCCACCGCAGCAATCGCAGCGGCAGGCCCCGATGCCGCCGGTCTCCGCCGACCGGGCGCGCAGCAGGTTGGCCAACTTCCAGCAGGGAGTACGGCGGGGTCGTGCGGAAGTACGTGGACAGGAGGAACAACAGTGATTGAGCGTCCTGCCGGGGAGGGCGAGTGACCACCCTTAGCCATGAAGCCCACAGGTTCGACTGGCTGATCACCGACTTCGTGCGGAACACGCCCGGAGTCGCGCATGCCGTCGTCGTCTCCGCCGACGGCCTCTGCCTGGCCAGTTCCGAGGGCTTCCCACCCGACCGCGCCGACCAGCTGGCGGCGGTGTCCGCGGGCCTGCTGAGCCTGACCGTGGGCGCGTCCAGGGTGTTCGAGGGCGGCTCGGTGTCGCAGACCGTCGTCGAGATGCAGCGCGGGCTGCTCGTCGTGATGGCGATCAGCGACGGCTCCGTGCTCACGGTGCTGGCCGGGATCGACTGCGACATGGGACTGGTGGCGTACCAGATGACGCTGCTGGTCGACAGGGCGGGCCAGGCGCTGACGCCGGCCCTGCGCGCGGAACTGCAGGCGGCCAGGACGCGGTGATGCAATGGAACTGATGGGGGAGGGCCGTGTACGGCATTGACGGAACCGGGGACGATGAGCCCCTGTTCCGTCCGTACGCGGTGACCGGCGGTCGTTCAGAGCCGCGCTACCACCTTGCGATGGAGACGCTGATCTCGTCGATGTCCATACCGGATGACGAGATGTCCATGCTCACTCCCGAGCAAGAGGCC
Source organism: Nonomuraea sp. NPDC026600 (assembly GCF_040638335.1). NCBI lineage: Bacteria > Bacillati > Actinomycetota > Actinomycetes > Streptosporangiales > Streptosporangiaceae > Nonomuraea > Nonomuraea sp. NPDC026600. The sequence continues at coordinate 158,053 of NZ_JBEZYD010000022.1, forward strand.
ATCATGCAACTCTGTCGCACGTTCCGGTCGGTCGCCGAGATCTCGGCCCTGCTCCGTGTCCCGCTGGGCGTGGCCCGAGTGCTCGTGGCGGACATGTCCGACGAAGGGCTTGTCCGCCTGCACCAGCCACGTCTCAGCGAGGGACAGCCAGACCTCAATATGCTCGAAAGGGTGCTCAGTGGACTTCGCAGGCTCTAGCCCCGGCCTCACGTCGACGAAGATCGTCGTCGCGGGCGGGTTCGGCGTCGGCAAAACGACGTTCGTGGGGGCGGTGTCCGAGATCCTGCCGCTCACCACGGAAGCGGTCATGACCGACGCGTCCGCGGGCATCGACGACCTCGGCATGACGCCGAACAAGCAGACGACGACCGTGGCCATGGACTTCGGGCGCGTGTCGCTCGACCGTGACCTGATTCTCTACCTGTTCGGCACGCCCGGACAGCACCGGTTCTGGTTCATGTGGGACGACCTGGTGCGCGGCGCGATCGGCGCCGTGGTGCTGCTCGACACGCGGCGGCTGGCCGACAGCTTCCCCGCGATCGACTACTTCGAAGAGGCCAAACTGCCGTTCGTGGTCGGCATCAACGGCTGGGACGGTCAGTTCCAGCACTCGGACGACGAGGTGCGCGAAGCGCTGGCGCTCTCGTCGAACGTGCCGATCGTGCGTACCGACGCGCGGCACCGCGAATCGGTGAAGGGGACGCTGATCTCGCTCGTGGAGCACGTCGTACGCCTGCGTGCGGCGCCCGTCTCCTAGCAGGCGGCATGTGGATCGCGCTCGCCGCGGCCGTGGTGATCGGCGTGGCCGTCTGGTGGTTCCGCCGCGGTGCGGCCGACAGTGGGCCGGCGGCCGAGCGCAGGCCGGGCTGGGCGGCGCGGCTGGGGGACGAGGGCGCGACCGCGTTGCTGGAGGGGCTGAGGGCCTTCGCCGACGCGGGGACCCCGGTTGATCTCGGCGGGGAGTTCGGGGTCCTGACGGTGTTCGAGCCGCCGCGGCTCATCTCGCTCGACCTGCTCGCCGGCCGGTTCGCCGCCCGCGGGCAGGCGGCCATGCACGATCCGCAGACCACGGTCGGCGAGCTGATGGCCGAGTTCCTGGCCACCGAGGAGCCGGGCGTGCTGCATCTGCGGGCGGGCTGGGCGGGCTGGGCGGACGGCGGGCGCTTCGCCGACGAGGTGCGCCAGATCGTCTGCCCTCAGGGAGTGGCGGGCATCGGCGCCTGGTCCGGCGCCGACGGCCTGGGCGCGCTGGAGGTGGCCGTGCTGGGTGACGGGCCGGCGGGCACCACGATGCTGCTCGACCTGGCCCGGATCCGCGACCAGTACGACGAGTCGCGGGCGCGACAGCCGGGGGCGCCCGGCGAGGTGGTGCTCCGCAGCCTGCTGACCAGCGTGATCGCCAACGGCGGGCCCGGACTGACCTGGACGGTGCCGCCTACGGAGCAGCAGCTCGGCATCGCGCTCGCCGCCGCGGGGCCGCCCGAGCTCCGGCGCCCGGCCCCTGCCAAGGAAGCGGCTGACCGCTAGCCCCGTATTTCGGCTGGGGTCCTTCTGGAGAGCGGGGGCGATGATCGGCTGGGGTTCTTCTGGGGAGCGGTGTCGGCCGGGCAGGGGTTGTCGGGTCGGGCCGGCTCGGCGGGCAGGGAGGGGGCGTCAGGCCGATCCGGTTCTCCGGCTGATCAGCGTGTCGATGCCGTCGAGGACGCGTTCCAGGCCGAACTCGAAGGCGTGCTCGGGGCTGTACGCGCCGCCCAGGGCCTCGGCCGCGGCCTGCCCGACGCGCGAGGCCGTCGGCCACTGTGACGCGTCGGCGATCCGGCTGAGGAACGGCGCGTGCGCCGCCCACCACTGCTCGTCGCTCAGCCCGGTCTGGCTCTCCGCCTGCGCGGCCTCCACCGCCCCCCTGGCCGTGCCGTGCACGAACCCGGTCACCAGGGTGATCACCGAGTCCATCTCCACGTCCGTCAGCCCGATGCCGTCGACGGCACGCAGCTCGTAGTCGTACTTGGCCGTGACGTTCGGCCCCAGCACCGGGCGGTTGGTCGCCACCTGCAGGAGCCAGGGGTGTCGCTGGTAGAGCGCCCAGTTCTCCCTGGCGACCAGCGTCAGCCTGGCCCGCCAGCCGCCGGGCACGTCCTCCGGCCGCGCGGTCTCGCCGTAGACGGTGTCGAGCATGACGTCGAGCAGCTCCGGCTTGCCCGGCACGTACGTGTAGAGCGACATCGTGCCGACCCCGAGCCGCTCGGCGACGCGGCGCATCGACAGCGCCTGGAGGCCTTCGGCGTCGGCCACCTCGATGGCGGCGCGCACGATCCGGTCGACGCTCAGGTCGGGCTTGCCCCTGCGGCTGGTCCGCTCGCTGGTGCGCCAGAGCAGCGCCAGGCTGCGCGCCGGGTCGCCCTTGCCGGAGTACTCGATCGTCACCTTCGTACGGTACACCGTACGGTTGCAATCATCGAACCGTATGCTGTACGGTACGGCGTACGGAATTCGAGGAGGCGTTATGGCGGCGGTACTCGCACAGGGGCTGCGCAAGACGTACGGCAAGAAGACGGCCCTTGACGGCTTCGACCTGGAGGTCGCCGAGGGCACGGTCTGCGGCCTGCTCGGCCCGAACGGCGCGGGCAAGACCACGGCCGTCCGGATCCTCACCACGCTCCTGCGCCCGGACGGCGGCCGCGCGGAGGTGGCGGGGTTCGACGTGGCGGCCCGCCCCCGGCTCGTACGGCGGAGCATCGGCCTGGTCGGCCAGCACGTGGCGGTGGACGAGGTGCTGACCGGCACGCAGAACCTGGAGCTGTTCGGCCGCCTCTACCACCTGGACGCCCGCGCGGCCCGGGCCAGGGCCGCCGAGCTGCTGGACATGTTCGGCCTGGAGCACCCGGGCCCCGTCAAGGAGTACTCGGGCGGCATGCGGCGCCGGCTCGACCTGGCGGCCGGCATGATCCTCTCCCCGCCCGTGCTCTTCCTCGACGAGCCCACCACGGGGCTCGACCCGCGCAGCCGCGGCGAGGTGTGGAAGGCGGTGCGTGCTCTGGTCTCCACCGGCACCACGGTGCTGCTCACCACCCAGTACCTGGAGGAGGCCGATCAGCTCGCCGACCGCGTCTCGGTCATCGACACCGGCAGGGTCGTCGCCGAGGGCACACCGGGCGAGCTCAAGTCCAAGCTCGGCGGCGACCGGCTCGACGTGGTCGTCACCGACGCGGCGCGGCTGTCCGAGGCCGCCGGGATCGTCGGCAGGGTGGCCGCCGCGCCCGCTGAAGTCGATCAGGACACCCGCCACGTCAGCGCGCCGGTGGTCGAGCGGGTCCAGGCGCTCACGGCGGTCCTGGCGGCGTTCTCGGCCGCGGGCATCGAGGCAGAGGACGTCGCGCTGCGCAGGCCGACGCTCGATGAGGTCTTCCTGAGCCTCACCGCCGCGTGAATCCCATCAACGACAGGAGTTCGACATGACCGAACTGACCATGGACCCGCCGTTCACCCGGCTGCGCTGGGCGCTGGCCGACGGCTGGTCGGTCGCCCGGCGTGACCTGATCCACTGGATCGCCCAGCCCATGACGATCGTGTTCGGGGTCGCCTTCCCCGTGGTGATCGCCTTGGCGTTCGGCTACCTGTTCGGCGGCGCGGTGGACGTGCCGGACGGGGCCGACTACTTCGCCTTCCTCATGCCCGGCATGTACGGCATGACGATGCTGTTCGGACTGGGCGCCACCATGGTCGCGGTCACCACGGACCTCTCTCGTGGCGTGACCGACCGCTTCCGGTCCATGCCGATGGCCCCGTCGGCCGTCCTGATCGGTCGGGCCGTCGCCGATCTGCTCAACTCGGTGCTGGTCCTGGCGGGCATGCTGGCTTGCGGGTTCGCGGTGGGCTGGCGTCCGGCGAGCCTGGGCGGGGCGCTGGGGGCCGTGGGGCTGCTGCTGTGGCTGCGCTTCGCCCTGTTGTGGGCGGGGATGTACCTCGGGCTGGTGGCCAAGGATCCGGGGGCGGTGACGGCCATCCAGACGCTGGAGTTCCCGATCGGCTTCCTGTCGAACGCCTTCGTCGCCCCGGGCACCATGCCGGGCTGGCTGGGCGCCGTCTCCGAGTGGAACCCCCTGTCGTCGACCGTCGCGGCGGCGAGGGAGCTGTTCGGCAATCCCGGCTGGGGCGGCGACTCGTGGGTGGCCCAGCACGCGGTGACGATGGCGATCGTCTGGCCGCTGGCGATCACCGTGGTCTTCTTCGTCCTGTCGGTCCGCCTCTACCAGCGCCTGGACCGGTGACCCCGGGGGTCAGCCGGGCGGCTGGGCCGGCAGGCGCAGGTCGGAGGTCGTCGAGGCCCGGCCGGGTCAACGGGGGATCCAGTCCTGCCACACGATCTTGTTGTCGTCGACCCACTTCTCGGCGGCCTGGTCGGCGGTCATCTTGCCGTTGATCATGTCGCTGGCCACCGCGTTCTGGTTGTCGTTGGTCCAGGTGAAGTTGCGGACCAGGTCGTACGCCCGGCCGCCGGTCGCGGCGAAGCTCCTGCTCACGATCTTGTCGAGCAGGTACGGCGGGTAGTCGCAGGCGACCTTGGCCGCGACGGCGTCGCAGCCTATCGAGTAGGCGGGCAGGTTGATCTTGACGAGTTTGACCTTGGTGAACAACCACTGGGGTTCGTAGAAATACATCAGCACCGGCTTCCTGTTCTTGGTCGCCGACTGTGCCGCTTTGATCAACGCGTCTTCGCTGCCGGAGTAGACGACCCGGTAATCGAGGCCGAGGTTCTTCACAAGTGCCTCGTCATAGGTGACGAACGACGGATCGCCATCGAGTACCTGACCGGAATTTCCAGATTTAGCAGTCCGAAAAAGGCTCGAATACTTGTTCAGGCTCCGCCAGTTGGTGATGTCCGGATATTGCTTGATCATCCATTGGGGGACGTACCATCCGATCACCCCTTTGTTTCCGGTGAGACCCGCCGAGAGCGCGACCTTCTCGTCCTCGATGTACTTCTTCTTAAGATCGTTGTGGCCCCAATTCTCGACGATCACGTCGACCTTGCCGGTCGCGAAGTCCTTCCAGGAATCCTCCTCTTTCATCTTGCGCTTCTTGACGTCGTAGCCCAGCTCGTGTTCGAGCAGGTAGGCCAGCACGGCGGCTTGGGCCTCGTAGCCGACCCACCCGTGGATGTCGATGTGCACCGTGCCCTTCGACCCTGGGGTCGGCGCCGGCTCTCCGCTGGAGCAGGCCGTCAGCAGCAGGGCCGCCGCCAGCGGCCCCGCGATCGTCTTGGTTCGCATGAGAGGCTCCACGACCGCGGCCCGCCGGGGGCCGCGGTCGAAAAGGGGTCAAGAGGGGCTACTTGGGGATCCACGCCTGCCACTTCGCGGTGTTGGCCTCGATCCACTTCTTGGCGGCCTGCTCGCCGGTCATGCCGCCGTTGGTCATGTCGTTGGCGACGGCGTTCTGGTCCTCGTTGGTCCAGCTGAAGTTCTTGACCAGGTCGTAGGCCTTGCCGCCGGTGTCGGCGAACTTCTTGCTCACGATCTTGTCGAGGTCCAGCTCCGCGTAGTCGCAGGCGACCTTCTTGGCGTCGGCGTCGCAGCCCGCGGCGTAGGCGGGCAGGTTCACGCGTACGAGATCGACCTTGTCGAAGAGCCAGTGCGGAGTCCAGAAGTAGAACAGCAGCGCCTTCTGCTGCTCCTGCGCCTGGGTCGCCGACTTGAGCAGGGCCGCCTCGCTGCCGCCCGTGACCACCTTGAAGTTCAGTTTGAGGTTCTTGACCAGGGCCTCGTCGTTGGTGACGTAGCTCGGGTCGCCGTCGAGGAGCTGGCCCTTGCCGCCGGACTCCGACGTCTTGAACAGACCGGCGTACTTGTTCAGGTTCTTGTAGTCGGTGATGTCCGGGTACTTGTCGGCCATCCACTTGGGCACGTACCAGCCGATGACGCCCTTGTTGCCGGTCGAGCCCGCGGACTGGGCGACCTTCTTCTCGTCGATGAACTTCTTCACCAGGTCCGGGTGACCCCAGTTCTCGATGATGACGTCCACGTCGCCGGTCTCGAAGCCTTCCCAGGCGAGCTGTTCCTTGATCTCCGGGAGCTGGACGTCGTAGTGGAGCTCGTTCTTCAGCAGGTAGGCCACCACGTTGGCGCTGGCCTCGTAGCCCACCCACGGGTTGATCGCGATCTTGACGGTTCCGGCGCTCGAGGCGCCGCCCTGGGCTTGCGGCGCGGCGGAGCTGGACGGCTCTTCGACCTTGGTGCCGCCACACCCCGCGGCCGCGAGCCCGAGTGCGAGAAGGCTTGCGAGCAGAATCTTCATCTGAATGGTGGCGCGGAGACCCGATCCTTCAGGGCCGGGAGGAAGCGCCACCCCTCCTTTCGAAAACAGTATGGAAAGACTCGGTCACGTTCGGTAACATGTGCGGTGGGTGATGGCGCTGTGACAGGAGGTGAGCGATGGCGATCAGCCGCTCCGCCACCAAACGCCACGGCCTGCCCACGGTCGTGCAACTGCGGCTCACGCCCGCCCCGGGCCAGGCCGAGGCGCTGGCCGCGGCGGTGCTGTTGTGTAATCAGGCGGCCACCGTCGTGTCCCGGCTGGCGTGGCAGCACCGGGTCTTCGCGGTGGTGGAGTTGCATCGGCTGGCCTACTACGACGTGCGTGCGCAGGTGGCCGGGCTCGGCGCGCAAGCGGCCGTGCGGGCGATCGCCCGAGTTGCTGGCGCCTACGCCAACCGGCGCGCCACCAAGAAACGCGCCCACATCTTCCGGGCGCACGGCGCCGTCCCCTACGACGCCCGGCTGCTCAGCTGGAATCGTGACGCCCGCACCGTGTCGTTGTGGACCCCCTCCGGCCGCGTCACCGTGCCGTACACCGGCCGGCCGGAAGATCTCAAGGCTGTGGATGGGCTGCCGGTGGGGGAGGCCGATCTGATCTGTCGGCGCGGGGTGTGGCTGCTGCAGGTCTCCCTCACCCTGCCCCAACCGGCGGCGTGTGAGCCGGTCCAGGGCTTCGTCGGGGTCGATCAAGGAGTGGCCAACCTGGTGGTCACCTCCGACGGCGCGGTGCTGCCCGGTCCCGCCCTGCCCGGGCCGATCGGCGGCAACGGCCACGTCCGCACCCTGCGCGAGCGGCGCCACCGCCAACGCCGACGGCTGCAGAAGAAGGGCACTTCTGCGGCGCGGCGGGTGCTGCGCCGCCTGTCCGGGCGTGAGCATCGGATGATGACCGACCTCAACCACCAGATCAGCAAGTACGTGGTGCGTGAAGCCGAACGCACCGGCCGCGGTGTCGCCCTGGAGGATCTGCAGGGTATCCGCGGCCGGGTCAGGGCTCACCGGCTCCAGCGACGCACCCTGCACAACTGGGCCTTCGCCCAGCAGATCACCTTCACCCGCTACAAAGCCACCCGCGCCGGAGTCACCTTCGTCCTGGTCGACCCCGCCTACACCTCGCAGACCTGCCCGGACTGCGGGAACATCAGCAGGGCGAACCGTCCGGCACGGGGCCGGTTCGCCTGCACCCGGTGTGGCCTCGCTGGGCACGCCGACCACATCGCGGCCCGCAACATCGCCACACGCGGCGTTACGGGCTGGGCTGCCATCAACCAGCCGCACGCTACCGGCCTCCCTTCACCCAGACGGGACCGCGAGAGCAAACCACCGACTTCAACCGGCGGTAGTTGATGTGGTCTTCCTTCTTTTGGGGGGCAGGGCGCCTGTCGGCGCCCTGCGTGATGCGGTCGAGCATGACCCCGAGCAGGACCGTCGCGATGCCGGCGATGAACCCCATGCCGAAGTCGGTCCGCTGGGAGAAGCCCACGACCACGTCGTAGCCGAGGGCGCCGGCCCCGACCAGGCCGCCCACGACGACCATGGCCAGGGTCATCACGATGCCCTGGTTGGCGGCCAGCAGGATCGCCCGGCGGGCCATCGGCAGCTGCACCTTCCACAGGAGCTGGCCCGAGGTGGACCCGGCGGCCGCGGCCGCCTCCACCACGGTCGCGGGCACCGCCCTGATGCCGTCCTCGACCAGGCGTACGACCGGGGGCACCGCGTAGATGACCGAGGCGAAGATCGCGGTGAACCTGGTGGTCTCGAACAGGGCGAGCGCGGGCAGCAGGTAGACGAAGGCGGGCATGGTCTGGGCGGCGTCGAGTATCGGGCGCTGCACGGCCGAGTATCGCGACGACCGCGCGGCCGCCACGCCCAGCAGCAGGCCGATGACCAGGGTGACGAGCACCGCGACCGCGACGGTGGTGAGCGTCTGCATGGCGTGCTCCCAGACACCGAGCAGCGCGATCGCCAGCAGGCAGCCGAGTGCCGTGAGCGCAGGCCGTAACCCGCTCACCCGCCAGGCCAGGAGCAGTGCGGCGGCGGCGATCAGCCACCACGGCGCCGAGGTGAGCAGGCCCTCCAGCGGGTTGATCAGGAGGCTGGTCGTGACGTCCTTGACGTACGTCGTGACGCCGTACCAGCTCGTCTCGGCCCAGTGCACCGCGTCGTTGACCTGGACGACGAAATTGACCGTCCAGCCGTCGGGCCACTCGGCGGGCAGCAGCGGGGTCAGGGCCAGCCCGGCAGCGGCTGTCACAGCGGCGCCGATGAGGGAGATCCGGCCGATCCGCCGGTGCGGGTCGCGAGTGGCCAGTGAGACCGTCATCCGGTCCAGCACCACGGCCATGACGACGATCGCGAGCCCGGCCGGGAGCATGATGCCGACCTGCGCGCGCGACAGGCCCCGGATGATGTCGCCGCCCAGGCCCGGCGCCGAGATGAGGTTCGCGATGACGACCATCGACAGCGCCATCATGATGGTCTGGTTCACCGCCAGCGCCATCGTCGATCTGGCCAGCGGCAGGTGGACCTTGAACAGGGTCTGGCGCCCCGTGGCGCCCAGCGACGCCGACGCCTCGACGGCGGTGGGGGAGACCTGCTCGATGGCCAGCGCGGTGATGCGGATGGCCGGTGGGATCGAGTAGATCATCGTCGCGATGGCGCCGGCGGGCGCGCCGATGTGGAAGAACAGCACGAGCGGCGCCAGGTACGCGAACGTCGGCATGATCTGCATGACGTCGAGCACCGGGGTGATCGCCTTGCGCGCCCGGCGCGAGAGGCCCGCCCAGACGCCCAGCGGGATCCCGATCGCCAGCGACAGCAGCACCGAGGCGGCGACCAGGGCCAGCGTGTCGACGCTCGACTGCCAGAGCCCGAGCACGCCGAACGAGCCGACTCCGGCGACCGCCAGCAGCGCGATCCGCCACCCGCCCGCCAGCCAGGCCAGCGCGCCCATCACGCCGATGAGCCCAGGCCAGCCGAGCGCGTACAGCACGCTCTGGAAGGCCGTGTAGACCGATCCGACGAAGAGCCGGATGTAGTTCAGGAAGTACAGGAACAGCGGGTTGGAGTTCCGGTGGTCGTCGATCCACTCGCGCAGGTCGGTGATCGCCAGGAACTGCGGCGCCGACTTGTCGTGTGGGAGCGTTCCCGTGCCGCGGAAGACGAGGTAGGCGGCGGCGACCAGCAACACGATCCCCGCCGGGGCCGCCCACCTGGGTATGCGCAGCCTGGAAGGGGTGGTGACGGCCGTGGTGCTCATGCGCCGGCCCGTACGGCGGGTGCCGAGTCCTGGCCCGAGAGGAAGGTGAGCATGTCCACCCGGTCCACGACTCCAGCCAGCTCGTCACCGTCGACGACCCGGATGGGCCGGGAGGAGGACGACGTGGCGCCGATCGCGTCCTTGATGACCGTGCCGGCGTGCAGGACCGGGCCGTCGAGGGGCTCGCCGGGCTCGGGCGGCCGGCAGATCCAGCGCAGCGTGAGCACGTGGCTCCTGGGCACGTCACGGACGAAGTCGGCCACGTAGTCGTCGGCCGGCGCGCCCACCAGCTCCTCCGGCGTGCCGAGCTGCACGATCGACCCGGCCCGCATGATCGCGATGCGCTCGCCGAGCTTGAGCGCCTCGGACAAGTCGTGGGTGATGAACACCATCGTCTTGCCGACCTCGCGGTGCAGGCGGATCACCTCGGCCTGCATGTCACGGCGGATCAGCGGGTCGAGCGCGCTGAACGGCTCGTCGAACAGCATGACCTGCGGGTCGACGGCGAGCGCGCGGGCCAGGCCGACCCGCTGCTGCATGCCGCCGGAGAGCTGGTCGGGGTAGGCGTCGGCGTGCCCTTCGAGGCCGACGAGGGAGAGGATCTCCCCGGCCCGCGCGTGCCTGACGGCCTTGGCGGCGCCCTGGATCTCCAGGCCGTAGGCCACGTTGTCGATCACGCGCCGGTGGGGGAGCAGGCCGAAGTGCTGGAACACCATGCTGACCCGGTGGCGGCGGATCTCGCGTAAGCGGGCGGGGGTGGCGCGGCCGATGTCCTCGCCGTCGATCCTGATCTCGCCCGCGCTCGGCTCGATGAGCCGGGTGAGGCAGCGGACCAGGGTGGATTTGCCGCTTCCCGACAGGCCCATGACGACGAACACCTCGCCGGGCCGTACCTCGAAACTGACGTCCCTGACGGCGGCGGTGCAGCCCGTCTTCTCTCTCAGCGCGGTGGGTTCCAGATACTTGTCATCGCACTCCAGGACCCTTTCCGCCTTTGGGCCGAAGATCTTCCACAGTCCGTTGACGTCGATGGCCGCACTGTCGGGAGAAAACCCCACAACTCGCCTCCTCGTTTGACCGGGCTCAACCTATGTCTTGGATAACGCAAATCTCAACGGCGTGACCTTGAAGAGACATCTGTGCTTCTGCCCTGTAACAGCCTTGGAACGCGACAAACGCCCACAAGTGGACACTTGTTTACTTGTAGGAGTATTTCTCACCTATTGCGGAACTTAAATGGGGCCCCAGGTTCTCGCCTCATGCGTCACACCGCTCGAGTTTTGCCACGTTATGTTCGCTTGGCCGGGCTAGTAGGTATGTGTTCCAATTACCCCCACTTGCTGATTTTCCCCGAGGGCCTCAGTCGCCCTTCAAAAACGCCGATTCGGGCGAGAGGTTGCGTTCGGTGAGTACACAGTTGGGTGAACGGCAGGCGGACGAGGCAAACTGGCGCCTGCGCAACTGGCGTGTCCGGGCGCGGCTCGTCGCCCTCATCCTGGTCCCGACCGCCGCCGCGGTCCTGCTCGGCGGCGTCCAGGTGTTCGCCTCGATGGGCGCCGCCGCCGACTACGCCCGTACGAACCGGCTGGCGCAGCTCTCCCAGCAGGTGGGCGGGCTCACCCACCTGGTCGCCGGCGAGCGCGGCAGGACCTCGTGGTTCATCGCCAGGGGCCGGCCCGCGGCGGGGCTGGCCGCCGTACGCGACCAGATGGACCTGGTGGACGAGTCCACCAGGCAGGTGCGGGCGAGCGCCGATCAACTGGTGGGGGAGGTCACCGGCCGTACCGCCGACCAGATCGAGAACATGCTGAGCCGCCTGAACGACCTGGCCGGCCTGCGCCAGCAGGCGCTCGAAGCCGATCTGCTGCCCGGGGCCTGCGTCGAGCTCTACACCACGGTGATCAACGAGCTGCTGTCGGTGCACAACGAGCTGGTCAAGGGCAGTCAGGACGACGAGCTGTTCCGTCAGACCCGCATGTTCGACTCGCTGGCCCGCGCCAAGGAGAGCATCTCGCTGCAGCAGGCCTTGGTCACCACCGGCCTGGTCGAGGGGAGCCTCGACCAGGAGCGGCTCAAGCGCTTCCTCGGCGAGCTGTCACGCGAACGCAACGAGCGCAAGGGCTTCGGCGACGAGGCCACCGCCGAGGAACGCCGCTTCTTCGACGAGAGCGTCAACGGCAGATCCGCCGACCGCATGCTGTTCCTGCGCGAGCTGGTGCTGATCCGGGCCACGGCCGGGCTGCCGCTGAGGGGCCTCGACCAGGGTAACCACGGAGACGACGCCAAGGAGTGGAACGACGCGGGCGACGTCGTCGTCGACTCCTTCCGCAAGGTCGAGCAGCGCCAGGCGGCCGGCATCCTGACCCGCAGCGAGGCGCTCAGCGCGGAGGAGCGGCAGCGCGCCCTGGTCATCGCGTGTGCGGTGCTCGCGCTGCTCATCGCCGTCCTGCTGATCACCACAGGAGTGGCGCGATCGCTGGTCCGGCCGCTGCGCCGGCTGCGCGGCGAGGCGCTGGAGATCGCCGGCCGGCGGCTGCCGGAGTTCGTCCAGCACCTGCGCGAGTCGCGCGACGGCGCGCTCGACGTCAAGGTGCCGCCCATCGGCATCTTCTCCAAGGACGAGGTGGGCGAGGTCGCGCGCGCCTTCGACGAGGTGCACCGCGAGGCCGTGCGGCTGGCCGGCGACGAGGCGCGGCTGCGCTCGAACGTCAACGCCATGTTCGTCAACCTGTCGCGGCGCAGCCAGACCCTCGTCGAGCGGCAGCTCACGCTGATCGAGCGGCTGGAGCGCGGCGAACGCGACGACGCCCGGCTCGGCGACCTGTTCAAGCTCGACCACCTGGCCACCCGCATGCGCCGCAACAGCGAGAACCTGCTGGTCCTGGCCGGCCAGGAGGCGGCACGCAAGTGGAGCGAGGCGGTCGAGCTGATGGACGTCGTACGCGCGTCGCTCGGCGAGGTCGAGAGCTACGACCGGGTCAGCGTCCAGGCGCAGTCGGAGGCCGCCATCGCCGGCCAGGCGGTCAGCGACGTCGTCCACCTGCTGGCCGAGCTGGTCGAGAACGCGGTCTCGTTCTCCTCGCGCGACACCAAGGTGATCATCTCCAGCGGCCGCATCGACGGCGGCGGGCTGATGGTCTCGGTCACCGACCACGGCATCGGCATGAGTCCGGAGGAGCTGACCGAGGTCAACTGGCGGCTGGCCAACCCGCCGGTGGTCGACGTCTCGGTCTCCCGGCGGATGGGCCTGTTCGTGGTCGGCCGGCTCGCGCTGCGCCACAGCATCAGGGTGCAACTGCGCCGCCAGGACATCGGCGGGCTGACCGCCATGGTGCTGATCCCCGAAATGCTGCTCACCACGGTCCCCGCGTCGATGCCGGCCCCCGAGCCGCCGCCGTTCGTGCAGGTGCCGATGCAGGCCACCCCGGCGATGCCCGGTTTCGGCCACCCGTCGTTCGACTCTTCCCTCGACCAGCCGTTCGACCGGTCTTTCGAGCGCTCGTCCCATCCGTCCCTTGACGCCCTCGACATGGCGCCGTCGTCGTGGTTCAGCTCACGGAACACGCACACGCACTCGGTGGAGACGCCGATGCCCGACCTGGTCACCCCGTCACCGCCGGCGGAGAACGAGTTCCTGCCGGTCTTCGCCTCCGTCGAGTCGAGCTGGTTCACCAAGCCGGAACCGGATCATCGCGACCCTGCCTGGTCCTCGCCGGCCGACAGCGGATGGCAGGCGGCGGGCGCGATCAGCGAGCCCGCCCGGAGCGGGATGACCTCATCCGGACTGCCCAGGCGGACGCCCAAGGCCAACCTGGTGCCGGGCTCCGCCACACCCCCACCGTCGGCCACCCCCGCGCCCGCGCCTCTGGTCTCGCCCGACCGGTTGCGCCGCAGGCTCGCCAACTACCAGCAAGGCGTGCGCAAGGGCCGCGCAGAGATAGAGGAGGACCCAGGATGAAGAATCTGAGCCAGGCGGCCAGGGACATGAACTGGCTGGTCAGCGGCTTCGTGGAGCAGGTGCCCGGTGTGGCGCACGCCGTGGTGGTCTCCGCGGACGGGCTGCCGGTGGCCTTCTCCCGCGGTTTCCCCCAGGACCGCGCCGACCAGCTCGCCGCCATCGCGGCCGGGCTGATCAGCCTCACCCAGGGCGCCGCGCGGGTCTTCGAAGGCGGCGAAGTCACCCAGACCCTCATCGAAATGCGGCGCGGCCTGCTCCTGGCCATGGCGATCAGTGATGGTTCGTGCTTGGCGGTGCTGGCCGCACCCGATTGCGACATGGGCCTGGTGGCCTACCAGATGACGATTCTGGTCGAGCGCGCGGGGCAAGTGCTCACGCCCGCCGTCCGCGCGGAACTCTCGGCCGCGCGTACCTGGTGATGGGAGTGGACTGTTGGCAGCGTGGGATGACCGCGAACCGGAGCCCGAGCGGAGCTCGTTAGTCCGGATGTACGCCGTCACAGGCGGGCGAACCGCCCCACGCGGTGGCCTTGCGATGGAGGCGCTTGTATCCTCAGCGACGTCGATACGGCTCGGTATGACCTACACCCGCGAATACCGGGCGATCAGCGAGCTGTGCCGGCAGGTCCGGTCGGTCGCGGAGGTGTCAGCTCTGCTGCGGGTCCCGCTCGGTGTGGCGCGGGTCCTGATCGCCGACATGGAGTCGGAAGGGCTGGTCCGCGTCTACCAGCCGCAGCTTGAGGCGGGCGTCCCTGACAAGAGCCTGCTCGAAAGGGTACTCAGTGGACTTCGCAGGCTCTAGCGGGCTCACCTCGACGAAGATCGTCGTCGCGGGCGGGTTCGGTGTGGGCAAGACCACCTTCGTCGGCGCGGTGTCGGAGATCATGCCGCTGACCACGGAGGCGGTGATGACGGACGCTTCGGCGGGCATCGACGACCTCGCGCACACGCCGGGCAAGACGACCACGACCGTTGCCATGGACTTCGGGCGACTGTCACTGGATCGTGATCTGATCCTCTATCTGTTCGGTACGCCCGGACAGCACCGGTTCTGGTTCATGTGGGACGACCTCGTCAAGGGTGCGATCGGCGCGGTGGTGCTGGTGGACTCCCGGCGGCTGGCCGACAGCTTCCCGGCGATCGACTACTTCGAGAACGCCGGGCTGCCGTTCGTCGTCGGGCTCAACGGGTGGGACGGGCACTTCCCGCACGTGGAGAACGAGGTGCGGGAGGCGCTCACGCTCTCGCCGCACATCCCGATCGTGCGTACCGACGCGCGGGTCCGCGAGGCGGTCAAGAGCACGCTGATCTCGCTGGTCGAGCATGCTCTCACCGCCCAGTCCGCGTCCGGCGCCCGCTGACTTCCGCGTCCCGGCGCCCGGTGACGCGCGGCCGCGTCCGGTGCGCCGGTCAGGACGCGGCCGACCACCAGTAGGCGGCGACCAGCTCCGCCACCAGCGTCTCCGTGAGCAGGGCCACGTCCGCGTCGCCGTCGTGCGCGTAACGGATGGCGGCCGTGGCGTCCTTGAGGTCTCCGCCGACGGTGACGACCGTCGAGCCGCGCTGCCGCACCCAGTCCATGGCCTGGTCCTCGTAGCGGGAGCCGGGGAAGAGCAGGGCGCGGTAGTCGAGGGTCTTGGTGAGGTAGACGTCCACGTGGGCCCAGTCGCCCGTCTCGCAGGCGTCGGCCGGGCGGCGGGGACCCTCGCGGAACATCAGCGCCGACTGCTCCGCCGACGACAGGCGCTCCGCGGGCGCGACGGTGTAGACGCCGTGCGGGCCGTCCAGCAGCTCCAGCGCCAGAGGCAGCCACTCGTCCCTGCGGTCGAGGAGGTCGGCCGACGCCTCGGCGCTCCGCCGTACCAGGCCGGGCAGGTCGCGCCCGTCGCCCGTGAGGCGGGACTCCAGCGCGAGCAGGAGGGCGAGCGTGTGCTGGAACGTACGGCAGGACACGCCGCCGCGCTCCTCGCCCGCGCGCAGGGGGACGACCAGGTCGGCCGCCTCGGTGAGGGCCGAGCCGGGAGTGTTGGTGAGCGCCGCCACGAACGACGGGCCGCCCGCGTACCTGGCCACCGCGTCGAGCGTCTCGCGGCTGCCGCCCGTCGCCGAGATGGGCACCACCAGCGTCTCCGGACCCGCGGGGTATGAGGCCACGGTGGAGGAGTAGTCGGCGTAGGCGTCGATGCCCGCGGCGCGCAGGCGGAGCGCGGCCACGCCGGCGGCGTAGCGGGAGCTGCCCATGCCCAGGAACAGCACGCGACGGACACCGCCGGGCAGCCCCTCGAACGGATCGGCGGTCGCCAGCGCGTCCGCCAAGCCGGCGAGGGCCGCGGGCTTGGCCTCCAGGTCGGCCAGGTAGAGCTCGGAATTCACGGGGTCTCCTCGGGGTAGCGGGCGCGCAGGACGCCCATCGGGGCGTAGCGCCAGCGGGGCAGGTGGCGGGCGGCGTAGACGAGCTCCCGGCACTCCTGCTCGATCTCGAACGGGCGGAGCAGGGAGCCGTCCAGCAGGTCCGGCCGCCCGCGCTCGGCCAGGCGGTCCCGGTAGGCGGACAGCAGGCGCTCGCGGGCCTCGCCGGCCCAGCGGAGCGCCTGGCGCGGCGGGGTGCCGCGGCGCTTGATCGCCACTTGGGCGACGTGTTCCAGGCTGGTGGCGAGCTGGGCGACGTCTCTGGCCGCCGGCTGGTACGGCGCGGCCTCCGTGACGGTGGGGTTGCCGTCGAAGTCGATCACGGCGTAACCGTCGCTCCACTGAAGGATCTGGCCGACGTGGAGATCGCCGTGGATGCGGATCAGGGGCGTGCTGATCGGCCTGGCGAGCGGGGCCAGCTCGGCTCTGAGAGCGCCGGCCTTGCCCGCCAGCCACTCGCCGTCTTCGCCGCCCGTCAGAGTGAGCGCGTCGGCCAGCGCGCCCTCCGCCCTTTCCATCGGTCCGAAATTCGTTGTAACGGCTGGGGCAGTTGTGACGATGGAGAGGGGTGGGAAAGTGGAGAGCGCAAGGTGGAGGTCGGCGGCCAGGCGGCCGAGGGCGTCCGCGAAGGCGGTGCGGCCCGACTCGGCCTCATCGGCGCACCACTCCCAGCCGTCCCTGGCCCCCGGCAGGTAGCCCGTGACCAATGCGAGCAGCCTCTCGCCCGCCCCGTCCACGCGTGTCAGGGCGGCGTACGGTGGAGCCGTATCCTGGAATCCGGCCCCGGCCAGGTGGGCGAGCATCTCGGGAGCGGGATGCGGCATCGCCGCAGGAGGTGTCAGCCACTTGACCACCACCCGCTCGGCCACGATCACCGAATAGTTCGTCTGGTCGACGTGTGACCCGAAATCCCGCTCGGCCGGCACCCCGGTGTCGTGATCCGCCGCACTGTACGAGAGGCTGGGCGGGGCGGAGAAGCGGCGGACTGCGAAGGGCGGTGGCACCTCACCCCCGTCCACGAGCGCCGTCACGAGCGCGGCGGAGACGCCGCGATCTTGGGCTGTGAGGGGCTTCTCACCGAGAGAGAGCAACCGCTTCCATATTGAATTCATGTTCAACAGCTAGACCAAACTTCCAGGTAACAGTGTCCGCAAAAGTCTTGCCCATGTTGATTTCTGCTGCAACACTCCTCGTCTGGTCCGCCGTGCCCAGTTGGTCGCGCGACCCCTCTCGTCCATTGGAACCCTGAAGGAGTAGCGGCCGTGTCCCGTACCCGGTTCACCCGTCGTCTTCCAGCTGCCGTAGCGGTGGTCGGCCTCGCGCTCGCCGTCGCGGCGTGCGGTGGTGAGTCGACCAACAGCGCAGCCTCGGCGCCGGCGGCGACGGCCGACCAGCTCAACCCGAACGCCGACCTGACGAAGCAGTCGATCAACGTGACGGTGTGGGACGGCTACACGCCCAAGGAACTGCCGCAGAAGGTCAAGGACAAGCTCAAGTTCCCGCTGAAGATCACGCTGCATGCCACCAACGAGGAAGCGATGGCCAAGCTGACCGCCAGTGGCGACAGCGGCATCGACGTGGCGTTCGTGTCGGGCCAGTACGCCCAGGCGCTCAACGAGCAGGGCCTGCTGGAGCCGATCCACCCCGAGCTGATCCCGAACCTGTCGAACCTCTACCCCGAGGCCACCCAGCTCTCCTACGACAAGGGTAACAAGTACTCGGTGCCCTACACCTGGGGCACGACCGGCATCTGCTACCGCAGTGACCTGGCGAAGACGCCCCCGACGAGCTGGAAGGACCTCCTGTCGCCCCCGGCCTGGGCCGACAAGAAGGTCACCATGATGACCACCGAGCGCTGGCTGGCCCTGCCCGCGCTCAAGTCGCTCGGCTACTCGGTCAACACCGACAAGGACGCCGAGATCGCCAAGGCCAAGGAGCTTCTCGTCGCGGCCAAGCCGCACCTGCTCGGCTACGACGACACGACCTTCGGTGACAAGCTCAAGTCCGGCGAGGCCGCGATGGTCGAGGCGTGGGACGGCTGGTGCCCGACCACGGCCCCGGAGAAGAACATCAAGTTCGTGGTGCCGAAGGAGGGCAGCGACCTCTGGGTGGACACGATGGTGATCATGAAGTCCTCCAAGAACAAGGAGGCGGCGCACGCCCTGATCAACTACATCCTCGACCCCGAGATCCACAGCTGGGCCGCCGAGAACATCAACTACAAGGTGCCCAACAAGGCCGCCATGGACAAGGTGAAGATCCCCGAGGGCTCGCTGCTGGGCATCAAGCCGGCCGAGCTGCTCAACGGTGAGTCGATCATCGACCTGGGTCAGGCGTCGTTGAAGTACACCCGCATGTCAACCGAGATCACGGCGCAGTCGTAGTCGCAGTGAAAGCACAACCTGAAACCCGGCCGGTGTCCCCTTCGAGAGGGCGCCGGCTGGGTGCGTTCGTTTTCCTGTCACCCGGGCTGACCTACCTGGTCGTGCTCCTGCTGGTGCCGCTGGTGCTGGTGCTGAGCTACACGCTCTTCCAGCGCGGGCGGTTCGGCGGCGTCGTCTACGAGGTCACCGGCGAGAACTTCAGCCGCCTGCTCGACCCGCTCTACCTCGGCGTGGTGGGCACCTCGCTGAAGATCGCGGGGCTCACGACCCTCATCGCGCTGCTGCTCGGCTACCCGACGGCATACCTGATCGCGCAGCTGCCAAGTAAGTGGAAGACGGTCGCGCTGGTCGCCGTCGTGCTGCCGTTCTGGACGAACTTCATCATCCGCGTCTACGCCTGGATCATCCTGCTCAACGGGCCCGGCCTGCTGAACTCGGGATTGAAGGCGCTGGGGCTCGGTCCGTACGAGCTGCTCTACAACCAGGGCGCCATCGTTCTCGGGCTGCTCTACTCCTACCTGCCGCTGATGGTGCTGCCGCTGTACGCGGCGATCGAGCGGCTCGACCCGCAGTTGCGGGAGGCGTCGGCGAACCTGGGCGCGTCGGGGTTCACCACGTTCCGCAAGGTGACGCTGCCGATGACGGTGCCGGGCGTGCTGACCGGGTGCCTGTTCGTGTTCGTGCCGAGCTTCGGCAACTTCGTCATCCCCGAGATGCTCGGGGGCGGCAAGTCGATCATGGTGGGCAACCTGATCCGCACCGAGTTCCTGCGGGCCCGCGACTGGCCCTTCGGCTCCACGCTGGCGCTGGCCCTGGTGGCGGTCCTGGTGGTGCTGCTGATCGCGCAGTCGTGGGCGGCCCGCCGTGGGTAGGTCGAAGTGGCTGCACGTGCCGTTCTGGGCCACGTACGCCTTCCTCTACGTGCCGATCATCGTGCTCGTCGTGATGTCGTTCAACTCCGGCAAGTCGGCGTACACCTACGAGGGCTTCAGCCTCAAGTGGTACGGCGAGCTGGCCCAGGACGAGCGGATCAGGGACGGCCTGGTCAACACGCTCATCGTGGCCGCGGGCTCGACCGTCGTATCGACCGTGCTCGGTACGCTGCTGGCCGTCGGTCTGGTCAGGCATACGCGCTCGAAGACGCTCGACGCGTTCGCCCTGATGCCGGCCGTACTGCCCGACCTGGTGCTGGCCATCGGGCTGCTGGTCTTCTACGGGATGATCCAGCTCACGCTGGGGCTCTACTCGGTGATCCTCGCGCACAGCGTCTTCTCGATGGCGTTCGTCGCCGCGGTGGTGCGCACGAGGCTGACGAACGCCGACACCTCGCTGGAGGAGGCCTCGCGTGACCTCGGGGCGGGCCCGGTCGTCACGTTCATGAGGGTGACGCTGCCGCAGCTCGCGCCGGGCATCATCGCGGGCGCGCTGCTGGCCTTCACGGTGTCGCTGGACGAGTTCGTGATCGCCTTCTTCACGATCGGCAACACCGAGCAGACGCTGCCGATCGTCATCTATTCGATGATCCGTTTCGGGGTGACCCCGAAGATCAACGCGCTGGCCGCCATCCTGCTCCTGGTGAGCTTCACGGCGGTGATCGCGGGACAGCGGATCACCAAGATCGGGGAGTCACGTGCTCAAGATTGACCGGATCAGCCGGCGGTTCGGTGATGTCACCGCGCTCGACGGAGTCTCCCTGGAGATCCGCCAGGGTGAGTTCTTCGCCCTGCTGGGGCCCTCCGGCTGTGGCAAGACCACGTTGCTGCGCATCCTGGCCGGGTTCGAGACGCCCGACGGCGGCACGGTGACGCTCGACGGTGAGGACCTGCTCGCCAAGCAGCCGAACCGGCGGCCGATCAGCCTGATGTTCCAGTCGTACGCGCTGTTCCCGCACATGACCGTCGCCAAGAACGTGGCCTACGGCCTGGAGCGGGAGAAGCTGCCGCGCCAGGAGATCAGGCAGCGCGTCGCCGAGGTGCTGGACACCGTCGGCCTGTCGGAGCTCGGCGCGCGCAAGCCCGCCCAGCTCTCCGGCGGCCAGCGCCAGCGTGTCGCGCTCGCCCGGTCCATCGTCAAGCGCCCGCGCCTGCTCCTGCTCGACGAGCCGCTGTCCGCGCTCGACAAGAAGGTCCGCGCCGACATGCAACTGGAGCTCAAGCGGCTGCAGCACGAGGTCGGCATCACCTTCGTGGTCGTCACCCACGACCAGGAGGAGGCCATGTCGCTGGCCGACCGCATCGCGGTCTTCGAGCACGGCGGCGTGCGCCAGGTGGACGAGCCCGTCGAGCTCTACGAACGGCCCCGCACCCCCTTCGTCGCCGACTTCGTCGGCGCCAACAACCTGTTCGAGGGTACGGCCGACGGCGTGGAGGGCCTCAGGAGCACCGACTTCGGCCTGCTGCCCGGCACCCCACTGGAGGAGCTCGAGAGCGGCGCCAAAGCGCTCCTCGGCGTCCGCCCGGAGAAGGTCGAGCTGCGCGACGAGACGGCCGCGCACGGCCTCAAGGGCACCGTGCTCGACGTCAGCTTCTACGGCGGCGTCTCACACATCTCGGTCGACCTGCCCGGCCACGTCAAGCCGGTCCTGGTTGCCGTGCAGGGCGCCAGCGCCGTGCGGCAGGGCGCCAAGGTCAAGCTGCACTGGCGCCACGACGAGGCCGTCATCATCCCGGCGGGTCAGGGCACGGCCCGATGAGCCAGCCCGTGACCCGTCGCCGTGCGCGCGTAGGAGAGGATCAGCTCGGCCGCCTCCTGCGGGTCGATCACCGGGTGCCGGGCGGTGATCCGGTAGCCGTAGGCGTCCTCCAGGGCCACCAGGTTGCGCGAGATGGTCAGCGAGTCGGAGCTCAGCTTGAACACCCCGAGCGCGGACCCCGTGTCCAGGATCGACTGGTACATCGACACCTGCCGGTCGTACAGGGAGGTGAGCAGCACGCCGTACACCCTGTTGCGCCCCGCGGCCCCGCCGAGCTCGTTGAGCAGCCTGACGTCGGGATCCAGCGGACCGGTCGGCAGCCCCGTCCTGATCGTCATGACCAGCTTCTCCGCCGGGTCGGTGAGCGCGATGAGCTGGCGCAGCCGCTGCTCGTAGAACCGCTCCATCCCGGCGTGCTGCGCCTCGACCAGCAGCTCGCTGAGGTCGGGGTAGTGGTAGAGCACG
Organism: Nonomuraea sp. NPDC026600; assembly: GCF_040638335.1. Classification (NCBI taxonomy): domain Bacteria; kingdom Bacillati; phylum Actinomycetota; class Actinomycetes; order Streptosporangiales; family Streptosporangiaceae; genus Nonomuraea; species Nonomuraea sp. NPDC026600. Next base: position 179,533 of record NZ_JBEZYD010000022.1, read on the forward strand.
GCCCCGGAGGTCAGCCCGGCCTCCTCGGCCACATGCGAGAGCTGGACGCGGTCGATGCCGTGACGGATGATGGCCCGCCGGGCCGCCTCGATCAGGTCGATGCGCCGGTCGCTGCGGCTCTTTCGCTGGGCCACGATCACCGCCTTGTTTGTCTGCCGTTCAGGAAGCCGTGACCATAGTGCCTTGAAGTTGGCGTCCCCGCTAGATGAGTATTTGAATTCCTCTTCAATTGCTAGTCCACCTCGGAGTCGTGCGATGTCTCTCACCATCCTGTTCATGCCGGAAAGCGCCTACGGGCCCACGAACAACAGCATCGGCATCGGCGACATCCTGCGTCGCCGCGGTCACCGCGTCGTCTTCGCCGCCGAGGCGTCGTGGAAGGGCAAGCTCGAAGCGCTCGGTTTCGAGGAGGACCTGGTCGACCTGGCGCCGCCGGCCGAAGGGGCCGATGAGCAGGACGCGGGGCAGTTCTGGAAGGACTTCATCCGCGAGACCGCCCCCGAGTACCGCAAGAGCACGCAGGAGCAGCTCGAGACGGTGACCAAGCCCATCTGGGACTCGCTCATCGACGGGGCCAAGTACTGCGAGCCGCAGCTCAAGGCGATCATCGAGCGGGTCCAGCCGGACGTCATCGTCGAGGACAACGTCATCACCTTCCCGGCGCTGCTCACGACCGGCAAGAAGTTCGTCCGCATCGTGTCCTGCAACCCGCTGGAGGTGCGCGGCGACGACGTCGCCCCGGTGTTCTCGGGGCTGCCCGCCGACCACCGCGGGGAGTGGGACGCCTTCCGCGCCGAGTACGACCGCACCCACCGCGAGATCTGGGCGGCCTTCAACGAGTGGTGCGTCGAGCAGGGCACCGAGCCGCTGCCCGACCTCGACTTCATCCACGAGGGCGACCTGAACCTCTACGTGTTCCCGGAGATCCTCGACTACACCGACGCCCGGCCGCTCGGTCCCACCTGGCACCGCCTCGACTCCTCGGTCCGTGAGACGGACGAGGACTTCCGGCTGCCCTTCGAGCGTACCGAGCGCAGGAGCTCGCGACGAGAGAGCGACGGAGGAGCCAACGAGGAGCGAAGCGGGCGCGACCATAAGCACGACGGCGCGCTGGTCTACTTCTCGCTCGGCTCGCTCGGCTCCTCCGACGTGGAGCTGATGCAGCGGGTGATCGACGTGCTGGCCGCCACCCCGCACCAGTTCATCGTCTCCAAGGGCCCGCTGCACGAGGAGATCAAGCTGGCCGACAACATGTGGGGCGCCGAGTTCCTGCCGCAGACAAAGATCATCCCGCTCTGCGACCTGGTCATCACGCACGGCGGCAACAACACCACCACCGAGGCGCTGCACTTCGGCAAGCCGATGATCCTGCTGCCGCTGTTCTGGGACCAGTACGACAACGCCCAGCGCGTGGACGAGCTCGGCTACGGCGTGCGGCTGTGGACCTACACCTTCACCGACGAGGAGCTGACGGGCGCGCTCGACCGCCTGCTCGGCGACTCGGAGCTGCGCGCCCGGCTGGCCGCGGCGGGCGAGGAGATCCGCGGCCGCGACGGTCTGCGCAAGGCCGCCGACCTGATCGAGCACCTGGGCCTGAAGTCCGATGCGTGAGCTGATCAACCCGGCGACCGGGCTCGTCTGCGACCTGGTCCCCGACACCCCGGTGGAAGACGTGGCGGGGGCGGTGGGGACGGCGCGCGCCGCCTTCGAGGAGTGGTCACAGGCCACCCCGGGCGAGCGTGCGCGGGTACTGCTGCGGCTGGCCGACCTGGTCGAGGCCGACGCCGAGGAGCTGACCCGGCTGGAGGTCGAGGAGACGGGCAAGCCCGCGGCGGTCTTCAGAGACGGCGAGCTGCCGTTCGCGGCCGACAACCTGCGCTTCTTCGCCGGGGCCGCCCGTTCGCTCGAAGGATCGGGGGCCGGGGTGTTCAGCCGCGGCTACACCTCGGTCATGCTGCGCCGCCCGCTCGGCGTGGTGGGCTCGATCGCGCCGTGGAACTTCCCGTTCGTGATGGCCGTGTGGAAGCTCGGCCCGGCCGTCGCCGCGGGCAACGCGGTGGTCATCAAGCCCGCCCCGCAGACGCCGCGCAGCACGCTGCGGCTGGCCGAGCTGTTCGCCCAGGCGGGCGCGCCGGCCGGCCTGGTGCGGGTGGTCACCGGCGGCGCCGAGGTCGGCGAGGCGCTGGTCACCGATCCGGGTGTGGACATGGTCAGCGTCACCGGTTCGACGGAGACCGGCAGGGCCGTCATGACCGGCGCCGCCAAGACGCTCAAGCGGGTGCACCTGGAGCTCGGCGGCAAGGCGCCCGCGCTGGTCTTCGAGGACGCCGACCTGGAGGAGACGGCCCGTGGGGTGGCCATGGGCGCCACCTACAACACCGGTCAGGACTGCACCGCCGCCACCCGCGTCTACGTGGCCCGGCAGGTGTACGACGACACGGTGGAGGCCATCAAGGAGACACTCGCCGGCATCACCGTGGGCGACCCGTGGGACCCCGCCACCGACGTCGGCCCGCTGATCTCGGCGGCGCACCGCGACCGGGTGCACGGCTTCGTCTCCGGCTCCGGCGGGCGCGTCGTGCAGGGTGGAATCCCGGTCGAAGGCCCCGGTTCGTATTACCTACCCACACTTGTTAACGAAGTGTCACAGAACAGCGATATCGTCCAGGGGGAACTTTTCGGCCCCGTCCTCGTGGTCCTGCCGTTCGACACCGAGGACGAGGCCGTCACGCTGGCCAACGACACGCGTTATGGCCTGGCCTCGTCCGTGTGGTCGCGGGACGTGGCCAGGGCGATGCGGGTCTCGCACCGCCTGGACGTGGGTGTGACCTGGATCAATGATCATCTGCCGATTGCCAGCGAGGCCCCGCACGGTGGGGTCAAGGGCAGTGGTTTCGGCAAGGACATGAGCCAGGAGGCGGTACAGGAGTACTCGGTGACCCGTCACCTGATGGTCAAGCACGCGGCGCCGGTAGAGCGAGACTCCTTCCGGCCCGCCTGAAAACACGTACGGCGAAATGCGACCTCGAAGGCACGTTTGGTCGCGTTTGATGGGATATGTTCGGTTGGCCGATCTGGTCCGGGTTGTGTTCCAATTACCCAGCCCGCAGAAATCCCATGCGCCCCAAGCGTGTCAGATTTTCGAGCACGTAACGGCGAGAGGTTGCGAGAGTCAGTGAGGACGGATAACCCCAGGCACACCAGGTCCGGGGAGTACACAGGCGGACGGTTCCGGCTGGCGAACTGGCGCGTGCGCTCCAGGCTGGTGGCGCTGATCCTCATCCCCACCATCGTGGGTGTGCTGCTCGCCGGGGTCCAGCTCGCGAACGCCATCGGCACCAGCGCCGAGTACCGCCGGCTGACCACGGTCGCCGAGCTGGTCCAGCGCGTCGGTGCGTTGTCGCACGAGCTCGCCAAGGAACGCACGCTCACCGCGTGGTACATGGCCGACCGCCGGCGTCCCAGCCGTCTGAGCCAGCTCAAGGCTCAGCGCCAGGCGTCCGATGCCGCCAAGCAGCGGGTGCTCGCCGGCACCACGGCCATCGACTCCACGTACACCGCCCGCGTCGTCGATGAGGTCGTGGAGATCCGCCGGTGGCTCACCGGTCTCGACGGCCTGCGCAAGTCGATCGCGGGTGAGGCGAGTGTGCCGCCCCGAGCCGCGCTCCGCACCTACTCCACCATGATCGACGTGCTCGAGAACCTCCAGAGCGACCTGGGCGACGGCATCAGCGACGACCGCCTGCAGGGCGACGTGGCCGCGCTGACCGCCCTCGACCGGACCAAGGAGGAGGTCTCGCGCCAGCAGGGCATCCTCATCGTGGCGCTGGTCGAGCGCCGGCTCGACTACGACGACCTCTCCGACTTCCTCGGTTCCTGGAACAACCAGCAGGCGGTGCAGGCCACCTTCGAGACGGAAGCCACCGCCGCGGATCTCGGGGCGTTCCGGAAGGGCGTACGAGGCCCGCAGATCGACCGCGCGGACGCGATGCGTCAGCGCGCCCTGGCCCAGCTGCGAGAGTTCCAGACCATCAAGGACCTGGACATCACGACTCACCGTGACATCCAGCTCTGGTTCGAGAGCACCACGCTGGCCGCCAACGCCATGCGCAAGGTCGAGGACGGCCTGGCCACCAGGATCGTGGCCACCACCCGCGAGCTGAGCGACACCGAGCAGCGCAGCGCCATCATCTCCGGCGCGACCATCCTGGTCCTGCTGCTCCTCGTCCTGGTGATCACCACCCGGGTGGCCGGTTCGCTGGTCCGCCCGCTGCGCCGGCTGCGTGCCGAGGCGCTCCAGGTGGCCACCACCCGGCTGCCCGAGACCGTCCGCCTGCTGCGCGAGTCCGGCGACAGCGCCGAGGTGCCCAATGTGCCCTCCGTCGGCGTCAACACCCGTGACGAGATCGGGGAAGTGGCCCGGGCCTTCGACGAGGTCCACCGCGAGGCGATCAGGCTGGCCGGCGACGAGGCCAAGCTGCGTGCCAACGTCAACTCGATGTTCGTCAACCTCTCCCGGCGCAGCCAGACACTCGTCGAGCGGCAGCTGCAGCTCATCGAGGGACTGGAGCAGGGCGAGGAGGACGAGAACCGGCTGGCGAACCTGTTCCGGCTCGACCACCTGGCCACCCGCATGCGCCGCAACAGCGAGAACCTCCTGGTCCTCGCCGGCCAGGAGGCCGCCCGCAAGTGGAGCGAGCCGGTGCCGCTGGTCGACGTCGCCCGCGCCTCTCTGTCCGAGGTCGAGAACTACGAGCGGGTCCAGATCCAGATCCCGTCCGGCATCGAGATCGCCGGCCCGGCCGTCACCGACGCCGTGCACCTGCTCGCCGAGCTGATCGAGAACGCCATCTCCTTCTCCCCGCGCGAGAGCAAGGTCCAGGTCACCAGCACGCCCATCGAGGGCGGGATCCAGGTGACGATCAACGACCTGGGCATCGGCATGTCGGCCGACGAGCTGGCCGAGGCCAACTGGCGGCTGGCCAACCCGCCGGTCGTGGACGTGGCCGTATCGCGCCGCATGGGCCTGTTCGTGGTCGGCCGCCTGGCGCTGCGCCACGGCATCAGGGTCCAGCTCGGGATGAAGGAGGCGGGCGGCCTCGCCGCGCTCGTCATGCTGCCCGACATGCTCATCGCCGGTCCTCAGGGCCAGGTGCCTCAGCAGCGCGGCCAGTACGAAGCCTTCACCACCTTCGACCCGAGCATGATCGAGCCGTCCTCGACGAACGGCTCGGGCGTCTACGGCGGTCCGAAGACCGACACCCCCGACATCCGCACGTCGGACCACTCGCCGATCGACACGCAGTGGCCGGGCTCGCTGCCTCTGCCGGGTGGCGGCGGCAACTGGCCGCCGTTCGGCGAGGAGCAGCCGCCGCGGCAGCAGCAGCCCGACGAGCAGCGCTGGCCGTCCTTCGCCGACGACCCGCCCGCGGCCGCCGCGCCGGACCAGCGCTGGCCGTCGTTCGCCGACGAGGCGCCGCGGCAGGACGAGCAGCGCTGGCCCTCCTTCGCCACCGAACCGCCGCCGCCCGCGCAGCAGGACGAGCCCCGCTGGCCGTCCTTCGCCACGGAGCCGCCCCCGCCGGTGCAGGAGACGAACAACTGGCCGCCCTACGCCTCGATCGAGGAGCAGCCGCCCAGGTCGCCGTTCGTCGAGCACCCCAAGGCGCCCTACGGCGGCGACTCGCAGCCGGGCTTCGGGTTCGAGGAGCACCGCTGGCCGTCGTTCGCCGACTCGCCGATCCCGCCCGTCGAGCCGTTCACGCACAACGGCCGCGGCGCGTTCAACCCGTTCGGTCCCGGCGAGTACTCCTCGAAGGATCTGACCGGCCCGCTCCCGGCGGTACGCAACACGCCGAGCGACGACTTCCTGCCGATCTTCTCCTCGGTCGGCTCCGACTGGTTCCGCAGGCCGGAGCCCGAGCAGGGCAAGCCGTACCAGGAGCAGGGTCTCGACTCCTCCGCGCAGGAGGAGACCCAGATCGGCGGGATACCGATCGTGCCGCCCGCCGGCCCGCTCACCACGCCGCACGCGGCCCAGCCCTTCGCGCAGCCGCCCGCCCAGCAGTACGCGCAGCCCTATGCCCAGCCCCTTGTGCCACCGCCCGCCGCGCCCCCGCCGGCGGCGACGCCGGCCGCCGCGTCCGCCGGGATGACGGACAAGCCGGCGCTGCCGCAACGCGTGCCGGGCGGGTCCGGCGTGAGCGCCTCGTGGTCCTCGCCCGCCGACACCGGCTGGCAGGCCGCGCAGGCCGCCGCCGAGCCGGCCAAGGGCGGCACGACGGCTTCCGGCCTGCCGCGGCGCGTGCCGAAGGCCAACCTGGTGCCCGGTACGGCCAGCCTGGCGGAACCGCAGGTGACGTCACCGGCGCCGCAGATCTCTCCCGATCGTCTGCGGAGCCGGCTGTCCAGCTTCCAGCAGGGGGTTCGGCAAGGCCGCGCGTTCACCCGCGGAGATGACAATGAGGAGGAGCAATGAGAGAACTGAGCCAGGGAGCGCGTGGCATCAGCTGGCTGATCACCGATTTCGTCAATAACGTGCCCGGTGTCGCGCACACCGTCGTGGTGTCGTCTGACGGCTTGCCGCTGGCCTTCTCCGAGGGTTTTCCCAAGGACAGGGCCGACCAGTTGGCAGCGGTCGCCTCGGGTGTGATCAGCCTGACGCAAGGTGCGGCTCGTGTGTTCGAAGGCGGTATGGTCACCCAGACCGTCATCGAGATGCAGCGCGGACTTCTGATGATCATGTCCATCAGCGATGGCTCCTGCCTCGCTGTGCTCGCCGCGCCCGATTGTGACATGGGCCTGGTCGCGTACCAGATGACGCTGCTCGTGGAGCGGGCGGGCCAGGTGCTCACCCCGGCCGTACGTGCCGAGCTGCAGGCGTCCCGCCCGCGTTAGGCGGACGGTGACAGGAGAAGATCATGGTGTCAGGTCAGGGTTGGGCTGGTGATAGCACTCCGCCGCATCCGTCGGCTCCCCGTCCGCAGAAGCCGAGTTCCCTTGTACGGCCCTATGCCGTAACAGGGGGCCGCACGGCCCCGCGGATGAAGTTCGCCATGGAGGCGCTCGTGTCCTCCGTGACCTCGGAATATCAAGACATTTCACTTCTAAGTCCGGAGTATCAGGCAATCATTCAGCTCACCCGGAACGTCAGGTCGGTTGCCGAGATCTCCGCCCTTTTACGGCAGCCTCTTGGGGTAGTCCGGGTGCTGATCGCCGACATGGCGTCTGAGGGCCTGATCCGCGTGCACCAGCCTGCGCTGGACGCGGGAAAGCCGGACCTCAACTTGCTCGAAAGGGTGCTCAGTGGACTTCGCAGGCTCTAGCCCCGGCCTAACCTCGACGAAGATCGTCGTGGCCGGTGGCTTCGGGGTGGGCAAGACGACGTTCGTCGGCGCGGTCTCGGAGATCCTGCCGCTCACCACGGAGGCGGTGATGACGGACGCGTCGGCGGGTGTCGACGACGTCTCTCTCACGCCCAACAAGACGACCACGACCGTCGCGATGGACTTCGGCCGGGTCTCGCTCGACCGTGACCTGATCCTCTACCTGTTCGGCACGCCCGGACAGCACCGGTTCTGGTTCATGTGGGACGACCTGGTACGCGGCGCGATCGGCGCGGTGGTGCTGGTGGACACGCGGCGGCTGGCCGACAGTTTCCCGGCCATCGACTACTTCGAAGAGGCCAAGCTGCCCTTCGTCATCGGCATCAACGGCTGGGACGGGAGCTTCCAGCACCAGGAGGAGGAGATCCGGGAGGCGCTGTCGCTCAACCCGCACACCCCGATCGTCCGCCTCGACGCCAGAGCTCGGGACTCGGTGAAGGGCACGCTGATCACTCTGGTCGAGCACGCCCTGACCCGCCACTCCCACACGCCGGCCTGACTTCCTCTGCACCAGTGCCGCCGGGCGAGACGCCCGGCGGCACTGGTGATTCCGGCTTGGCCCGCCGTAGGGGAAGCGGTTGGCGGAGGCGTGCTCAGACGGACGCCACGCCGCGCACCAGGCGCCCCACCTCGGCGCGCAGATGGACGAAGTCCGGGTGCTCGCGGGTGGTGATCTGGTCGCGAGGGTCGGGGAGCGCCACCTTCAGGTCGCCCACGACGTGCGCGGGCGCCTTGGACAGCACGACGACCCGGTCGCCGACGTACACGCTCTCGTCGATGTCGTGCGTGATGAGCACGATCGTCATCTGGTGATGCCCGCGTACCTTCAGCACGAGGTCCTCGAGGTCCTCACGCGTCTGCGCGTCGACCGAGCCGAACGGCTCGTCCATGAGCATCAGCGCCGGCCGGTAGGCCAGCGCGCGGGCGATGGCCACGCGCTGCTGCATGCCGCCCGACAGCTGGAACGGGTACTTGCGCCCGGCCTCCGCCAGCCCCACCGACTCCAGCGCCTCGTGGGCGGCCTCGCGGCGCTGCGGCTTGGTCATGTCCTTGCGGCGCAGCGGCAGCGCGACGTTGTCCGCCACCGACATCCACGGGAACAGCGAGCGGCTGTAGTCCTGGAAGACGACGGCCAGGTTGGCGGGCGTCTGGCGGACCAGCTCGCCCTCGACCCGGACCTGCCCGCCCGTGGGCTTGATCAGGCCGGCGATGGAGCGCAGCAGGGTCGACTTACCGCAGCCGGAGGGCCCGACGATGCACAGCAGCTCGCCCTCGGCGACGCTCAGGTTCAGACCGTCGATGGCGTGGTGCCGGGTCGGCCCGTCACCGTAGACGTGCGAGAGGTTGTCTATCTCAAGCAAGAGGTTTCCTTGGGGGTGAAGGTCAGCCCAGCGGTCTGGAGATGTACTGGCCTACGGGGGGGCCCACGATCTTGCCCGCGTCGAGGACGTGGTTGCCTCTGACGAACGTGTCGGTGACCTTCGCGGTCAGCTCGAAGCCCTCGAACGGGGTGTACTCCTGCGTCGACTCCGACTCGGAGGCGCGAACGGTCCACGTGCTCCCGGTGTCGACCAGGCAGATGTCGGCGTCGAAGCCGGGCGCGATCGTGCCCTTGGTCCGCAGGCCGTACCTGCGGGCGGGGTTCCACGCGGTGAGGGCGGCGATGCGCCCGTAGGGCAGGCCGCGGCGGCGGCCCTCGGTGATCAGGCCGGGCAGGAGGTACTCGGCGCCGCCGAACCCGGCCTTGGCCAGGAACACGTCGTCGGCCGGAGCTCCGAACTTGAGCTCCTCCCGGCAGCAGGCATGGTCGCTGACGACCCAGTCGACGGTGCCGTCGAGCACGTACTCCCACAGCGCCTCGACGTCCTCGCGCGGCCGGATGGGCGGGTTCACCTTCGCACCGATCCCGTTGGCCGTCTCGATGTCGGCGAGAAGATGTCCGATCGTGACCTCGCGGCGGAAGTCGATGTGCGGGAAGGTCTTGGCCATCCGCACGGCCGCGTCGAGCGCCTTGCGGGACGACAGGTGCAGCAGGTTGATGTTCGCCAGGCCGGTCTCGTGAGCGAGGTAGGAGGCGATGAAGACCGCCAGCCCCTCGGAGTGCGGCGGCCGGGAGGCGCTGTAGGCGGCGAGCCCGCTCAGGTCGCCGGCCTCCTCCACCAGCTTGGTGTAGGCGGTCATGATCTCGGCGGTCTCGCAGTGCAGCGAAAGCGAGATCTCGCTGGCCAGCTCGGGGAAGCGTTCCCTGGCCTCCTGCACGCCGCGCATCACGAACTCGAAGTGCCCGTAGTCGTAGCGCTCGCCCTCGGGCAGCATCAGGAACTTGTTCTGGTCGGCCGAGCGGCCGTGCAGCCCGTGGCCGCCGTAGAACATGAAGATCTTGAACGAGGAGACCCCGAACTTCTCGATCAGATCGGGCAGCTCGCCGATGTGCGTGCTCGACATGGGCGCGAGGTGGAAGCCGTAGTCGATGTACGCCTGCCCCTCCGCCTGCTCGCGCACCTGGGGGAAGAACTCCGCGTAGGGACCGCCCTTGTTGAGGTAGTACTGGCCGGTCCGCATGTAGGTGAGCGCCGTGGTGACGCCACCCTGGGCACTGGCCATGCTCTCCGAGGCGGCGTCGGCGGGCAGCGGGTTGTAGATGCCCCAGTGCTGGTGGGCGTCCACGACGCCGGGGAAGGCCAGCTTCCCGTCGCCGTCGAGCACCTCCTCCACACCCTCGGCGGACAGGCCGGCCCCGACCTGCTCGATGCGCCCACCGGTCACGGCGATGTCCGCGACGACCGGTTCGTCCCGGTCGTGCGTAACAACTCGCACGTTTTTCAGCAACAGGTCAGTCACATCCGCCTCCTACGCGGTACGGCGAGCGCCACGGTGCCATGTGAGCATCGGGCGCTCGACCATGAGGAACAGGGTGTTGAACACGTATCCGAGCACGCCGAGCACGACTACTCCTCCCCAGAGGGCCGGCATGTCGGAGTTGGCGCTCGCGATGGTCAGTAGGTAGCCGATGCCGTCGGTGCTGCCTTTGAGCTCGGACACGATCATGAGGATCAGCGCCAGCGAGACGCTCAGCCGCAGCCCCGCGAAGATCTTCGGTGAGGCGGCGGGCAGGATGATCCGGAACAGGCGCAGGCTCGCCGGGACGCCGAAGACGGTCGCGGTCTCGATCTGGAGACGATCCACGTTACGCGCGCCGTCGATCGAATTCAGCAGGATCGGCCAGATGATGCCGAAGACGATGGTGGCCACCTGGACCTGCGTCCCCATGGCGAAGAGCACCAGGAATACGGAGAACATCACAGGTGGCGGCACGGCCCGGGCGAACTCCACCAGCGGGTCGATGTAGTCGCCCAGCCAGGCGGCCCTGCCGATCGCGACACCGAGTGCTACCCCGATGGCCACAGCCAGACCCCACGAGCCGATCAGCCTGACGATGCTGGGGACGAAGTTGTCCACCGCCTCGTCGGTGAGAATGAGCGGTCCGGAGAACCACATCTCGTACATGCGCGCCACGATGACCGTGGGCCGGGGGAAGTAGGGGCTCTCCACCGCCTTGGTGATCAGCTCCCACGCGATGAGGACCACCGGCACCAGCCAGAGCCGTTTGATCAGGGTCTTGATCATGCGTTCCGCCACTTGAAGAGCCGCCGCTCGGCACGCAGCAGCAGGGTGTTGACGATCAGCCCGATGACGCCCGACCACAGCAGCACCGCGATCACGTCGATCATCGCCTGATCGCCCAGGCCGGTGCTCGCCTCGATGAGGAAGGCGCCGATCCCGCCGGAGCCGCCGACGACGTACTCCACGCTGATGGCGAGGATGAGCGAGATCGAGGCGGCCAGCCGGATGCCGGTGAAGATGAACGGCGCGGCGCTCGGCAGCGACACCCGCCAGACGACGGCCGCTGAGCCGAAGCTGAACGAGCGCAGCGTCTCCGCGGCCAGGGGGTCGACGTCACGCACGCCGTAGAGGGTGTTGATCAGGATCGGCCAGGACGCGGCGTAGACGATGAGCGCGACCTTGGCGTTGATCTCGGGCTGGAAGATGAACAGCGCCAGCGGGATCAGTGCCACCGAGGGGATCGGCCGCAGGAACTCGACGATCGCGCGGGTCATCTCCTCGACCACGGGCAGGGTCCCGAGCAGCAGGCCCACCGGGACGGCCAGCAGGACGGCGAGTGGCAGGCCGATGACCGCGGCGAGCAGCGTGGAGGACAGGTCCTCGAGATACTCGGGATCGAACGCCAGGCCGATCACCCTGGCCAGGCAGGTCGAGGCCGGCGGCAGCCACTTGAACAGGCCCGTCCTGCTGACGAGCTCCCAGACAAGCAGAAAAACCGCCACACCGATGGCGTGGCGGACGAGTTTTCCGACCCTGGCGCGGGCGAGCGGGGAACGCCCGCCGCGCGTCAGCGTTGTGGCAGCGGTCATCCCTGCGAAGTAACGATCATCGAGGCGACGTCGATCTTCTGCTGGATGAAGCCGTACTCGAGCATCAGGTCCGCGACTCGCTGAACACGCTGGGCGTTCAGTGAGGTCGGGTAGTTGCCGAGGTTGATCGTTGCAGCGACGGCAGGCGGGATCTTCGTGTAGGTCGGCAAGATCTTCGTCACTGCGCTGCGGTCGGTGGCGGCAACGTTCTGCGCCTTCGCCATGGCCCGCTGGAATGCGGCCATGGTCTTGGGGTTCTTGCTGACCCACTTCTCCGTTGCGGCCCAGCCGGTGATCGGCAGACCCTCCGTGGGGCCGGACATGGTGTCGAGCAGCATGGTCGCGCCGACCTCGTTCTTGGCCTGGCTGACGTACGGGTCCGTCATCCAGACCGCGTCCACGCTGTGCTTGTCCAGTGCCGTGATCCAGTCAGTGGTCGGCACGACGACGTACTTGACGTCGGTCTTCGGGTCCAGCCCGGCGATCTTGAGGTGGGGGTTCATGGTGAGAACACCCAGACCGACGAGAGCGTTGACGCCGATCTTCTTACCCTTGAGGTCACCGACGTTCTTGATGGGCGAGTTCTTCGCCACCATGATGCCGAAGGCCCCGGGAGCTCCCTGGTAGGAGTCCGCGATGTACTTGAACTTCTCCAGGCCGGAGCTCTGGATGGACAGGATGGTGGCGTAGCTGCCCAGCACCACGTCCATGCTGCCGTTGCCGAGCTTGGGCAGCACGGCCTGGGGGGCCTGGATGGCCTCTTGCTTGACGTTGAGGCCCTGCTCCTTGAAGAAGCCCCGCTCCATCGCGATGAACAACGGGGCTGAGTCAGCCCCGGGGTACTGCCCGATCAGGAGGTCTGTCTTCTCAAGACCATTGGCATTGGTGGTGCCTCCGGTCTTGCTATCTGAGCTGGAACACCCCGTAATGACAAGGGTGGCCACAAGTCCAATCAGGGCGGTGCGCCCTAGTGCACCGAACCGCATGTCGCGTCTCCTTCGAACGGGGGGTGATCGACGACGGTCGCACCCTAGCGCAGCTAACTCTTGCGCATGGTCCCCCGATTCTGGAAATTAACAATATATATGTGGAAATGATGATCACCATGTAGGTTTGAGATGATTGTCCGAATCGACGGAGTGAGACCCGGGCGTCCACCAGGAACATGTGGTGAATGTCCGGTTTGGTACGTTTTGCGAAGAGATAGGTTGACTGCGACCTTTGCGGTATTGGCCGATCTCCTGTTGTTGTGCTCAAATAAGCTCTCGCCCCATGGGTGCGTCGGCGTCACACGGCAAACACAATGCATGACGTGATCCTCTTGCACCAGACCATCAGAGGAGAGGTTGCGGAGGCCAGTGAGGAACGCATTCCCCCCAGCAGGTGGGGATCCCGGCTTAACTGCTGAAGCGCCCGCTCCTGCGGCGCTTCACGCCAAGTCAAAGCCCAAAGCACGGGCCGGGCGTGCGAAGAAGACGGGTGGCTTCGCGCTGCGCAACTGGCGCGTGCGCTCGAAGCTGCTCGTTCTGGTCGTCATTCCCACCTTGGCGGCCCTGGTCCTGGGCGGCTTCCGCGTAGCCACCTCGATCAGCAGCGCCACCGAGTACGAGAGAGTCAACGACGTCGCCATCCTGGCGAGCCAGCTCACTGAGCTCGCCGACGAGGTCGAGCACGAACGTGACCTCACCGCCAGCTTTGTCGCCCTCGGCCGCCCGGCGGCCGGCAAGGCCAAAGTCAGCGAGCAGTACGTCATCGTCAACAAGGTTCGTGACGGGGTGCGCGCCGGCGTCGACGCGCTCGCCACGTCCGACAGCCCGCAGCGCGCCGAGGCCGTTCGCATCAAGAACCGTCTGGACGAGATCGACCAGTCACGCAAGGCGTCGGTGGACTCGCAGCTGAACGTCAGCTCGGTCATCGACCTGTACGACCGGAGCATCTCCGACTTCATCGCGCTCAACGACAACATCGACCAGGGTGCCGCTGACAAGGAGCTCGCTGACAGCGTCTCCGGCTTCGCCGCTCTGTCCAGGGCCAAGCAGTTCGTCTCCAAGCAGCGCGCGCTCCTCTCGGCCGCGCTGGCCGCCAAGCGGTTCAGCAAGGAGGACCTCGATTCCTTCATCGCCGCTCGCGCCCAGCGCAACAGCGAGCTGGCGACGTTCAGGGCCCAGGTGCCGCTGAACATCCGCCAGGCGTACGACGACATCGTCAGCGGCCAGGCCGTCGACAAGGCCGAGCTGATCCAGGCCCGCGCCCTGTTCCTGCAGGACTCGGGTGCGCTTCTGGTCGACCCGGCCCTCGGTCTCCAGCGCAACGGCCAGACCTGGTTCGACGCCGTCAGCAAGACGATCGACGGCATGCGCAAGGTCGAGCAGCAGGTCTCCGACTCGATCCTGCTGCGCAGCCGGACCCTGCAGGGCCAGGAGCAGCAAGGCGCGATGATCATCGCGATCGCGATCGCCATCCTGCTCATCCTGGTACTGGTGGTCACCTCGCTCATGGCGCGCTCGCTCAGCGGCCCGCTGCGCCGGCTGCGCAGGGAGGCGCTGTTCATCGCCGGCCGCCGCCTGCCGGAGACGGTCCAGAAGCTGCGCGAGTCCGAGGCGACCGGCCCACCGGAGGTCGAGCCGATCGGCGTCATGTCCGAGGACGAGATCGGGGAAGTCGCGCGGGCGTTCGACGAGGTACACCGCGAAGCCGTACGGCTGGCCGGTGAGGAGTCCAGACTCCGTAGCAACGTCAACGCGATGTTCGTCAACCTCTCCCGCAGAAGCCAGACGCTGGTCGAGCGGCAGATCACCCTGATCGACGGTCTGGAGCAGGGCGAGCAGGACGAGAGCCGGCTGGCGAACCTGTTCAAGCTGGACCACCTGGCCACCCGTATGCGCCGCAACAGCGAGAACCTCCTGGTTCTGGCCGGTCAGGACCCGCCGCGTCGCTGGAGCCAGCCGGTCAAGCTGGTCGACGTGGCCCGCGCCTCCCTGTCGGAGGTCGAGAACTACGAGCGGGTCGTCCTCCAGGTTCCCGACGGCGTGTCCGTCGCCGGTCAGGCCGTCAACGACGTCATCCACCTGCTCGCCGAGCTGGTGGAGAACGCGCTGTCGTTCTCGCCGCGCGAGACCCGCGTGACGGTCTCCGGCAGTCGGATCGACGGCGGCGGCGTCATGCTGTCGATCACCGACTCCGGCATCGGCATGACCCAGGACGAACTGGCCGGGGCCAACGACCGCCTCACCGACGCGCCCATCGTGGACGTCTCGGTGTCGCGCCGCATGGGCCTGTTCGTGGTCGCCAGGCTGGCGCACCGGCACGGCATCCGGGTGCAACTGCGCCCGCACGGCTCCGGCGGTCTGACCGCCATGGTGCTGGTGCCCGAGAGCCTGCTCGGCAGTCAGTCCCCGGCCTACGCCGGCACGCAGGGCGCCATGCCCGTGCGCGAGGAGACCTACGCGGCCCCCGCCGCGCCGGCTCCCGTCGCTCCCGTCGCTCCTCCGCAGTGGCAGGGCGGCGGCTACCAGATGGGTCCGGGACATCCGTCCTACCCGTCCAACCCGGAGTCCGCGGGGGGCGCCTGGCCGTCCATGCCCCAGTGGCCGTCCGACGTCAACGGCTGGCCCGCCGACCCGCGTGCCAGCAGCGGCGGCTACGACACCGCCGACGTCTGGGTGCCGTCGCGAGGCCAGGGCGGTGGCGGCGGCGGTGGTAACTGGTCCGGCGACAACGGCCTGCCGAAGCGGCCCAGTGACCAGCCGCCGTTCCAGCCGCCACAGAACTGGAGCTTCGGCGACAGGGGAGTGGACTCGAGCCCGCCGCCCAGACCGAGGTACGACTTCCCGGAGACGGAGGCGGCGGCCACCGGTCCCATCCCGGTGGTGAAGCCGGCGTCGTCGGGCGACGAGTACCTGCCGATCTTCGCCTCGGTGGAGTCGGCCTGGTTCGAGCATGGTGAAAGCGGCGCGAGCTGGGGTTCCTCCAAGGCCGATGCCGGCTGGAGCGCCGCGGAGGCCGTGGTCGAGCCGGTGCGTGACGGCGCGACGGCCTCCGGGCTGCCCAAGCGGGTGCCCAAGGCGAACCTCGTGCCGGGCTCCGCCGACACCGCCTCCGCGCCGAAGGGCGTCACCCCGATGCCCTCTGTCTCGCCTGACCGCGTCCGCAGCCGCCTGTCCAGCTTCCAGCAGGGCTTCCGCGCGGCACGTGACGACATCACGGAGGGAAGGGCGTACCCCGCCGGCTCGAGGCCTGTTGATAGCAGAGAGGAGGGCGCATGAACGATCTGAGCCACGCGGCACGCGGAGTCGACTGGCTGATAACCGACTTCGTCAGTACCGTTCCAGGCGTCGCCCACGCGGTCGTCGTCTCGTCCGATGGTCTGCCGCTCGCGGCCTCTTCGGGCTTCCCCGTAGACCGGGCTGATCAACTGGCCGCGATCGCGTCCGGGCTGGTCAGCCTGACGCAGGGAGCGGCCAGGGTCTTCGAGGGCGGTGCGGTCAACCAGACCATCGTCGAGATGCAACGCGGGCTGATGCTGATCATGTCGATCAGCGACGGCTCCTGTCTGGCAGTTCTAGCGGCCCCTGACTGCGATATGGGGCTGGTCGCGTACCAAATGACGCTCATGGTCGATCGTGCCGGTCAGGTACTTACTCCGGCGGTGCGCGCTGAGCTGCGCGCCAGCCAGACCAGGTGATGTAGGTGACGGACCCAAGGTGGAACAGTGGCGGCTGGGAGCCCCAACCCCATCCCCAGCCGCAGCTGAGTTCAGATCCCGCGTCGCCGGTCCGTCCTTACGCTGTGACGGGAGGACGGACCGCGCCCCGGGTCAAGCTGGCCATGGAGGCCCTGGTCTCGTCCGCGACGGCCGAGCACCGGGAGTTCTCCCACATCACGCCGGAGTATCAGGCGATCAGCCAGCTCTGTCGGCAGGTCCGGTCGGTGGCCGAGGTGTCGGCCCTGTTGCGGATCCCGCTCGGCGTGGTGCGCGTGCTGATCGCCGATATGGCGGCCGAAGGTCTGGTACGCGTACACCAGCCAGCGCTGGAGTCCGGACGTCCAGACGTAAACCTGCTCGAAAGGGTGCTCAGTGGACTTCGCAGGCTCTAGCCCCGGCCTCACCTCGACGAAGATCGTGGTGGCCGGTGGCTTCGGAGTGGGCAAGACGACGTTCGTCGGCGCGGTGTCGGAGATCATGCCGCTGACCACCGAGGCCGTCATGACGGACGCCTCGGCGGGCATCGACGACCTCGGCATGACGCCGCTGAAGTCCACGACCACCGTGGCCATGGACTTCGGCCGGGTCTCGCTCGACCGTGACCTGATCCTCTACTTGTTCGGCACGCCCGGACAGCACCGGTTCTGGTTCATGTGGGACGACCTGGTGCGCGGCGCGATCGGCGCGGTGGTGCTGGTGGACACGCGGCGGCTGGCCGACAGCTTCCCCGCGATCGACTACTTCGAAGAGGCGCAACTGCCGTTCGTGGTGGGCGTGAACGGGTGGGACGGGTCGTACCCGCACAGTGACGCGGAGGTGCGCGACGCTCTCACACTGGCGCCGCACATCCCGCTGGTTCGGCTGGACGCCCGGTCGAAGGACTCGGTGAAGAGCGCGCTGATCAACCTGGTCGAGCACGCGCTGACGGTCCGGATGGCGGTGCCGGGCTGGAGCGGTAGCTGACCTCGCCTGCCGCCTGGCAGGCTGCCGTCCGGGATGTCGTCGTCTGGGGCATGCTGACAGACCGGATGGCCGCGCCAGGCTGGAAGGGCTGCCGGAGCGGATAGGCTGAACCATTAGACCAACATTCGCTTCGAGGACTGGCCTACCACGTGTTCGAGACGCTTTCCGACCGGCTGACATCGGTCTTCTCCTCCCTCCGTTCCAAGGGTCGGCTGTCCGAGGCCGACATCGACGCCACCACCCGCGAGATCCGCATCGCGCTGCTTGAGGCCGATGTCGCACTCCCGGTGGTCAAGGCGTTCGTCGCGCAGGTCAAGGAGCGCGCCCGCGGCATCGAGGTCTCCCAGGCGCTCAACCCGGCGCAGCAGGTCGTCAAGATCGTCAACGACGAGCTGATCGAGATCCTCGGTGGGGAGACGCGCCGGCTCCGCTACGCCAAGACGCCGCCGACCGTCATCATGCTCGCGGGCCTGCAGGGCGCCGGTAAGACCACACTGGCGGGCAAGCTCGCCAGGTGGCTGCGCGAGCAGGGCCACGCGCCCTTGCTGGTGGCCGCGGACCTCCAGCGTCCCAATGCCGTGCAGCAGCTCCAGGTCGTGGGCGAGCGCGCGCAGGTGGTCGTCTACGCGCCCGAGCCCGGCAGCGGCGTCGGCGACCCGGTCGAGGTCGCCCGCCGCTCGATCGACGAGGCCAAGCGCGCGCAGCACGACGTCGTCATCATCGACACCGCCGGCCGCCTGGGCATCGACCAGGAGATGATGCGGCAGGCCGCCGACATCCGCGACGCGGTCTCGCCCGACGAGGTCCTGTTCGTGGTCGACGCCATGATCGGCCAGGACGCCGTGACCACGGCCCAGGCGTTCATGGACGGCGTCGGCTTCGACGGGGTGGTGCTCACCAAGCTCGACGGCGACGCCCGCGGCGGCGCCGCGCTGTCGGTCAGGCACATCACCGGCCGGCCGATCATGTTCGCGTCGACCGGTGAGAAGCTCGAGGACTTCGACGCCTTCCATCCTGACCGGATGGCGTCCCGCATCCTCGACATGGGCGACATCCTCACCCTGATCGAGCAGGCCCAGAAGACGTTCGACGAGGACCAGGCCGCCAAGATGGCGGGCAAGCTGACCTCGGGCGAGAGCTTCACGCTCGAAGACTTCCTCGAGCAGATGATGATGGTCCAGAAGATGGGGCCGATCAAGAACCTGCTCGGCATGATGCCCGGCATGGGGCAGATGCGCGACCAGCTCAACTCCATCGACGACCGCGACCTCGACCGCATCGCGGCCATCATCCGCTCGATGACGCCGGGCGAGCGCCAGGACCCGAAGATCATCAATGGCTCCCGCCGGGCCCGCAT
Source organism: Nonomuraea sp. NPDC026600 (assembly GCF_040638335.1). NCBI lineage: Bacteria > Bacillati > Actinomycetota > Actinomycetes > Streptosporangiales > Streptosporangiaceae > Nonomuraea > Nonomuraea sp. NPDC026600. The sequence goes on from NZ_JBEZYD010000022.1 coordinate 198,376, forward strand.
CGCCGCCGGTTCCGGTGTGACGGTGAGCGCCGTCAACAACCTGGTGACGCGGTTCTACGACGCCCAGAAGATGATGAAGCGGATGGCGGGGGGCATGGGCATCCCTGGCATGCCGGGCGGCCGGGGCAAGGCGGCCAAGGTTCAGAAGAAGAGCAAGGGGCGGCGCGTGAGCGGCGACCCGCGTAAGGCCGCTCTGGGCAAGGCGGATTCGGCGCCCGCCGAGCCGCAGCCGTCCAAGGGCGGTCTGCTCGGCAACCTGGGCGGGAAGCTGCCTCCAGGCATGGAACTGCCGCCGGGCTTCGACCCCAGCAAGTTCAATCTCCCGGGCGATAAGTAGCAACTTCCCGGATATTTTCGGTTTTGCGAATACGGCGACCCGCGTCTGTGGGTCGTGTGCAGTGCCGCGCGTCTGGCACAATGACATGTTGGAACATCGTGGCCAGGTGGGTGCCCTCTCACCTCCCGCCGGTCATGCCTGTCCCTGGAGCGGACTCCCATCGTGCCCCACTCGATGAGATGCCGTTCACCCACGCTCGAATGCAGGAGAGACCACACCCGTGGCAGTCAAGATCAAGCTCAAGCGTCTCGGTATGATCCGCAACGCTCAGTACCGCATCGTCGTCGCCGACAGCCGCACCAAGCGTGACGGCCGGGCGATCGAAGAGATCGGCGTGTACCGCCCGAAGGAAGACCCTTCGGTTATCCAGGTCAACGCCGAGCGCGCGGCCTACTGGCTCGGTGTCGGCGCGCAGCCGACCGAGCCGGTGCTCAAGCTGCTCAAGCTGACCGGTGACTGGCAGAAGTTCAAGGGCGAGCCTGCCCCTGCGCCGATGAAGTTCGCCGAGCCGGCGCCCGACCGTCACGCCATCTACGAGGCCGCGGCCAAGGAGGCGCTGTCCGGTGGCGACACCGGCACGGCCGCCACCACGCCGCGTAAGGCTCGCAAGAAGGACGAGGCGACCGAGGCCGCTCCGGCCGCTCCGGCCGCTCCGGCGGCTTCGGCCGCTCCCGTCGAGACCAAGGCAGAGGGCGAGGCCTGAAGTGCTCGAGGAGGCTCTCGAGCACCTCGTTAAGGGCATCGTCGAACATCCAGACGATGTCCGGGTCCGCGCACGCCGCATTCGCAGCGGGCGCGTCCTGGAGGTCCGGGTGCACCCCGAGGACCTGGGTAAGGTCATCGGTCGCGGCGGGCGCACCGCGAAGGCGCTGCGCACTGTCGTGAATGCCCTGGCCGACGGGAAGTACGTCCGGGTCGATCTGCTCGACCTGGACGAAGCCGTCCGTTAGCGTCAGGTTCCCGCGCCCTCATCGGTTCTTGCCGATGGGGGCGCTTGCGTTAGAAAAGGTAGGTTCAGGTGCAGTTGGTCGTCGGCCGGATAGGCCGCCCGCACGGAGTACGCGGCGACGTGACCGTGGAGGTGCGCACCGACGATCCCGAGCTCCGCTTCGTCGTCGGCGCCGCCATCGCCACCGATCCCGCCGACCGGGGGCCGCTCGTCATCGAGAGCCGCCGCTGGCACAAAGGCGCGCTGCTCATCACCTTCGCCGGGGTAAGGGCACGCGACGCCGCCGAAGAGCTCCGCGGCACGATGCTGGTCATCGACTCCGCCGAGGTGACGCCCTCTGAGGACCCCGACGAGTTCCACGATCACCAGCTCATCGGGCTCACGGTCGTGACCGCCTCGGGCGAGGCCGTCGGCGAGGTCGCCGACGTGCTCCACCACGGCCAGGACCTCCTGGTCGTCCGGCGAAGCGGGCAGGACGACGTGCTCATCCCGTTCGTCAGGGCGCTGGTGCCCGAGGTCGATGTGGAGGGCGGCCGGCTCGTCGTCGACCCGCCCGAAGGGCTGCTCTGATGCGGCTCGACATCGTCTCGATCTTCCCTGAATACTTCGCGCCGCTCGACGTCTCCCTGATCGGCAAGGCCCGCGAGCGCGGCACCCTCGACGTGCGGGTGCACCAGCTCCGCGACTGGGCCCACGACGTGCACAAGACCGTCGACGACACCCCCTACGGCGGCGGCCCCGGCATGGTCATGAAGCCCGAGGTGTGGGGCGAGGCCATCGACGCGGTGACCGAGGGCGGCTCGCCGCGCCTGATCGTCCCGACGCCGAGCGGGCGGCCGTTCACCCAGGAGCTCGCCCAGGAGCTCGCGGCCGAGCCCTGGCTGCTGTTCGCGTGCGGGCGCTACGAGGGCATCGACTCGCGTGTCATGACCGAGTACGGCACGCGCCTGCGCGTCGACGAGATCAGCATCGGCGACTACGTGCTGGCCGGAGGCGAGGTCGCGACGCTGGTGATGGTGGAGGCCATCGGCCGGCTGCTGCCCGGCGTGCTCGGCAACGCCCATTCGGCCGTCGACGACTCCTTCGCGCCGGGGGCCATGCGCAACCTCGTCGAAGGGCCGGTCTTCACCAAGCCGCCGGTCTGGCGGGGGCACGAGGTGCCGCCCGTACTCCTGTCCGGGCATCACGGGAAGGTCGCGCGGTGGCGGCGTGACGAGGCGCTCCGCCGTACCGTCGCCAACCGGCCCGAGCTGGCCTCGGCGCTCGATCCCGAGACGCTCGACAAGCACGACCGGCGGCTGCTGGAGGAGCTCTCGTTTCGCTTCCAGCCGGAAGATATGGCAAACTGAAGCGCTACCGACCATCATGTGGTTGGTCTGCCATGCCCGGGGACAGTCCCGGGTTCATCGAATCAGCAGGCGCGTCCGCCACGAGCTCAGGCCGGGTGGACCTCCGCGTGCTCGCGAGGACTTGAGGACAGCTCTCATGCACACGAAGATCCAGGAGCTCGAGAAGGCGACCCTGCGCGGAGACGTGCCGGACTTCCGCCCCGGTGACACGCTCGAGGTTCACGTCCGCGTCGTTGAAGGAAACCGCTCCCGCGTCCAGGTCTTCAAGGGCTTCGTGCTGCGCAGGCAGGGCAGCGGCGCCCGCGAGACCTTCACGGTCCGCAAGGTCAGCTACAGCGTCGGCGTCGAGCGGACCTTCCCCGTGCACAGCCCGATCATCGAGAAGATCGTGCTCGTGACCCGTGGTGACGTGCGCCGCGCCAAGCTTTACTACATGCGCGATCTGCGCGGCAAGGCCGCCCGCATCCGCGAGAAGCGCGAGGCCGTACCCGCCAAGTGACACAGACCTTTCCGAATGGCCCGCGTCCTGCGCGGGCCATTCGGCTTTGCAGGGGCATTTCTTTTATGTGGAGCGACTCGGGCGCGGGTGTAACGTCGGTCGAGACTTGTCGAGCCGATGCATCATCTAGGCTCGTCAGCGATGACTAGCGAGAGCCAGGAGCACGGCGCGCCGCGCCGCCCTGTCAAGGACGAGGTGGACGTGGTCGCCGAAGAGACTGAGAAGCCAGCAAAGGGCGACAAGAAGGACAAAAAAGGATCGTTCTGGAAAGAACTTCCCGTCCTGGTCGTCGTGGCGCTGGTGCTGGCCCTGATCATCAAGACGTTCGTGATCCAGGCCTTCTACATCCCGTCGGAGTCGATGGAGAACACTCTCCTGAAGAACGACCGGGTCCTGGTCAACAAGATCGTCTACCACACGCGCGACATCGAGCGCGGCGACGTGGTGGTGTTCTCAGGCGTCGACTCGTGGGACGGCGAGTTCGAGATGGAGGAGCCGTCCAACCCGGTCGCGGGGTTCTTCCGCTGGGTCGGCACCGCGTTCGGCGTGGTGCCCGGCGAGAAGGACTACATCAAGCGGGTCATCGGCGTCGGCGGCGACCACGTCAAGTGCTGCGACTCCAAGCAGCGCATCACGGTCAACGGCGTGGCGATCGACGAGGGCACCTATCTCTATCCGGGCAACGTGCCCTCCGACAAGTTCTTCGACATCACGGTGCCCGAGGGGCGGCTGTGGGTGATGGGCGACCACCGCTCGGTGTCGCTCGACTCGCGCTCGCACACGGGTGATCCGGGTGGCGGCTCGATCCCCGTGGGCCAGGTGGTCGGGCGGGCGTTCGTCATCGTGTGGCCGTTCAACAGGGCGACCACGCTGTCCATCCCCGACACGTTCGGGCAGCCGGCGTTGCAGGCGCTGGGCGACTCCTCCGTCCCGCTGGTCGCCGGGTTCGCGGGAGCCTTCCCCTTGGTGCTGATCCGTCGGCGCCGCCGAAGCAGGAGGCGCTGATGTCCTTCACCAAGAAGGCGGCGGCGGTGGAGAAGAAGAAAAAGGGCGGTTTCCGCGAAACAATCCTCCTGCTGATCCTCGGCGTCGGCATCGCGCTGCTGCTGCACACCTTCGTCGTCGGCTCGTTCTACATCCCGTCGGAGTCGATGGAGAACACCCTGCTGATCAACGACCGGGTGTTCGTCAACAAGCTCTCGGGCAAGCCCGAGCGCGGCGACATCATCGTCTTCAAGGGCTGGAACACCGGCGAGGACACCATCAAGCGGGTCATCGGCATCGGTGGCGACAAGGTGGCCTGCTGCGACGCCAAGAAGCGGGTGACGGTCAACGGCACGCCGCTGGACGAGACGTCCTACCTCTATCCAGGCGACTTCCCTTCGGGTGACACGTTCAAGTACACCGTGCCGCCCGGCAAGTTGTGGCTGATGGGAGACCACCGCAGCGCCTCGGCGGACTCGCGCAGCCACGTCGAGGAGCCAGGGGGCGGGTTCATCTCTGAGGACGCGGTGATCGGAAAGGCGGTCATGCGCTACTGGCCGCTGTCGCGAGGCCTGATCTTCATGCGTCCTGACACTTTCGACAAGGTCAAGTAGAGCCGCCTTCCGGTCGCGGTTTGCGGCGATTGGGGCGTACGCTGCCTCTTGTCATGACAGTTGCGTTCCGCCCTCGGCCCAGCGTTGTCCGGCGTGATTCCGGGCTCTATGCCTATGAGCGGGCCCTGGCCCGCCGTGGCCTGACCCCGATCGCCGGGGTCGACGAAGCGGGCCGGGGGGCCTGTGCGGGTCCGCTGGTGGTCGCCGCGGCCATCCTGCGCAGGCCGATCGAGGGGCTGAACGACTCGAAACTGCTGGTGCCGGCCGTACGAGAACGGCTCTATGACCTGATCATGGATTCGGCGCACGTCGGGGTGGTCGTCATCCCCCCGGCGGAGATCGACGCGCGGGGGCTGCACAAGAGCAACGTGGCCGGAATGCGGCGAGCCGTCGCACGGTTGACCTGTGTCCCGGGGTACATCCTCACGGACGGCTTCCCCGTCCCGGGCCTGCCCGCGCCCTCGCTGGCGGTGTGGAAGGGGGACCAGGTGGCCGCGTGCGTGGCCGCGGCCTCGATCGTGGCCAAGGTGACCAGGGACCGCATGATGGTCGCGCTGGACGCCGAGTTCCCGGGCTACGGCTTCGCCGAGCACAAGGGGTACGTCACTCCAGGACACAGACTGGCTCTGGAGACGAACGGCCCTTGCTCCCACCACCGTTACTCGTTCGTCACGGTGGCCAGGGAGATGGGGGAAAATGAAATGGGGGCCGGGGTTGCCTGACCAGGCGAACCGGGAGACCGGTACGACAGGAGGACCGCGATGAGCGCAGAGGATCTCGAAAAGTACGAAACCGAGATGGAGCTGCAGCTTTACCGCGAATACCGCGATGTCGTCGGGCTGTTTACGTATGTCGTGGAGACGGAGCGGCGCTTCTACCTGACCAACTCGGTAGATCTCGACGTCCGGACCGCGGAGAACGGGGACGTGTTCTTCGATGTGAAGATGCAGGATGCTTGGGTTTGGGATATGTACCGGCCTGCACGGTTTGTGAAGAATGTGCGGGTGGTTACGTTCAAGGACGTCAACGTCGAGGAACTGGCCAAGGCCGACCTGGAGATGCCGAAGGAGGGCTTCTCGGGGTAGGTGCTGTTTGGAGGGCGTTGAGGACCGACCGGCCCTTGGTTTGCTGGGGCTGGGTTTATTGCGGGTGGTTGTTGGGTGGGGCGGGTGGTTGCGGTCAGTCGCCACCCGTGAAGGGCCGCGACTCGCGGCCATCCACCGGCCCGCTCGACCGCCCGCCTGCCCGCCCGTCCGCTCGACCTTCCGCCGGCCCGCCCCACACGGCCACCCAATGGGGTTCCCACATGGCCACCCCATTGGGTCACTGCCCGGCCCATCCGCCGATCTGCCCGCGTTGGACCCCACGGCTCGTCCGCTGCTCGCCGCCTGCAGTCGCCCACCGGACTGCCCTTCCGCAACCACCCGCCGGGGCTGTCCCTGCGCCCACGCGGTCATCCACGGTCGCCCGCTGGGCCCTTCGTAGCCATCCGGCGAGCCTCCCAAGGCCCGCACTGGGCCCACCCACGGCCATTCATCGGGCTCTCTCACAGACAACTACCCGGCTCTCCAACAGACGGTTCACGGGGTCCTCTCCGCGCGACATCCCACTGAGCCACGCCCAGGACCGCTGACCGAGCCCGCCCGCCGCTTACCGACAGCCACCACTGGGGCCCTTTCCACAGCTATCTGCCAGGCCGCCCCGACCACCCTCCACAGGGCCACTGACGAGCCCACAGCCACCACTAGGCCCACAGCAATTGGGCCCACAGGTCACCACTAGGCCCACAGCCACCCAACGAGGCCGCCCACAGTCGCTCCTTGAGGCCTCACCCACCACCGGGGTCGTCAGTCGGCGCCGTCACCAGCCGTCATCCCGGACCGCGCCCCTGATCAGGCGTAATACCGCCTCGCAGGATCAGCACCTCGCGCCCGTGGCGGCGTCTCGCATCAAGTAGCCCGTCCGGCCCTTCGTCCGGCTCGCCCAGCGCAGCTCGCCCGGTGCGGTGCAGGTCACTCAGCGCGGTGCCGAACACCCGGATCCACCCCGGACTTATCCACAGCCCCACGCCCACACCCCCGGTCTATCCACAGAACCTCGCTCGGCCCGCCCGCCCCATCCCCGATACGCGAAAGTCAGGGCCCGGAGGTGCCACATGGCCGCGAGGAACGACCTCGGCAAACACGGCGAGCAACTCGCCGTCAACTACCTGGAAGCCGAAGGAATGACCATCATCGAACGCAACTGGCGCTGCCGTCACGGCGAGATCGACGTCATCGCCGAAGACGGCCCCAACCTGGTCGTGGTTGAGGTCAAGACCAGATCCAGCCGATCACACGGCACAGCCCTGGAGTCGGTAGGGCGGGCCAAACTGGCCAGGCTTCGCATGCTGGCCGCCAAGTGGCTCACAACCCAACCCCGCACCTTCGACACGGTCAGAGTCGACGTGATCGCCCTGGAGCGTTTCGCCGGCGACTACTCCCTGCGCCACGTACGAGGGGCGATCTGAGATGGCAGTAGCGAGAACTCGCAGCGTGGCCCTGGTCGGCGTCAAAGGCCGCAGCGTCGAGGTGGAAGCCGACGTGGGCAACGGCCTGGCGGGGATCCACCTCATCGGCCTCCCGGACACGGCGCTCAGCGAGGCCAGAGAACGGGTCAGGTCAGCAATGGTAAACAGCCATTACCCCTGGCCCGACGCCCGCATCACAGTGAGCCTCTTCCCCGCAAGCCTCCCCAAGCGGGGCAGCCAGTTCGATCTCGCTATAGCCATCGCAATACTGGGCGCAGCCGGAGTGGTCCCCGCCGACCGGGTCGCAGAGCCGTTCTTCCTCGGTGAGCTCGGCCTCGACGGACGCCTGAGACCTGTACGAGGCGTTCTCCCGTCGGTGCTGGGCGCGGCCGAGCACGGAGACGTCACGGTGGTCATCCCCGCCGCCAACTCGGCGGAAGCGGCACTGGTGCCCGACGTCAAGGTGGCACCCTTCGCCGACCTGCGCCAGCTCGTCGAATGGCTACGAAGGGGAGACGACCTGCCAGAGCCGTACATCCAAGACATCCCCGAGCCGCAGCCGCCGACCATCCAGCCCACGGTCGACCTGTCCGACGTGGCCGGCCAGCCGGTCGCCCGCCGAGCGCTCGAGATATGCGCCGCCGGAGGCCACAACATCTGGATGCTCGGCCCGCCCGGCACAGGCAAGACCCTGCTCGCCGAACGCCTGCCCACGCTCCTGCCCGACCTGGAGCTCGACCACGCGCTCGAAGTGACGGCCATCCATTCGGTGGCAGGCATCCTGCCGGCCAGCAGCCCGATGCTGAGCAGGCCGCCGTTCGTCAGCCCTCACCACACCGCCACGGCGGCGGCCATCGTCGGCGGCGGCAGCACCGTCATACGCCCCGGCGCAGTCTCCCTCGCCCACCGGGGAGTCCTGTTCATGGACGAAGCCCCCGAGTTCCCCCGCCACATCCTCGACTCCCTCCGCCAGCCCCTTGAGACCGGTCGTGTGACGGTGTCCAGGTCAGCAGGCTCCGTCACCTTCCCGGCCCGCTTCATGCTCGTACTGGCCGCCAACCCATGCCCCTGCGCCCAGCCCCAGGACCAGGGGGAGAACTGCCAGTGCTCCCCGACGATGAGACGTCGCTACCTGGCCAGACTGTCCGGCCCGCTTCTCGACCGCATAGACATGAAGGTCACAGTCGCCCGTACGTCCAGACGCGAACTCATGGCAGACCGCCAGTTCGTCGAACCAAGCAAAACCGTGGCCGAACGCGTACTCGCAGCCCGCGAACGAGCCGCCAAACGCCTGGCCGGCACCGCTTGGCGCACGAACGCCGAAATCCCGTCCGCCGCCCTCCACGCCGACTACCGCCCTTCAGACGCCGCCATGAAGTGCATGACGACCGCCCTGGACTCGGGCACCCTCAGCGCCCGCGGCCTCGATCGCGTCCTACGAGTCGCATGGACCCTTACGGACCTAGCAGGAAAACCCCACCCCGAATACACGGAAACATCGACAGCACTCGCCCTGTGGCTGGGGGTGAACACGTGACCACCCCATCCGCCCCGCAGCGACCACCGCGTCCCAGCGCCCCGCTGGCACCGCGTTCCCGCGCCCAGTTCCGTTACCGAGCCCACCTCCGCCTCCGCCATCCCCGGAGTTCCGAAATCCGCCTTTCCTCCATGCGGTTCGCGTCCGTCATGAAGGCGTCCCCACCGCCGGTCACCAAGATCCCCAACTCTCAGGAGCGTCGATGACGAGAGCGGAAGTGGAGGCAAGAGCCGCCCTCATGCGTGCAGCCGACGCCGGGGACCCCACCATGGGCCGTCTCATCGCCTGCTGTGGGGTTGAGGCAGCAATCGACGCTGTACGCACGGAAACTCTCCCACCCGACTTCATCGCCCAGGAAACCCAAGACCAACACATCACAGACCTCACGCAACGAGAGCCAACGGACCAAAGCTGGCAAAAAGCCACAGAACTCACTTCGCTCCACATCGCAGACCTCAACCAGCGACAGCTCCCGATCGCAAGCCAGCAGCACAAAGAGGACCCCGCCCAGGGGCACATCACGAACCCCGACGAGCAATGCGGAACGACCCTCACTCAGCACCGAATCTCAAACCCCACCCAACGGCACGTCACAGACTCCGGTCGTCAAGTCGGAGCAACCCTCACTGAGCGGCGCGTAACAGACCTCACCCAGCGACTACGCGCCTGGCACGCCCGCCTGGCGTCCGCCGACCCCATGGCCGACCTCGCCGAAGGCGAACGAAGCGGAGCCAGGTTCATCATCCCCGGCAGTCCAGAATGGCCTACTCAACTGGACCAGCTCGGACCCCGCCGCCCCCTCGGCCTGTGGCTCCAGGGTTCGGCCGACCTGCGCTTCTCCTGCCTGCGATCGGTCGCCGTCGTCGGCGCACGGGCTGCCACGGCGTACGGCGTGCACGTCGCGGCCCAGTTCGCCGTGGGATTCAGCGACTCAGGTTGGACGGTGGTCTCTGGCGGTGCATTCGGCATAGACGGCGCGGCACACCGCGGTTCGCTGGCCGCGGACTCTCCCACGGTCGTCGTCCTGGCCTGTGGCGTCGACGTCACCTACCCGACCGGACACCACGAACTGTTCGCCGCCGCCCGCGACCAGGGCGTAGTGGTCAGTGAGTGCCCTCCCGGCGTCCACCCCACCCGAGCGCGCTTCCTCATCAGGAACCGCTTGATCGCCGCCCTGTCCCGAGGCACCGTCGTGGTGGAGGCGGCACTCCGCAGCGGTGCCCTCAACACGGCCGGTCACGCCTTGTCGCTCCAACGCCACCTGGCGGCCGTACCGGGCCCGATCACCTCCACCATGTCGGCCGGCTGCCACCGCCTGCTTCGCGAACGCAAGGCCATCTGCGTCACCTCACCCGAAGAAGTGATCGAACTAGTCGGCGCGATAGGAGACGACCTGGCCCCCCAATCTCGCGGTCCAGCCGTCCCACGAGACACGCTGAACGAAACGACCAGCCGCGTCCTCGACGCCATCCCCACACGCGGCGCCGCAGGCCCCGCCTCCATCGCGGTATCAGCAGGAGTCTCCCTGGACGCGGCCCTGAGCGCACTGGGCGGCCTGGCCGCCGCAGGCTACATCGAAAGAGTGGACAAGGGCTGGCGCACCCGCAAAACGCCGTCGAGTACGTACCCGAAGGCCAACGAAACGGCCCCGCCACGGCAGTACTCCTCAGACCAAACCGACTATGACGATCTCCCACCATCCCCCGACGACCCGTGAACCCCCGAACAGCCCACACCGATGTCCCACCGAGCCCCCCACGGCGGTAACCGGGGCTGTCCGGCGAACGTCGGATTCGCCACCACAGCCGGGATCGGCCAGTGCCGTCACTTGCGGGAAGAATTCCTCTCCCCCCGGCTGGCCGTCGATCGGTCGGCACGCGCGCCTCGAGAGATGACATCCCGCCAAGGGGTGTAATTTCCACGGCCACGGCCACGGCCACGGCCAAGATCCGAGACTCTCGAAGCGGCAGATGATTGTCCCTCGATGCCTCGCGAGGGACGTCATCCTCCCGAATAACCGCAGACCGGTGTGCAAAGCTGGAGAAGCGAGGCAGGGCCAAGACGAGATACGGGTACAAACCCACACCGTGAAAGCGGAAGAAACGAACCCGAAACAGCACACCGCAGATACGGCGCGATGAGCGAGCCCAGACACGTTCGCGCCGCTCGGGCGAGCCGGCATGAGGGGCCTGTCCAGTAAACGGTGTAACTCGATCTTGAATTAGTTCTATCGGGTGGTCGGGTTCAGGCGGCCTTCGAAGGTGATGGCGAAGGCGTTGA
>NZ_JBEZYD010000023.1:0-206452 GCF_040638335.1 Nonomuraea sp. NPDC026600
CGGCCCCACCTACTCGACGGCTGTCTCGCCCAGACCGGCCTGATAATCGAACACCCCTTGAACACATGACCGACCCTACGAATTCAGCCTGTGTAGGCGATGTCGTCGGCATAGAGTTCGGCGGCCAGGCCGGTGGTGAAGCGTTCGAGGGCGGCCTCACATATGCCGTACACCATGCTGCCGAAGCCGGGGTGGGGCCGGGCGGGAACGTCGGGTGGCGGGCCGCGAGGGGGAGATGTTGAGGATCCAGCCCTGGCGGCGTTCCCGCATTCCGGGGATGACGCGGCGCTACGGGTCAGAAACAGCCGAAGGGGTACTTTCTTACGTTGAGCACCCGCACGCGTCGCCGGTCGTAGTGGGCTCTAGCGCCTCGATCTTTCGCGAGCTTCGTGTGTTCGGCTGAAGGTTTGATTTCGCGTTGTGGTTAGCGTGGGTGCCCAGCTGTCGCGCTGGGTGGGCGGGGTTCCACGGGCTCGCGGTTGTCCCTTCTTCGTTGTCAGGGCGGTCGCGGCTAACCGGCCGCCCCACGCGCCCTGCGGGCAAGGACGGCACAGTGCCTGGGCCACGGCTTGGTCGTCAAGGAGTGCCCGCGCCCAAGGCCAGGGTAAAGGGGAATCCCTGGGCCCCGTTGGCGGCCTGCGTAGGCTCGGCCACCATCAGATCAGACCGGCTCGGAACTACTGGGTCCGCCGGTATCGGGCCGTCTCTGGGCCGTCCGAGGCAGGATAACGATGACAGACGTTGATCGGAAATGACGGCTGCGGCCCATGTCAGCGCTACCTCCGGCACTTGCTCTCCAGGTCGATGAAGCGGCCTGACAGTCTCTCAAGAAGAAGATGGCCTGATCTTTCCCTCGTGAAGGGCCGCCCTCGGGCGGCGGTTACGCGGGTTCAAGAAAGCCAAGGCGTGCTGGGAAGGGTCACGACTCGCTTCGTGTGCTGCTGAAGCTGTCACCGTACCGCAGGCAACTGGTCGCCGACTTCATCACCGGCGCCGCCTGCCTGGACGGAACCGTGACGCCTCGCAGGCGGGGAAGCCTCAAGGGTGATCTTCATGCTCCATCCCTCTTATCGCACGCGAATCATGGGGCGGAGCCGGCGGTCGGGGAACCTGGAGTCCAGGTTCCCCGTCGCCTACAGCGTTCGATCAGGCGATGTCGAATTCGCCGTCGTTGGCGCCTGCGAGGAAGGCGGTCCACTCCGATGGGGTGAAGACCAACGGTTGGTCGGAGCGGTGCCGGGAGTTACGGACCGCGATCACCCCTGGCAGGTTGGTGGCGACCTCTACGCAGTTGCCGCCGTCCCCGCCGCTGTGGCTGCTCTTTCGCCATTCGGCGTGCTGGAGGTCGGGGGCGTCAATGTGGGCCATGCGTCATCACGTCCTTGATGATGTTCAACGATAGATGGTGCGGATAGGCCTCTGAGCGGACGCAATCGTAACGCCGCAGGACGCCGGAGATAATGGCCCGATCCTCATAAGCTCGTCCGTGTGGTTGCGACTCCACATACACCGTCGATGGTGTCCCGTGTCGCTCGGCGATGATCAGTCCGCCAAGCAGCCCCGCGTATGCCCCGGCGTTGTACGGCACGACCTGTACGGAGATCTGGCGATGCTGAGCCAGCTCCAGGATGTGGGCGAGCTGGTCGCGCATCACCTCTGCGCCCCCGACCGGCCTGCGCAGGACTCCCTCGTCCATGATGGCGGTGACCGTCGGCGGCTTGTCCCTCGTCAAGACCCTCTGACGTCGCATGCGGGCTTCGGTGCGTTCGTCCACCTCCTTGGGGGTGATCCCGGGCTCGGCGGCGAACAGTGCGCGCGCGTAGGCCTCGGTCTGCAGGAGCCCGGTTACCAGCATCGGCTCCCAGCTGCGTAGCGCTGTGGCCTCCTGCTCCTCATCGAGCCACGCGCGGAAATGTTCGGGGCTGCCGGCCCAGGTCGTGCGCACGTACAGCTGGCCGAAGTCCTCGACGCCGAACTCGGTATCGAGGAGGTCGGCGAGGTGCTGCGTCGGGCGGCGCCGACCCTGCTCGATCATGCCGATCTGGCTTTCGGAGTAGCCGAGCCGGTCGGCCAGATCGCGTTGTGTCAGCCCGCCCGTGGTGCGGAGCCGCCGCAGGAGGTAGGCGAACGCGGCTCGTGGGCTCTCGTCCGGGTCAATCTCCTCTGTTCTGGACACGGACCTCCGATCGTAACTCTCCGCGCTGAAATAGATACGCAGCGAGCCTACAAAGAGTGTGGTGTGCCTGTGGGGTGATTCTGCTGTCACTCTCTGTTCGCGATCGTCATTCTGGTGAGGGCCAACCCACCCGGAGAGCGAGGTAAGAACGTGAACGCCCACAAGCCCACCGTCCAACCTGTGGGCGCGCAGCCGACCTCATCACTCGCGCAGGAGCGCGCCGCCGAGCTCATCCAGACCCTTGCTCGCCAGCACAACATCCCTGCGTTCGCCCTGCCGCTACGAGACGACCAGGTCATCATCTCGATCTACATCGGCCTACTGGTCCACACCGACGGGACTCGGCTCTGGTGGCTCGTCCCCAACGCCCGTGGGCGCCCCACGCCGCTCTGGACGTACGCCGCCACTGTGCAGGCCGCGGCGGAACGGCTCGCCGCCCATTACCACGAACTGGGCAGTCGCCCCTTGGCCGAGTTGCTACCCGCCACTGGCAGGGAGATAGGGCGCGGAGCCGCCTGCCTCGCCCACAACCCGCGCCCATAGACGCTGGCGGGCCCCGTCGTTGGGCACGCGGATGCCCCCGTGGTGCCCGTATGCCTGACGGGGGCTACCAGTGCATTCATTCACAGTCACCGATACTGAACGGTACGTGTCCATGGCGTTCACGCTCAGCTTCCTCAAGCGCTTCCGTAGGTCTTTCCGCAGGTCAGATGCTGCGCCCAAGTGCCTCTACCATCCGCCGACGTGGTCCCTGGACGGCCTGACGGCGAGCCCCGTGCATGTCGAGCAGGCCCTGCACTGGGACCTGCCTGATGATCCAGCCATCATCGGGCAGGCTCGCGATCTGGTCCGCGACACCCTCACCTCGTGGAATCAGCACGACCTGATCGACGACATCACTCTGGTCATCAGCGAGTTGGTCACCAATGCGCTGATCCACGGAGCCCCGCCGATCAGGCTGTGCTTGGGCCTAACCCCCGAGGCGGTGACCGGGCACGTCTATGACCAGGGCGCTGGACGACCTCGATGTCTCACGGTCCGACACGATTCAGACCATGGCCGCGGCCTGTCGATCGTGGCTGCTCTCACGGACGAATGGCGGTACGAACTGGCCCCCTGCGGTATGGGGAAGACCATCTGGTTCAGCCGCACTCTGGAACCCGCATCCCCGCCACCACATTCCACGTAAGAGTCCGGTGGCAGAAGAAGACATGCCCCAAGGGACTGTAAGAAGAAAACCGTACGGTTCCGACGCCGCCATCCTCCATTTGCCGTCCTCCTTGACGTAGGCGGTGCTCCACGCCTGTTGGGGGCATTCCGGTGCCTGGCCAAGCTTGCTAACGAGTGCACTCCCCGCCCGTAAGGGTGAACCCGACGGGCCGGTGGCGGCGACTTCGTCGCCTCCGCGCTCTTCACGCCCGTGGGTTGGTATGGCCGATGCGGTCGCTGAGGATTTAGATCGCCGTGAACGGCGAGCCGGTCGTGTTCGGGTCCGTCGAGGAGGCCAGGAGCGCCGGAATCGAGACCGTCTTCCAGGGCCTCGCGCCATGCTGACCGATCGCGCGCCGGTCAGCCGGTGATCGGCGCGTTCACGGTCAGCGTCTCCTCGCCAGCGGGCCCGTCCAGCCGGATCGAGAGCTCCCAAACGCCGGTCATCGGGAACAGCTCGCCCTCGGCGACGAAGTGGCCGGGTTCCGGCTCCCTGGCGGTGATCTCCGGCATGGCGTGGCCCATCGCGGGCATCACCGCGGACACGGCCACGCCGTCCGGGTCACCCGAAGTCATCCGTACGTCCACGGAGACGCGTCCCGTGGTCGGCCGGTCGATCACGACGGTGGCGGTGTAGCGCGCTCCCCTCGTGGTCAGCCGGAGTGGGTCGGGGACCGAGCTCCTGCCCACGATGAGGAACGCCGTCACCGCCACCGTGAGGACCGCGACGGCCACGGCCGCCCGCCTCACGACGGGCTACCCGATACCGTGACGTCCCGCCTCACGACGGGCTCCCCGATGCCGTGACGTCGACGGTGAAGGGCACGGTCACGATGCGGTCGGCGGTCGCGTACTGGACCCAGGCGAAGTACCGTCCCGCCGACGGGAAGCTGAAGGTGAAGCTGAGCCGGGGGCCGGGCGAGCCCATCTCGTGCACGTGGCCGAGGAAGGTGCCGTCCTGGCTGCGTGCGATCAGATGGCCGGTCATGCCCAGCCAGGGGCGTACGGTGCCTGATGTGCCGAGTTCGATCGTCGTCGGGCGGCCCGCGATGGGAACGGCGGGCCGCAGGACCGGCGGGGCGGCCCCAACGGGCGTCTCCGCCACGACAGACGAGGCGGACGCGACAGGGTCGCCGCCGACGCGGAACTCCCCGGTGACGAGCTGCCCGCCGGAATCCTCACGCTCCATCTCGGCATAGGCCAGATACCGGCCCGGCCGGTCGGTTCGCATCTTTACCTCCAGCCGCCCTGGTGCCGTGCGCAGCGGATGTACGTGGCGGAAGTAGCGTCCGTCCTCGCTGGTCACGATCACGTGGGCGAGGGCCTCGTGGTGCAGGGTGAGATCGTCCACGGGCCGCCCGGTGGATCCGTCGATGAGGTCGAACCGCAGCGTGAACTCCGCTCCGGAGGCTGGGTGAGCCGGGGCCGTCACCACCCGGCTCTGCACGAACGGGCGCCCGCCGGCCTGTGCCCCGGCCGCCGCCCCCACAGTCGCCCCTGCAGTCGCCGCCACCGTGGGCGCGGCGCCGTCGGGCGGGGCGGCGGGCAGCATCGGCTCGAAGATGACGGCCATGGCGGCTACCGTCAGCCCGATCGCGGTGCCGCCGGCCAGCAGCATCGCCGGACCTGGACGGGCCAGTGCTCCGCTGAGCAGGCCACCCACCATCAGCAGGGCCGCCACGAGCAGGCCGCCGTAGATCAGCAGCTCTCCGGCCGATCCGCGGTCCACAAGGACGCGGAACGGCACCACGGCGACCTCGTTCCCGGCCCGCAGCGTGAGCTCGTGCGGGCCGGTCGTGTCCACTTTGAGCTGGATGTACTGAGGGTCCCGCGCGGCCCGCGCCACGCCCGTCACCGTACGGCCGTCCGCGACCGAGCGCACCTCCAGGCCGACCGGCAGGTCGGTCACCGGCTGGAAGGCGATGACACCGATCTGCAGCGGCCCGGGCACCCGCTTCGTCCCCTTGATCACGATCGTGAGCTCCGCGCCCGCGATCGTCTGGGCGATCCGCAGATCCGCTCCGGCTGTGACATTGTGCGCGGCGGCCGGAGCGGCGCCCGCCAGCGTCAGGACGGCGGCGAGACAGAGGACCCGGAGGACTCGGATCATGCCCGGTCGGCGTCGGCCGCGCTGGGCGCAACGGCCTCGGCGTCGGCCGCGCCGGGCGGAACCGGCTCGGCACTAACCGTGCTGGGCGGGACCGGCTCGGCAGCGGCCGCGCCGGACAGAACCCGCTCGGCAGCGGCCCCACTGAGCGGAGCCGGCTCGGCGGTGACCGCGTTGGGCAGCAACAGCACCCCGAGCGCCAGCCCGATCAGCCCGGCCACGATCGGCGCGCCGGTCCACAGCTCGGGGACGGCGGGCAGCCCGCCGACCGCCACCGAAGCGGCCCCGATGTACATCGACCACGTGAGGAACCCCGACAACCCGGCGAACGCCCAGTAAGCCCCCCGTCGCCCACCCGAGGGCCGCAGCCAGCGGATCAGCAGGTCGCTCACGAGACCGGCGGCCACGAACGTCAGCAGGACCGGCAGGTTCTCGAACGCGGTCTGCGCGCCCGACATCAGGATGCCCACCGCATGCAGGATGGTCACGCTGCCGAACGGCAGGCGCCAGCGACGCGCCAGCAGCAGCACGGGGGCGAGCGTGACGACGTTGCTGATGACCATGGCGCTTGCCAGCCGGTCGGCACGCGTGCCCTCCACGGCGGAGAAGGCCTCGACGATGCCCCGCGCGCTCCACTGCAGGGAGTCGGCGTACCCCAGGAACAGCGACACCAGCGTGGTGGCGAACGCCAGCCCGATCAGCGCCGGGAGCAGCCGGCCGAGGGAGGGCCGGGAGCCCAGGTCGGGGGCGTTCCACGCGGAGCGGAGCGGGGTGGTGATGATGAGCATCATCGTCACGATCAGCCCGAGATGCGAGGGGCTGAACAGGATGTCGATGGTGGTCTCGATGCCGAGGAAGGTATGCCACATCAGGTCGAAGAGACCGAAGACGGCGAACGCGGGTATCGCGAGCAGCCCGGCCAGATAGCCCGTGGGCACCGCCGCTACCCCTTGGCGGCCGGTCCGGACGTTACGCCACACCTGCCAGATGATCCAGCCGGAGACCGCGGCGAACCCCGAATAGAACGCCGCGTGCCACGGCGTGAAGAACGTCTCCAGCTGCGTCAGGTTCGTGTGCGCCCACGCGTCGATCATCAAACCGATGCCGAACCAGACCCCCAGCAGCGCGGTGACCAGGTCCGTCCTCGGTGACACCCACCCGCGTTGCTCCCCCGAGTCCGCGAGTAATCGCCGTATTCCGGCGTTGTCCATAGTCATGTCGAGACTCCTCTCTTCTAGATCAAATCTTGGCAGACGTAGCTGGCAGTCGCGAAGATCGGGGATTGACAACGATGTCAGCCCCGGCGCTTGATAGTCCTATGTCGTCCGCACCGCTGCTGGAAGCCCGCGGGATCGTCAAGAGTTACGGCCAGGTCGAGGCGCTGCGTGGCGCGGACTTCACCCTGTTATCCGGCGAGGTCGTGGCGCTGATCGGCGACAACGGAGCGGGCAAGTCCACGCTGGCGAAGATCCTCTCGGGCGCCGAGCGGCCGGACTCGGGGGAGATCGCCGTGGACGGCGAGCCGGTCGCGTTCGGGTCCGTCGAGGAGGCCAGGAGCGCCGGGATCGAGACCGTCTACCAGGACCTCGCGCTCTGCCCGGACCTGAGCCCGGCGGGCAACTTCTTCCTCGGCAGGGAACTGCTCAAACCGGGCCTGCTCGGCCGGCTCGGCGTGCTCGACAACGCCGCCATGCGCGGCCGTACCAAGGAGGCCTGTGAACGGCTCGGCGTCCAGCTCAAGTCACAGGTCGCGCCCGTCTCCACGCTGTCGGGCGGGCAGCGGCAGGGCGTCGCGGTCGCGCGCGCGGTGACCTGGGCCAAGCGGGTGGTGTTCATGGACGAGCCGACCGCCGCGCTGGGCGTCCTGCAGACTCAGCGGGTGCTCGACCTCATCCGCGGCGTCCGCGACTCGGGCGTGGCCGTCGTGCTGATCAGCCACAACATGCAGGACGTGAAGGCCGTCTCGGACCGGGTCGAGGTGTTGCGGCTGGGCCGCCGGGTGGCCAGGTTCGACACGGCCAGGGTGTCCATGGAGGACCTGGTCGGCGCCATGACGGGCGCGATCGAGCACGAGAACGGCAGGTGAACGCCATGGACCGGGTGCGGCTGCGGGACCGGCAGGTGGTGTGGATCGCGGCCGTGCTGGCCCTGCTGCTGGTGACCTTCTCGGTGCTGCGGCCGGACAGCTTCGCCACCTCCTTCAACCTGCTGAACCTGGTCAGCGACGCCGCCATCCTGCTGCTCCTGGCCACCGGCATGACGTACGTGATCATCACGGCGGGCATCGACCTGTCGGTCGGCGGAGTGCTGGTGTTCTCGGCCGTGGCCGCGACGAAGATCATGGAGGCCACCGGCTCGCTCCTGCTCGGCGCGGCGACCGCCGTACTGACCGGGCTGGTCTGGGGCCTGCTGAACGGTTTCCTGGTCGCCAAGGGCCGTATCCCGGCGCTGATCGTGACGCTCGGCACGCTGGGCATGTCGCTCGGCGGCGCGCTGCTGCTGACGGGCGGCGTGGACCTGCGCGCGCCCGGCGACCTCAACCTCGGCCTGGGGCTGGCGCGCTGGCTCGGCGTGCCGCAGATCGCGTGGATCTGCGCCGCGATCACCGCCGTCCTCGCCCTCGCGCTGGCGCGCACCCGCTTCGGCCGCCACACGTACGCGATCGGCTCCAACGCCGAGGCGGCCCGCCGCGGCGGCGTGGCGGTGAACAGGCACCTGATCAGGGTGTACGGCCTGGCGGGGCTGCTGGCGGGCCTCGCCGGATACCTGTCGCTCGCCAAGTACGGGATCACCGGCGTCTCCGCCCACTCCACCGACAACCTCCAGGCCATCGCGGCCGTGGTGATCGGCGGGACCTCGCTGTTCGGCGGCGTCGGGACCGTGGTCGGGACGGTCATCGGGGTGTTCATCCCGGTGGTGCTGCAGAACGGGTTCCAGATTCTCGGGGTGCGGCCGTTCTGGCAGCAGGTGGTGGTGGGCGCTGTGCTCGTCGCCGCCGTTTATGTCGACCAATGGCAGCGCGGCAGGCGCGACCAGTAAGGAGACGACCATGCGCAAGGCTTTGGCACTCGCGACGCTGTTGCTCACCGTCGCGGCCTGTGGTGGTGGGACGACAACCCAGGGTGGCCCCATCAAGGTCACGCTCATCCAGGGCCTGGCGGGGGAGGAGTTCTACGAGACGATGGCGTGTGGCGCCAAGGCCAAGGCCAAGGAGCTGGGCGTGCAGCTCGACGTACAGGGGCCGCAGAAGTTCGATCCGACGCTGCAGACGCCGATCGTCAACTCGGTCATCGCCAGTAAGCCGAGCGCCATACTGATCGCGCCGACCGACGTGAAGGCGCTGATCGCGCCGCTCACCCAGGCCAAGCAGCAGGACATCAAGATCATTTTAGTGGACACGGTGGTCGATGATCCGAGCATCGGCCTGTCCAGGATCAGCAGCGACAACGTCAAGGGCGGCGCCGCCGCCGCGAAGGCGCTGGCCGAGCAGATCGGCGACAAGGGCAAGGCGCTGGTCATCTCCACCGACCCGGGCGTCAGCTCGGTGGACGCCCGGATCAAGGGCTTCGAGGAGGAGATCAAGGCGAGCCACCCGGGGATCTCCTACCTTGGTGTGCAGTACTCGCACAACGACGTCAGCGAAGCCTCCAAGATTGTCAACGCCGCGCTGGCCAAGGACCCGGACCTGGCCGGGATCTTCGCCACCAACCTCAACTCGGCCACCGGCGCCGGCTCCGCGCTCCAGCAGGCCGGCAAGCTGGACAAGGTGAAGATGGTCGGCTTCGACGCCGGTCCCGCACAGGTCAAGCAGCTCCAGGACGGGGTCGTGTCGGCCCTGATCGCCCAGTTGCCCGGCGAGATCGGCGCGAAGGGCGTCGAGCAGGCCGTCGCCGCGGTGAAGGGCCAGCAGGTCACCGCCTCGATCCCGACCGACGCCACGATCGTCACCAAGCAGAACCTGAACAGCCCCGAGATCCAGAAGGTGCTCTACAAAGCGGGCTGCTGAAGGCCGATAGGCTGGCCCGGTGCGGAGGACGAGCCGGGCCGAGCAGGCTGACCAGCGCAGGGCGGAGCTCCTGGAGGCCACCCGCAAGGTGGTCCTGGAGCGCGGCCTGGCCAACACCCGGATCGCCGACATCGCCAAGTCCATCAACGTCAGCGGCGGCCTGATCCACTATCACTTCGCCACCAAGGAAGAGCTGATCACCGCCATGCTGCGGGCCACCCTCGACATCGAGGGCGGCCGCCTGGCGGAGCTGGTGGCCGGCCCCGGCACCGCGATCGACCGCCTGGACCGAGTCCTGCGCTACTACATCCCCGAGTCCCGCTCCGACCAGAGCTGGCTCCTGTGGATCGACGCCTGGAACACCGCCCTCCGCGAGCCGACGGTCAGTGAGATCATGCTGGACCTCGAATCGGCCTGGCTGGCGGCCCTGACCCAGGTCCTCGCCGAGGGCACGGAGTCGGGCGAGTTCAGCTGCGCGGACCCGGCGGCCTCGGCCGAACGCATCGACGCCATGCTGGACGGCCTGATCATCCGCTACACCCTCCATCCGGAGGTCCTGACCCGCGCGCGCCTGCTGGACCACGCGCGTACGGCGGCGGCCAGAGAAGCCGGCATAGAGCCGACGGCCTTCACATAGGAAGGCGCTTTCCCAGGTGGCCTAAAAAAAGGACCTAGGCCGGCAGCGCGGCCAGGAGGAAGGCGAGGCGGGCGGCGGCACCTTCGACGTCGTCCGTCGTGCCGAGCCGGTAGCCCCACGAGGTGATGAAACTTCCACTCTCGGAGAGGGTGACGGTCTCGGCGAGGGTGGTGGAGAAGCGATTGCGCACCGACACATAGGCGGGGTCGCTGGAAAGAGCGAGGTTCTGTACCGCCAGGTCGGCGTGGCGACCCGCGTACCACGCGAACTGCTCAAGGTTGAGCGCGGTATCAAGCATCATGCGTCACCTCCGCAACGTCTCCGCGACAGAATTGCACGATCTTGTGGCGGGAGGCAAGCAATTGCGGCGGTTAATGTGAGGATTGTTTTCGATAATCGTCAAGAATGCTGATGATGACGTCCCGGCCGCCCTCGTCGAACTCCGCGCACTTGGCGTAGTCCTCGAAAGCCCGCACGTAGAACGCGATGTCGTCGGGGTCCCGCAGCACCAGGTCCTTCGTCATGGTGGCCAGGCCGATCATGGCCTCGTTGTAGATCCAGAACCCGTTGATCGGCGACGAGGGGATCTCGGTGGTGAACGGGATCACCCCGAACTCCACGTTCGGCAGCGTGCTGACCGCCAGCAGCCGGTCGAGCTGGCCGTGCATGACGTCGAGCGGGGCGATCCGGGTGCGCAGCGCCGACTCCGTCACCACGAACCTGAACGTGCGGCTGCGGTCATAGAGGATCTCCTGGCGCTGCATCCGTACCCGGACCGCCGCGTCGATCTGGTCGGCGGCGCTGTAGAGGCGCTTGACCTTGCGAAACACGTGCCTGGCGTACTCGGACGTCTGCAGCAGCCCGATCACGATCGACGGCTCGAACACCCGGAAGAGCTTGGTGCGCGCCTCCAGATCCCGGATGTCCTCCTGGAGCGCGGCCAGGCCGCTGCGGTGCCGCTGTTTCCAGTCGTCGTGCCGCTCCAGCAGCGCGATGGACTGCCTGATCAGGTCGTCGGCCGTATCCGGAGGCGCGTTCACGGCAGCCGCCCAGACGACCACGTCGTCCTCTGTGGCGGTCTGCCGGGCGTTCTCCAGGCGCGACACCTTCGACGGCTGCCATCGCAGCCTTTCGGCCAGCTCTTTGCCCGAAAGGTGAGCGGTCTCGCGCAACTGGCGTAGCTGGCTGCCGAGGTCGATGCGCGCCTGCTGAAACGACGTCACCGCCTGAGGCTAGACGGGGTTGCGTGGATCATGCCAGACCCGGTTTGCAATTGTGATCAATCGGTCGCGAAGGGTGTCCCGTCACCGCTTGGGAAAGCGGTTACCGGAGTATCGGACAGGACCCGGCGGGCTATTTCGGTGATGAGCTCGCGGGGAACCTCCACCGCCGTCTCGCCGTCGAGCACGTCGCGGAGATCCGCGAGCGCTTCTTTGTCGGTGAGTTCGAGGCCCTGGATGACGATCGTGCCCCGGTCCGTCTCGTACAGGGTGGGGCAGGCGCCCGCCTCCGATGTGGAGCCGAGGAACCGCATGCGCATGACTATCCTTCCCCGAGTATTGCAATTGCGCGCAATTGTACGACTCGGGCGGATATATGTGATCGTTTTAGGAAAATAGGTAGTTAGGGACGGTCGAGAAGTCCCCCCATGAACTCCTGGGCTCTCGCGAACAGGGCCAGCGTGGTGGCGTGCAGCAGGTCGCCGATGTCCTTGGGCGCCTGGCCCGAGAAGGCCCTGGCATGGCTGCCCTCCAGCACGATGCCCAGCTTGAAGCAGGCCAGCACGGCGTACCAGGCGATGGCCGACAGGTCGCGCTCGGACAGCGCCGCGTAGTAGGCGACGAGTTCGCCCGGCTGCGGCAGGCCCGGGACGTGGTCGTTGTTCGACGGCCAGGTGGCCAGCAGCCAGCCCAGGTCGAGCAGCGGGTCGCCGATCGTGCACATCTCCCAGTCGACGATCGCCGCCACGCGCGGGCCGTCGTGGGCGAACATCAGGTTCGCGAAGTGGTAGTCGCCGTGCATGACCCCCGGCGTGAACGTCGCGGGCCGGTGCCGCTCCAGCCACTCGGCCGTCTCGGCGAGATGGGGGATGTCGGGTCCGGGGTAGCCGTCGAGGCGGCCGTAGGAGTCGAGCTCCTTGAGCCAGCGCGGCACCTGCCGTTCCAGGAACCCGTCGGGCCGGCCGAAGCCGGGCAGCGCGGCCGGATCGACGCGCCCCAGCTCGGCCAGCGCGGCCGCCGCCTCCAGTCCCATCCGGTGCCGGATCGCCGCATCGGAGGCGTGCGGCTCCGGCAGCCCGGTCGACGGGTTGAACCCGTCGACCGGCTCCATCAGGTAGAAGACCGGCTCGTCCGCCGTCTGCGCGGCCACCAGCCTCGGCGCGGGCACCGGCGTGTCACGCAGCACCGCGAGCACCCGCGCCTCCCGGCGCAGCACCTCGTTGCTCTTCTGCCGCGCGTGCCGGGGAGGTCTGCGCAGGATGTACGGGATGCCGCCGCGCTCGAAGCGGACCATGACGTTCTGCGTGCCGCCGAGGACCGGGACGGCGCCGCTGATGACGCCGCCCGGCAGGCCCTGGGCGTCCATCCAGGAGCCGAGCGAGCCGAAGTCGATGGCGCCGACGTCGATGTGGGTGGAGGTCATCGCCGCCCTTTTGTAGAATGATGTTCTAGTACCCTATGAGACCCCTGTTCGAGCGGTCAACCGAGCGCCTGCATGAACGGCAGGAACTGCCGGCTCCTGTCGCCGGGGAGCTCGCCGCCCAGCACCATGAGCGAGACCTGCCACGGGTTGCCGATGCCGTGCTCACCCGCCCACCTGACCAGGCCGTCCTTGGCCAGGTCGAGATCCAGTCGCACGACGCCGCCTACGTGCAGGGCCAGGTCGCCGATCAGCGCCTCGGCGGTCTCCTGGTCCCGCGCCACGACCGGGCCGATGACGACGTTGTCGTCGTTGCGCCACGCCTGGCCGAAACCGCCTTCGGCGACCCGCACCTGCTCCCCGAAGCCGGACATGCGGCGCAGCAGCGCCGACCGGTCCGTGCCGAACGCCTCCGCGTCCAGCGCCAGGATCGCGTCGAGGTCCTCCGCCGTGGCGGGCCGGGTCCTTCCGGAACGCTCGCCCCGGAAGACGCCGGTGTGCTTGGCGACCCTGCCGACGGTACGGAAGCCGAGCCGCTCGTACAGCGGGCGCCCGTTCTCGGTCGCGTGCAGTGCGACGACGCGGTCTCCCGCCTGCTGCAGCGCGTGCTCCATCAGCTTGCCCGCCAGCCCCTGCCTGCCGTATCTGGAGGCGGTGAGGACCATGCTGATCACGGCGTGGTCGTGGCCGTAGCGGGTCAGGATGGTCGTCGCGGCCAGGCCGTCCCCGTCGGGCGCGTCGATCCCGTACACCTCGCCGACCTCGAACAGCAGCCCCCACTTGTGCCGCTCGGGCGGCCAGTCGCGGTCCTGGGCCAGCCGGGTGCAGTCGTCCAGGTCGGTCAGGGAGAGCAGGCGCGGGTTCATGGCGGACATCCTGCTGGTTCCCGGCTGCTCGTTCAAAACGATTTACTGGGAGTGTGGAGTGTGTTGTGGCGGTTGATGTGGGTGGGACGACGATGAAGGGCGGCCTCGTCGGCCGTGACGGGGCGCTGCTTCATGTGGAACGCCGGGCCACGCCGCGCGCCGAGGGCCCGGAACGGGTGATCGCCGCCATCTCGGCCTTCGTCACGGACCTGTCCCGGCCGCGCCGGGTCGGCTCGGACGGTGGTGTTCTGGAGCCTGTCGCGGTGGGGCTGGCCGTGCCAGGGCTGGTGACGGCGACGCACGCGGTGTTCTCCGCCGCCCTCGGCTGGCGTGACGTCCCCATGGAGGCGTTCGCCCAGGTGAGCCTGCCGGTCGCACTCGGCCACGACGTCCGTTCGGCGGGGGAGGCCGAACTGGCGTACGGCTCCGGAAGGGGCACGAACGCCGACGTCCGCATGGGCTCGACTACCAGCACGGACACGCCCTCCGGCTCCAGCATCGGAGATGTGCTGTATCTCCCCATTGGCACGGGTATCGCGGGCGCGGTGGTCCTGTCCGGGCGTCTGTACGGCGGGGCGGCCGGCTGGGCGGGCCAGATCGGCCACATTCCGGTATGGCCCGACGGCGTCCTCTGCGCCTGCGGCCAGCGCGGCTGCCTGGCGGCGTACGCCTCGGCCTCGGCCATCGCGGCCCGCTGCGGCGAGGACTCCGCCGCCGACGTGGTCGCCCGCGTGGCGACGGGCGACGCTCAGGCAACAGAGGTGTGGAACGAGGCAGTGGAGGCGCTGTCCCTGGCCCTGGCGACGTACACCCTGCTGCTCGACCCCGCCCTGGTCGTCATCGGCGGCGGCCTCTCGCTGGCGGGCGACACCCTGATCACACCCCTCCGCACCCGTTTGTCGGCCCTGCTCGCCTTCCGCCATCCGCCCGCCCTGCGCGCCTCCGCCCTCGGCGTCCACGCGGGCCTCATGGGCGCGGGCCTCCTGGGCTGGCGTGCCCACGAGGACCACGCATGAACTGCTGAGTGCGGTCGGCGAACGCCGCGCTACCGGTCACCACGAGTGTCCGGGATCCTGCTTGGTCAGCCCACGACACGCTCTGGTGTGTCCAGCCAGATGCGCTGGCCCTCGGCGGTGACCGTCATTCCGAAGCGGTCACGACCGGGCTCGCCCCAGCTCACCCACTGGAAGTAAGCGTCTACGGCCTCCTGCCAGACGGCACGGTCGCCGATCTGGAAGGCCTCGTACTCCTCACGCTTCGGTTCCCAGCTCGCCGCCGCCCACTGGTCGCTGCCGCCGATCACCCACATGCGGAAGAAGTCATCACGCCGGTAGGTGGCCGAGCGGAGCCCGGTCAGCGCCGAGATCGCCAAGTCGGCTCCGGCAGAGGCGTGGGCGATGGCGCGCGGATCGATCCTGGTCTGGAACTCACGAGCCGATGCGGGGTCGACGTCGCTGAGTTCGGCTGGGCGCTGAGAGCGCATCATCATGTACGAGGCGAACCCCGGGAAGCGGCCGGTCGCCGTACCGTCCGGACCGACCACCAGCCGAAGCGCGTGGTCGGTGCCGAAGCCGGGGCAGTACGGAGCCACGATCACCGCACTGGGCCGGGACTGCTCGACCCAGGCGTAGGGCACGGTGTGGATGCCGCAGGTGACATGCACCCGGTCATAGGGGCCGCCGTCAGGCAGGCCGTCGGCCCCGTCGCCGGTGATCAGGTGCGGCTGCACCCCGGCGGCGGCGAGGTTCTTGGCGGCTCGCTCGGCGACGGCGGCATCCACCTCGATCGACGTCACGCTGCCCTGCTCACCGACCAGGTGAGACAGCAGGGCGGCTGTCCAGCCGGTGCCGGTGCCGATTTCCAGGATCCGATTGCCAGGGTCGGGGTCCAGGAGCTCCAGCAGGTGCGCGACTGTGCTGGGAGCCGAGGACGACGACGTGTACTGCCTGGACGCGGCCCTGATATCGGTCTTGCCGTCGTCGAGCTGGGTGACGATCGAGTGCTTGGAGTAGACGGTCTCCCACCACCGGCCGGGATCGGCATCACGGTCGATGATGAACGGCTCGTCTTCGTCTGCGGCGGCCAGCGCCACGGCTGGGATGAACAGGTGGCGGGGCACCGCGCGGATCGCCGCCTTGACGGGCTGCCCGATGTCCCCGCACACGTCGGCGTGATCGATCAGTCGCTCGATCCGCTGAATGGTGTCGTCGTCCATTACTTCTGGCCGTCTTCGGGATCCTCGGCGTGTGAGCCGCCGGGCTTGCGCAGCTGGTCGAAGTTGCTTCCGAGATCGGGCTTGAACGGCTCGTCCTTGGGGCTCTTGGGGTCTTCGTGCTTGCCCACGTTGATCTCCTTCTCCTCACTGGCCATCCCGTCGTAACTGTACGACTACAGACTGAGACCAGGCAGGCGGATTGCGCCCTCAGGGCAGCAGCGTCGCCGGCACGTCGATCGGCTGGGCGCGCAACTGCTCGCCGAGGGCCTTGGCCTGGGGATCCATGCGGGGGCTCGCCGCCACGCCCCTGCCCAGCAGGCCGTGGACGACGAAGTTGAGCGCGTGGAGGTTCGGGAGCTCGTAGCGGGTGATCCGGTAGGCGGCCAGGTCGGGGAGGAGCTCCTTGAGGCGGTCCGTCGTCAGGTACGCCGCCAGCCAGTCGTATCGCTCCGCCGTGTCGACCCAGACGCCCAGGTTGGCGTTGCCGCCTTTGTCTCCGGAGCGGGCGCCCGCTATGCGGCCCAGCGGTGTGCGGACAGTGGGCTGGTCGTCTGTGGCGGGCGCCGGGGGCCGCCCCGCGTCGTCGGCCCACCGTGGTCGCGCGAGTGAAGGGGCGGGGGTCGGCATCTCCTCATGGTTCGCGAACGATGGCGCCTGCTCGTCGTCCACGGGCGGTGACATCTCCTCTCCGTCCAGAAAGACGCGAGCCCGCACCTCCGTGGCCGGTACCAGGACCGGCCAGTACACCCCGTACGGCGACGCGTTGCCCGGCGGCGTGAGGCCGTAGAAGCCGGGGTAGCTGGCCAGCCCCGTCTCCACCACGGCCGAGGAGAAGGCGCGGCCGGCCCGGCGCTGGTCGGCGTCCATCACCGTGATCCGCAACAGCCCCCCGTCCGCCAGTGTGACGTCCACCGAGTCGAACGACTCCCGGGGGATCCTCGCCCAGAGCGCCTCCTCCGCCAGGCGGGCCTTGGCCTCGAGGTCCAGGCCCGTCAGCACCAGCGTCATCGTGTTGCGGTATCCGGCCAGGTAGTTCACCGCGACCTTGAGCGTGCCGGGCGGCGGCTCACCGCGTACGCCCGAGACGCGGACCCGGTCGGGGCCGTCGTCCGACAGCGTGATGGTGTCGAAGCGGGCCACCACGTCCGGCCCGAGGTAGCGCGGCCCGGCGATCTCGTAGACGAGCTGGGCCGTCACCGTGCCGATCGAGACCAGGCCGCCCGTCCCCGGGTGTTTGGTGATCACGGAGGAGCCGTCGGCGTGCAGCTCGGCGATGGGGAAACCGCAGTGCGCCAGATCCGGTACGTCCTGGAAGAACGCGTAGTTGCCGCCCGTGGCCTGGCAGCCGCATTCGATGATGTGGCCCGCGACCACCGAGCCTGCCAGGGGATCGAGGTCGTCGGGCCGCCAGCCGTACCGCCAGATGCCGGGGCCCGTCACCAGGGCGGCGTCCGTGACGCGGCCCGTCACCACGATGTCGGCGCCCGCAGACAGGGCCGCCGCGATCGGGCGCCCGCCCAGGTAGGCGTTGGCGGTCAGGGGCGGGGCAGGCGGCTTCTCGCCGGTGTCGGCGTTGGTCAGGTCCAGGTCGCGGCCGATGAGGTCGTCGCCGGTGACGTGGGCGACCTTGGGGGAGAGGCCGAGGCGGGCGGCGAGCTCGTGTACGGCGGCGGCGCACCCGGCCGGATCCAGCCCGCCGGCATTGGTCACGATTTTTATGCCTCTGTCGAGACAAGTGGCCAGGACCTCTTCGAGCTGCGCCAGGAACGTCGGCGCGTAGCCGGGGCGGCCCTTGAGGCGGTTCCCGGCCAGGATGAGCATGGTCAGCTCGGCCAGCCAGTCGCCCGTGAGGACGTCGATCGGCCCGCCCTCGACCATCTCCCGCGCGGCCGACAGCCGGTCACCGTAGAAGCCGCTGCAGTTGGCGATGCGCAATGACATGAAGGAGACCTCACATGGTGCCGGGAACCCACTTGGCCGGACGCTTCTCCATGAAGGCCGCGATGCCCTCCTGGCCCTCCTCGGAGGTGAAGCGCTGGGCGGAGAGCGCGGTCATCTGCCGCAGCCCCTCCTCGAACGACACTCCGGGCAGCTCCCTGACCAGCCGCTTCGTGATGGCCAGCGCCTCGGGACCGCCCTTGAGCAGCATTCCGGCGTAGTGCTGTACCGCCGCGTCGAGCTCCTCGGCGGGTACGGCCCGCGTCAGCAGCCCGATCTCCACCGCCCTGGCCGCGTCGAACACCTCGCCGGTCAGGAAGTACTCGGCCGCCGCCCGGGGATCGAGCCTGCGCAGGACCGGCACGGAGATCATGGCGGGCACGACGCCCAGCCGTACCTCCGTGAACGCGAAGGAGGCCGTCACCGGCGCGATCGCGAAGTCGCACGCGGCCACCAGGCCGAGCCCGCCCGCGCGCGCCGTGCCGTTCAGGCGGCAGATGACCGGCTTCGGGCTCTCCCAGATCAGCGCGAGGATCTCCGGGAACGACGCCGTCACCGGCGCGTCGCCGACCCCGGAGGCGGGCTCGACGCGCTGCTCCTTCAGGTCGGCGCCCGAGCAGAACACCGGGCCCGCGCCGGTCAGCACGATCACCCGGACGTCCGGCTCGGTCAGCGCCCAGTTCAGCCGGCGTTCGAGGTCGCCGAGCAGCCGGACGGACATCGCGTTCCTGTTGGGCGGCGAGTCCAGCGTGATCGTCGCGATGCCACCGGCCAGCTCCTTGTGAACCAGGCTCGTCATGGATTCCCTTCCTGGATGATCGCCAGCACGGCTCCCGCCTCGACCTGCTGTCCCTTCTCGACGTGTACGCCGGAGACGACCCCGTCGGCGGGCGCGGCGATCTGATGCTCCATCTTCATCGCCTCCAGCACCAGCACCGCCTGGCCTTTCGTCACGCGGTCACCCGGCTCGACCTCGACGCGCAGCACGCTACCCGGCATGGGAGCGAGGAGGGAGCCCGGGGTGACCTGCTCGACGGGTTCGGGCAGGCGGGGCGCGGGCGTCAGCTCGACGGAGCCGCCGGGGGAGTCGACGCAGACCTTCCCGTCGTGGTGGGCGATGTCGAAGGCATGCCGTACGCCACCACGTTCCAGGACGATCCGGTACGGCTCCGCGGTGATCAGCTCGATGCCGTCGGGGAGCGGCTGGTAGACGACCTCGGCCTCGTCGAAGACGGCCCGCAGGGGCTGCGATCGGACATTCCGCCAGCCGGTGGGCAGGCTGCGCAGGACCGGCGCGGCGGCCCGGTTGGCGGCGGCCTGCGCGAGGGCGGCGGCCAGCACGGCCAGCTCGTCGATGGGGCCGGTGCCGCTCAGGTCGTGCTCATCGAGGAATCCGGTATGCGTGTCACCCGCCCTGAAATCCCGATTTTTCAGTACGTTCAGCAACAAATCACGGTTGGTGGTGAGGCCGTGGATCCGTGCGCGTCGCAGCGCCGTCGTTAGCTTCCGTACGGCCTCCTCCCGAGACGAGCCATGAGCGACCACTTTGGCGAGCATCGCGTCGTAATGAGGGGAGACGACCGACCCGGCCTCCACTCCCGAGTCGACCCGTACGTCCCCGGGCACCTCGAAGCGGCGCAGCGTCCCCGTCTGAGGCAGATAGTCCCCGTCCTCCGCGTACAACCGCACCTCGACCGCATGCCCCTGGGGTGACGGCGCGGAGGCGGGCAGCGCCGCCCCCTCGGCCACCTCGATCTGCAGCCGCACCAGATCAATCCCGTAGACCAGCTCGGTGACCGGATGCTCGACCTGGAGCCGGGTGTTCATCTCCAGGAAGGCCACCTGATCCCCCTTGACCAGGAACTCCACGGTCCCGGCCCCGACGTACCCGATCTTCCTGGCCGCCCGGCCCGCCGCCGCGCAGAGCTCGTCCCTGACCTGCTGGGTGATGCCCGGCGAGGGGCACTCCTCCACGACCTTCTGGTGCCGCCGCTGGATGCTGCACTCCCGCTCGCCGAGCACCCACACGGTCCCGTGGCGGTCGGCCAGGATCTGCACCTCGACGTGCCTGGCCCCTTCGAGCAGCGGCTCGACGAACACGGTCCCGTCACCGAACGCCGCCTCGGACTCGCGCCGCGCCGACGCGATCTCCCGCTCCAGCGCGCCGGCGTCGCGCACCACCCGCATGCCCCGCCCACCGCCACCGGCGGACGCCTTCACCAGCACGGGGAACTCCGTGACGGCCGCCGAGAGCGACGGCAGCACCGGCACCCCGGCCTCGCTCATCAGCCGCTTGGCCTCGATCTTCGATCCCATGGCCGCGATGGACTCCGGCGACGGGCCGACCCACACCAGCCCGGCATCCAGCACGGCCCGGGCGAAGTCCGCGTTCTCGGAGAGGAACCCATATCCCGGGTGCACGGCGTCGGCGCCCGTCGTCCGGCAGGCCGCCACGATCCGTTCGATGTCCAGGTAGGTATCCGCGGGTTTGGCGCCGCTCAGCCGTACCGCGAAATCGGCCTCGGCCACGTGCGGTGATCCGGCGTCGGCGTCGGAGAAGACGGCCACGGTCTCGATGCCGAGCGACCGGCAGGTGCGGAAGACGCGCCGGGCGATCTCGCCCCGGTTCGCGACGAGCAGGCGGGTGATCACGGGCGGAACACCCCGAATCCCGCAGTCTCGGGCACCGCGGCACTGTTGATCGCCGACAGGCACAGCCCCAGCACGGTCCTGGTGTCGCGCGGATCGATCACCCCGTCGTCGTAGAGCCGCCCCGACAGGAAGAACGGCAGCGACTCCGCCTCGATCTGCGCCTCCACCATGGCCCGCATGGCCGCGTCGCCCTCCTCGTCGTACACCTGGCCGCGGGCCTCGGCCGACGCCCGCCCGACGATCGACAGCACCCCGGCGAGCTGCGCGGGCCCCATCACCGCGGACTTGGCGCTCGGCCACGCGAACAGGAACCGCGGATCGTAGGCCCGCCCGCACATCCCGTAGTTGCCGGCTCCGTAGGAGGCGCCCATCACCACGGTGAGGTGCGGCACGGTCGAGTTGGACACCGCGTTGATCATCATCGCGCCGTGCTTGATGATGCCGCCCTGCTCGTAGTCCTTGCCGACCATGTAACCGGTGGTGTTCTGGAGGAACAGCAGCGGAGTACGCGACTGGTTCGCGAGCTGGATGAACTGGGTCGCCTTCTGCGATTCAGCACTGAACAGCACACCTCTCGCGTTGGCCAGGATCCCCACCGGATAGCCGTGCAGCCGCGCCCACCCCGTCACCAGCGACGCCCCGTACAGCGGCTTGAACTCCTCGAACTCGCTCCCGTCCACGATCCGCGCGATCACCTCGCGCGGATCGAACGGCACCTTCAGGTCCTGCGGCACGATCCCGAGGAGCTCCTCCGCCGGATATCCGGGCTCTCGCACGGTCAGCGGGGCGGTGCCGAGCTTGCGCCAGTTCAGGGACCGGACGATCTGCCGCCCGATCCGCAGCGCGTCGTGCTCGTCGAGGGCCAGGTAGTCGGCCAGGCCGCTGGTGCGGGCGTGCATGCCGGCCCCGCCGAGCGACTCGTCGTCGGACTCCTCGCCGGTCGCCATCTTGACCAGCGGCGGCCCGCCGAGGAACACCTTGGCCCGCTCCTTCACCATCACCACGTAGTCGCTCATCCCGGGCACATAGGCCCCGCCGGCCGTGGAGTTGCCGAACACGAGCGCGATCGTCGGGACCCCCGCCGCCGACATTCGCGTCAGGTCGCGAAATATCCGCCCACCCGGGATGAAGATCTCCTTCTGCGTCGGCAGGTCCGCGCCGCCGCTCTCCACCAGATTGACGTACGGCAGGCGGTTGCTCAGTGCGATGTCGGCGGCCCTGAGCGACTTCTTGAGCGTCCACGGGTTCGACGCGCCGCCTCTGACCGTGGGGTCGTTCGCGGTGATCACGCACTCGACGCCCTCGATCACCCCGATCCCGGTGACCACGCTGGCGCCCACCGGGAACTCACTGCCCCACGCGGCCAGCGGCGACAGCTCCAGGAACGGCGAGTCGGGATCGACGAGCAGCTCGATCCGCTCGCGGGCCAGCAGCTTGCCGCGTTTCCGGTGCCGCTCCACGTACTTGCCGCCGCCGCCCGCGACCGCCTTGGCCTGCTCGGCGTCGAGCTCTTCCAGCTTGCCCAGCATCGCCGCGCGCCGCTCCTGATAATCGGCGCCGCTGGGATCGAGCCTGCTCCGGATCACACGCCCTCCTGTTGCCAACCTGACGTCTCCTGCTGCCAACTTGACGCCGACGTCAATCCGATGGCCCTGGCCCAGAGCTTGGTGAGCAGCTCCACGGCCGTCCGCTCGTCCGCGCGTTCGCCCAGGTCCAGCCAGACGTGGGCGAAGTGCTCCACCATCCCGCCCAGCATGACGGCCGTCAGCCGGGGATCGAGCGCCGGGTCGGCCAGACCCTGCTCCTGCAGCCGCCTGAGCCCCTCGGCGCCGCGCCGTACGAACACCTCGCGCAGCTCCAGAAGCAGCCCGCGCAGGCCCTCCTCGGCGGTGGCGGCCTGTTCGAGCATCCTGACCAGCCGCGAGTTGGCCGCCCAGGCACGCAGGTAGAGCCGGTTGGCCGCCTCGATCCGCGCGTACGGGTCGCCGGGCACGCCGGGACCCACGACGCTCGCCGTGAACATCTCCCCGACCGCCGCCGCCGCCACCTCGCCGAACAGCGCTTCCTTGGAGTCGAAGTAGGTGTAGAACGTGCCATGCGAGACCCCGGCCCGCGCGCAGACGTCGTCGATGCGCACGGTTTCGTAGCCGTGCTCGTCGAAGGCGTCCCGGCCCGCCCGCACGAGCGCGTCCCTCGTACGCCGGCCTCGCGCGGTGAGCTCGGACTTGACGATCACGTCAACTAGCTTAACCCGTTGCCCCGGCACGCGAAAAGCCCCCCACGACGCTGTTTTCCGTCGTGGGGGGCTTGATTCGGCTATGTCAGGTGCAGTGGCTCCAGCCGGACTTCCAGGACGCGTTCCCCCACGAGCCGCCCCAGATCACGCACTTCTTGACGGCCGCGACCCTGACCGGGCCCGCGTAGGCGGTGAAGTTGCCCGGGTTGCTGGCGCTGCCGCCCTTCTGGACCTGGAGGGTGGCGTTCATCGGCATCTTGCCGGTGTACACCAGCTTGGACATCGTCACCACGCAGTTCCTCCCGTTGCCGTACAGCAGGTAGATCGTCGCGTAGCTGCCCAGCGCGTGGCTGTCGATCACCTTGTAGCCGGCGCCGCACACCGCCGCCGCGTTGTACGGGTTCGGCTTGGGCGTGCTGGCGGTCGGCTTCTTCGTCGGCTGGGTCTTCGGGACGTCCGTGGTCGGGCCCTCGCTCGGCCCGCCCGTGGGGTCGGGGTCCGGGTCCACCATGTCGGTGCGCTTGGTCTTGGTGGGCTTGGGCGTGGGCTCCGACGTCGGCTTGTGGGTCATGGGCTTCGACGTCTGCGGGACCGTGGGGACGGTGACCGGGACCTGGGTGCTCGGGTCCTGGATCACCTTCTCCTTGGTCTTGGTCTTGGTGGGCTCCGGCTCCTCCACGCTCGGGACCGGCTGGGAGACGACCGGGCTGTCCTCCGTCAGGGGCGGGTCGACGGGCTGGCCCGCGCCTGCGCCTGCGGTGGAGGTGGCTTGGGATGCGCTGTCCACGTTGATCACTTTTTGTGGGCCGCTGTTGGCCTGCACCACCACCGCGCCGCCCACGACCAGCAGGGCCGCCGCGGCCGCGCCGGTCAGGGCGAAGGTCAGGGTACGGCGCTGCTTCGCCGAACCGGCGTCAGCCGCCTGCGGCCCTTGCCCCGGACCGCCAGGGCCGCCAGGGCCGTATGCCGGACCACCCGCGCCGAACCCCGGAGCGCCGCTCTGCGCCGGTACGCCGCCCATAGGCTGTCCCGGAGCGCCCATGGGCTGTCCCGGAGCGCCCGCTCCCTGGGGTATGGGTCCCTGCCGCAGCGTCGGACCGCCGGGTGCTCCCTGGCCTCCGGCAGGCATGCCCTGACCGCTCGGCAGGCTGCCGTGCGGCCCGCTTGGCGCATTCCCGTGCGGGCCGTTCTGGCCGCTCGGCGCATTTCCGTAAGGTCCGCCCTGGCCGCTGGGCACGCTGCCGTGCGGCCCACTTTGACCACTTGGCGCATTACCGTAGGGTCCGCCCTGGCCGCCCGGCACGTTGCCGGGCATGCCGGCCGGACCGGTGGGCATGCCCTGGCCGCCGCTGGGCATTCCAGAGCCGGCCGGAGTGTTGCCGTGGGGCGCGGCGGCCGGGCCGGTCGTCGAGGGGCCGCCTGCCGCCGCCATGGGGGCCGGGGCGCCGCTCTTCGTCGCGCCGGGGTGGCCGAAATGGCCGGGCTGACCCGGCTGACCCGGCTGGGACGTGGCGCCGGTCATCCAAGGGCCGGGGTAGGAGTCCTGCGGGTTCGCGCCCGGCTGTGGCCTCGTACCCGCCGGGGCGCCCATCTGGGCGCCCGTGGTCAGCGGGTCCACGGCCGCCCGGGGCGCCGGCTGCCCCGTGAGGCGCACGATCAGCTCGTCCGCGGCGGGACGCTGCGACGGGTCCTTGGACAGGCACGCCGCCACCAGCTCGCCCAGCGCCCCCTCCATCGCGCCCAGCTCCGGCTCCTCGTTCAGGATCCGGTTCATCACCACGGGAATCGAGTCGGCGCCGAAGGCGGGCTTGCCCGTCGCCGCGAACACCATCGTGACGCCCCAGGCGAACACGTCCGCCGCCTCGGACACGGCGGCCCCGCTGAGCTGCTCGGGCGCCAGGTACGACGGCGTCCCCATGGCCATGCCCGTCGCCGTCGCCCCGGGGGAGTCCAGCGCCCTGGCGATGCCGAAGTCGATCACGACGGGACCCTCGGGCCCCATGAGGACGTTCGCGGGCTTGAAGTCGCGGTGCAGGATGCCGGCCCGGTGGATGGCCGCCAGCGCGGTCGCCGTACTGATCGCGAGTCGCTCCAGCGCCGCTCCCCGGCGCGGGCCCTCGTTGATGACCATCTCCCGGAGGGACGGCCCCGGCACGTACTCGCTCACGATGTACGGCCGGCTGCCCTCGAGGTCGGCGTGCAGCACCGGCGCCGTGCAGAACCTGGCAACCCGCTGCGCGACCGACACCTCGCGCAGGAACCTGATCCTGGCCTCGGCGTCGGCCACCAGCGCGTTGTGCAGCAGCTTGACCGCCACCTGCTCGCCGGTGTCGCTTCGGCCGAGGTACACGATTCCCTGGCCGCCCTCACCAAGCCGGGCGACGAGGTCATAGACCCCCAGCCGCCGCGGGTCGTCCGCCGCCAACGGCTGGTGCTGAGTCACGCCGAACCCCCAAGACCTCGCATAACAAAACGATAGATGGGGCAAAAGCTACCAGCGTGACCCTTGGGGTGTTGCCCGGACTTGTCAGATGATTCGCCTTTTGACGCGACATGTCAGTGTTTTCGGGCAGGTCGTGTCCACATTGACCCTGCTAGCGGGCGGGCGGTGCCGGGCGGGCGGTCTTAGGTCACGGCTTGGTGAACTCAGATCGCCTTGCCTGGATTGAGCAAGCCGAGCGGATCGAACACGGCCTTGATGCCCAGCTGCATCTCCTGGGCCACCGGTCCGGTCTCCAGCGCGAGCCAGCGCCGCTTGAGCAGGCCGACCCCGTGTTCGCCGGTCAGCGTGCCGCCGAGCTGCAGCGCGTGCTTGAACACGTCGTCCGCCGCGGCCCACACCTCGGGCGGCGGCTCGGCCGTGCCGTGCTCGAAGATGAAGACCGGATGCAGGTTCCCGTCACCCGCGTGCGCGACCGTGGCGATCTTCACACCATGCCGTACGGCGGCCGCCTCGATCGCCATGATCATGTCGGGCAGCACCGAACGCGGCACGCACACGTCCTCCACCAGGCACGCGCCGAGGCGCTCCTTGGCGTCGTAGGCCATCCTGCGCAGGCCGATCAGTTCCTCGGTCTCCTGCGGGCTGGAGGAGACCGCCACGAACGGCGAGCCGTTGTCGACGCACAGTTGCTCCATGCGCTTGACGACGGCCGCGCCGTCCGACGCGTCGGACTGGCCGATCAGCATGGCCATCGTGCCCGGCTCCAGGCCGATGTTGCGCCAGTCGTCGATCGCCTCCAGCGTCGCCCGGTCGAGCAGCTCCATCAGCGACGGCTGGCACCCGGCGGCCATGATCGCCGACACGGCCGCACCCGCCTCGCGCAGCGAGCCGAACTCCGCCGCGAACGTGGCCGGCGGCGCCGTGGGCGCCCTGCGCAGCCGTACCGTCGCCGCGGTGATCACGCCGAGCGTGCCTTCCGAGCCGACGAACAGCCCGGTCAGGTCGTACCCGGTGACGCCCTTCATCGTGCGGCGGCCCGTCTCGAGTATCCGGCCGTCGGCCAGCACCACCTCCAGGCCGAGCGTGGAGTCGCGGGTGACGCCGTACTTCACGCAGCGCAGCCCGCCGGCGTTGGTCGCCAGGTTGCCGCCGATCGTGGAGATCTCGTACGACGACGGGTCGGGCGCGTACATCAGCCCGTGCTCCCTGGCCGCCCGGTCGAGGTCGGCGGTGATCACGCCGGGCTCGACCACGGCGATCTCGTCGGCGGGGGAGAGCTCCCTGATCGCCGTCATCCTGGCCAGCGAGAGGATCACCGACCCATCGCCGGCGGTGGCGGCGCCCGCCAGCCCCGTACCTCCGCCGCGCGGCACCACGGGGACCCGGTGCTCGGTCGCCCACTTGAGCGTCGTGACCACGTCGTCACGCGAGGTGGCGAGCACCGCGGCCAGCGGCTTGCCGGGTTCCAGGAACGTACGGTCGCGGGCGTAGGAGTCGATCACATCGGGGTCGGTCAGGACACGGCCCTCAGGCAGGGCGTCCACCAAGGCATCGATAGGTCTCACATGGGAAACCTTACGGTTTGCGCCTACCGCGGCTAAAGGCCAGACTGCCCAGGTGGAAGTGATGTGCCCGATATGCAGCCAATCTGACCAGGTCTCCGCAGTCCCTGGAGTGGTGGCGGCGGGCACCACGTACCGGATCGGCCGCGTCCGGATGGCCGGCACGCGCGACATCGTGGACCTGCCGATGGCGGCCTCGCTCGGCGCCTCGAAACATCTCATGAGCCGTACGCAGCTCGCGGTCTGGCTGTCGTTCCCCAGCCGCCACTTCACGGCGTGGACCAGGAACCAGGGGTACATCCTGCTCGGCGTCGCCGCCCTGGTCCACCTGGTGGTCGCACTGGTGATCGCGATGGGCAAGGACGCGAACTGGACCGAGGTGCTGCTCGCGCCGTTCTGCCTGACCGGGTTGTTCTGGGGGTTCGGGCTGCTGTTCGTGCTGGGGTCGTACGGGGCGCGGAAGCGGGACACGGCGGAGGCCCCGGCCCGCGTTCAGGCGCTCGCCGTGTGGGAGAGCCTGTGTTACTGCGCGCGGGACAACGTGGCCTATGAGCCGGGGGTCGGGGTGTCGTTCCACCCCAGCGAGACCCGCGAGTACATCTTCGGCTTCCGCCAGAGCCGCATCACCAAATGACGCACTTCCGGTACGGCGGACAGCCGTACCGGAAGCCACAGGTGTGTCAGGCGCGCTCTTCGGCCACCGCGCGGACGCAGACGGCCAGGCCGATGATGGCCTGCTCCAGCTCTTCCAGATCGGGATAGGTGGGGGCGATCCGGATCGTCCGGTCGTCGGGGTCCTGGCCGTAGGGGTGGGTGGCGCCCGCCGGGGTCAGCGCGATCCCGGCCGCCTTGGCCCTGGCCACCACCTCACCGGCATGCGACACCTCGAGGCTGATGAAGTAGCCGCCCTGCGGGCTCGTCCAGGTGCCGAGGTCGCCCAGCTCCTTGGCCAGCACCCGGTCGACGAGCTCGAACTTCGGCCACACCAGCTCGGCGTGCTTGCGCATGTGCGCGGCCACACCCTCGGCGTCGCGCAGGAACTCGACGTGCCGTAGCTGGTTGATCTTGTCGGGCCCGATGGACTGCTTGGCGGTGTTGGCCAGGAACCACTTGACGTTCGCCGGCGAGGAGCCGAAGAACGACACCCCGCTGCCCGCCAACGTGACCTTGGAGGTGGAGCCGTACACGAAGGCCCGGTCGGTGTTGCCGTGCTCCGCGCACAGGGACAGGAGGTCGGCGAGCTCGGCCTGTGCGTCGGTGAGGTGGTGGACCGCATAGGCGTTGTCCCAGAAAATCCGGAAATCAGGCGCCGCAGTGGACATGGCGGCCAGCCGCCGGACGGTCTCGTCGCTGTAGGTGACGCCGGACGGGTTGCTGTACTTCGGCACGCACCAGATGCCCTTGATGCTCGCGTCCTCGGCGACCAGTCGCTCGACGACGTCCATGTCGGGTCCCTCGCCGTTCATCGGCACGGGCACCATCTTGATCCCGAACCGCTCACAGATCGTGAAATGCCGGTCATATCCCGGCACCGGGCACAGGAACGTGATCTCCGGCTCCTCCACCCACCGCCGCTGGGCCCCGGGAACCTTGGTGAGCAGCGCGTGCACGATCGTGTCGTGCATCACCGCCAGACTCGAGTTGCCGCCCACGACCAGTTGCTCGGCGGGCACCTGGAGCAGCGGCCCGAACAGCTCCCGCAGCTCGGCCAGCCCCTGCAGGTTGCCGTAGTTACGCCCGTCGGTCCCGTCGGCCGCCCGGTAGGACGTCGGCAGTTTGAGCATGTCGTCGGCGAGATCCAGCTGCCGCGGCGACGGCTTCCCCCGGGTCAGGTCGAGTGAAAGGCCACGCTGGACGAGGTCGGCGTAGTCGCGCTGAGCGTTCACTGGTATCTGCTCCTCCGATCGGGTCGATACGAAGGATAGCCGCAGTCAGCAGCCGCCGATGCGGCAGAGTTTCGCGGCCATCTTCGTGGCGTCCGACTGGTGCCTGGCCAGGGTTCTGATGGCCGGGGCATCGTTGTGCAGGTCCCAATAGAGGGCCACGGCCGCGCCCTTGCGTACGGCGACGAACCGCTGGGTCTGCGGGACCACGTTCGTCTTTGTCTTCTTGTCGAACATCGTGGCGCCGATGGTGTCGTCACCGATGCCGGGGTCGATTACCTTCACCCGCTTGCCGCACTTGGCCAGGCCGGTGCCGAACTGGGTCATCAGTTTCTCCGCGCCGCTCGCATCGGCGAAAAGGAAGACCTGCTCGCCGCGTTCGGCATTGGTCTTCTCGCCGTCGCCCGGGTGCGGGTCGTAGGTGAGG
Source organism: Nonomuraea sp. NPDC026600 (assembly GCF_040638335.1). NCBI lineage: Bacteria > Bacillati > Actinomycetota > Actinomycetes > Streptosporangiales > Streptosporangiaceae > Nonomuraea > Nonomuraea sp. NPDC026600. The sequence goes on from NZ_JBEZYD010000023.1 coordinate 28,998, forward strand.
TCGCGGCGGGCGATCCAGTCCTTTTTCAGTTTGGCGTTCGAGCATTGGATGTTTCCCACCTCAATCAGGTTTCCCTGGTTGAGGTACCAGTGCTCGGTGTCCTTACGGGCCTCCTTTTCGTACAGGAGGAAGTTCTTCGGGATCGACGGCGCGGCCAGTGCCGCGGCCGGCGGAAACAGCAGGGCCGTGACCAGTGCGCCGCCGGTCAACAAGGTGATCTTCTTTATGGTCATGCGGAATTGGATGCCGGCGAGCGGGGAAAGGTTCGGGACCTAAGTCAGGAATTCGGCTGGGGCGTTCTGCTGGACGAAGGTTTCCAGCTCGGGCAGGGACAGGCCCGGAGGGGTGGCCACGATGAGGCGGTGCACGCCCAGGTCGGCGTACGCCCGGACGGTGGCGGCGTCGAGGCGGCGGGCCGGGGTCACCGAGATGTGCAGGGGTCTGGTCGACACGGCCCTGAGCGACTCCAGTTGGGCGGCCGTGGCGCGCAGGCCCAGCATCCAGCCGTACCAGCCGTCGGCCAGTGCGGCGGCTCGGCGGTGGGCGGCCGGGGTGTGGCCGCCGATGACGACGGGGACCGGGCGCTGGAGGGGGCGGGGGTGGGCGTCCAGGTCCTTGAAGGAGACATGCCGGCCGTCGAAGGCGGGCTTGTCGTCCTGCCAGAGGGAGCGGATGGCGGCCAGGTACTCCTCGGTGCGGGAGCCCCGGTCGGGCATGGGGACGCCCAGGGCGCGCAGTTCGGGCTCCAGGTAGCCCGCGCCCACGCCGAAGATCAGCCGTCCGCCGCTGAGGACGTCCACGCTGGCCAGTTGCTTGGCGAGGATCAGCGGGTCGCGCTGGGGGAGAACGACGCAGCCGGTGGCCAGCAGGATGCGCTCGGTGTGGGCGGCCAGGAAGGCCAGCGAGACCACGGCGTCCAGGAGGGGCGCGTCCGGTTCCAGAGGGGACGCGGCCACGCGGGGGCTGGGCAGGACGATGTGGTCGGCGGTCCACAACGATTCGTAGCCGAGGCTTTCGGCCAGCTTCGCCACGCGGGCGGCGCCCTGGCGGTCGGCGGCGGCGAAGCCGTTCGGCATGTGCAGGCCGATAGAGGGGGACATATTGCGAAACGCTAGGGGAGTGGAGGTCGATCCGCCACCGACGATCTCGCATGGGTTCCATGCGTGCGGCGCATGCCGTACGGGCCGGAAAAGCGTGCCAGGCAAAGACGTGTGCGACGAATGTTGAAGAATTGCTTCCCGTATGGCAATCGTTGGCGTGGAATTGGAGGATCGGGGGCAGGCCACACTCCGCATAGGAGGGAGCACTCGTGACGACTGTTCGCGAGACCTCGATCGAGCAGGTCAGACGCCGGCGGACCGGGACCGTCATCGTGTCCTGGCTGACGACGACCGATCACAAAGTCATCGGGTACCTCTATCTGATCACCTCGTTCGGGTTCTTCCTCGTCGCGGGTGTCATGGCCATGGTGATCAGGGCCGAATTGGCGCAGCCGGAGATGCAACTGGTGAGTCAGCAGTTCTACAACCAGCTGTTCACCATGCACGGCACGATCATGCTGCTGTTGTTCGCCACGCCGCTGTTCGCGGGATTCGCCAATGTGGTGATGCCCCTGCAGATCGGCGCGCCTGACGTCGCGTTTCCCCGGCTCAATGCGGTCGCGTACTGGATGTTCCTGTTCGGCGGGCTGATCGTGCTTGCCGGATTCATCACGCCGGGCGGGGCCGCCGAGTTCGGGTGGTTCGCCTATACGCCGTTGTCCACCGCCACTTATACGCCGCACATGGGCGGCGATCTGTGGATCATGGGGCTCGCGCTGTCGGGACTCGGGACGATTCTCGGCTCCGTCAACTTCATCACCACGATCATCGGGCTGCGGGCGCCGGGCATGACGATGTTCCGGATGCCGCTGTTCACCTGGAACACGCTGCTGACCAGCATGCTCGTGCTCATGGCGTTCCCCGTGCTGGCCGCCGCGCTGCTCGTGCTCGAATCGGATCGCAAGTTCGGCACGCACGTCTTCGACCCCGCCAACGGCGGGGCGCTGATCTGGCAGCACCTGTTCTGGTTCTTCGGGCATCCCGAGGTGTACATCATCGCGCTGCCGTTCTTCGGGATCATCACCGAGGTGATCCCGGTGTTCAGCCGCAAACCGATCTTCGGGTACGGGGGGCTGGTCGGGGCGACGATCGCGATCGCCGGATTGTCGATGACCGTGTGGGCGCACCACATGTTCCCCACGGGCCAGGTGTTGCTGCCGTTCTTCTCGTTCATGACGTTCCTCATCGCGGTGCCGACCGGGGTGAAGTTCTTCAACTGGATCGGCACGATGTGGCGCGGCCATCTCAGCTTCGAGACGCCGATGCTGTTCGCGATCGGGTTTCTCGTGACGTTCCTGCTGGGCGGCCTGACCGGGGTCATCCTGGCGTCGCCGCCGCTCGACTTCCACATCAGCGACACGTATTTCGTCGTCGCGCACTTCCATTACGTGGTGTTCGGGACCGTGGTGTTCGCCATGTTCTCCGGGTTCTACTTCTGGTGGCCGAAGATGACCGGGCGGATGCTCGACGACCGGCTGGGGAAGGTGCATTTCTGGACGCTGTTCATCGGGTTCCACATGACGTTCCTGATCCAGCACTGGCTGGGGGCGATCGGCATGCCCAGGCGCTACGCCGACTACAGCGCGGCTGACGGCTTCACCCGGATGAACGAGATCTCGTCCATCGGGGCGTTCCTGCTCGGCGCTTCCACGCTGCCCTTCCTCTACAACGTCTGGAAGACGGCCAGGCGGGCGCCCAAGGTGACGCTCGACGACCCGTGGGGCTACGGCAACTCGCTGGAGTGGGCCACCTCCTGCCCGCCGCCCCGGCACAACTTCACCTTCCTCCCGCCCATCCGGTCCGAACGGCCCGCGTTCGACCTGCACTATCCCCCCTTGCCCAGGGAAGAACTAGAAAAGGAGCCCAGGGAGGAGGAGACCGGAGAAGAGGGCTCGAAAGAGATCGAGGAGGAGCCCGGCTGATCGGCCGCTCCGATGGTCCGAAAGCGGGCCTTCTCCGAAGCAGGTCGTGGTGCTTGTGTGGAGATGACGTTTCGCCTATCTAAGGAGATCGGCGATGACAGGCACGAAGACCCCCTTCACCCCCGAGACGGCCCCGTGCGGCAAGAAGTCCGCCGGCGAGCGCTTCGTCGACGACGACGGCTACGGCCTGGTGATCCGCGACCAGCTCTTCGACTGCGGTTGCCGCAGGATCCGCCACGAGTACCACGACGGCAGCATCCATCTCTCCGCCATCCGCCATGACGGCAAGCGGGTGAAGGACCCGATACAACCCGACCACGGGAGCTGATCGCACATGATCGACGTGCTCATCGTCGGAGGAGGCGGAGCGGGTCTGCGCGCGGCCATCGCGGTCGCCGAGACGGACCCCGAGCTCACGGTGGCGGTCGTGTCGAAGGTCTACCCGATGCGCAGCCACACGGTCTCCGCCGAGGGCGGCGCCGCCGCGGTGATCGGCGTCGGCGACACGCTCGACGAGCACTGCTACGACACGATCTCCGGCGGCGACTGGCTCTGCGACCAGGACGCGGTCGAGGCGTTCGTCCAGGAGGCGCCCCGCGAGCTGATCCAGTTGGAGCACTGGGGCTGCCCGTGGAGCCGCGAGGACGACGGCCGGGTGGCCGTCCGTCCGTTCGGCGGTATGAAGCGGATGCGCACCTGGTACGCGGCCGACAAGACCGGTTTCCACCTTCTCCACACCCTGTTCCAAACAACCCTGAAATATCAGGACATCGTGCGGTACGACGAGTGGTACGTCACCAAGCTCATCGTCGACGACGGCCGCGTCCACGGCGTCGTGGCCGTCGAGCTCAGGACCGGCCGCATCGAGACCATCGCCGCCAGGACCGTCATCCTGGCCACCGGCGGCTGCGGCCGGGTCTTCCCCTTCACCACGAACGCCGCGATCAAGACCGGCGACGGCATGGCCCTGGCCTACCGGGCGGGCGCGCCGCTGAAGGACATGGAGTTCGTCCAGTACCACCCGACCGGCCTGCCGTTCACCGGCATCCTCATCACCGAGGCGGCCAGGGCGGAGGGCGGCTGGCTGATCAACAAGGACGGCTACCGCTACCTCCAGGACTACGACCTGGGCAAGCCCACCCCGACGCCCAAGCTACGCAGCATGGAGCTCGGCCCGCGCGACCGCCTCTCCCAGGCGTTCGTGCACGAGCAGGAACTGGGCCGCACCGTCGACACCCCCTACGGCCCGGTCGTCTACCTGGACCTGCGGCACCTGGGCGAGGGCAGGATCGACGCCCGCATCCCGTTCGTCCGCGAGCTGTGCAAGAGCTACCAGAACATCGACCCGGCCACCGACCTCATCCCGGTCCGCCCGGTCGTGCACTACATGATGGGCGGCGTCCACACCGACATCGACGGCGCCACTCCGATCACCGGGCTGTTCGCCGCCGGTGAGACCGCGTGCGTCAGCATCAACGGGGCCAACCGGCTGGGCTCGAACTCGCTCCCGGAGATCCTCGTCTTCGGCCGACGGGCGGGCCTGGCCGCCGCGAGCTTCGCCAAAGAGCATCAGGAGCGGAGCGAGCACCAGGCCGTACGGACACAGGGTGACGACGAGCGGCGGCGGCTGGAACGCGTGCGGGACGGATCGGGCAAGGGCCAGCGGATCGCCGACCTGCGCGAGGAGATGCAGCACACGCTGGAGGGCGCGGCCGGGATCTACCGGACGGGCGGCGTGCTCGCCGCGGCCGTCGACACTCTCGCCGACCTGCGCGAACGCGCGGAAGAAGCACGCGTCGACGACCCCAGCACGACGTTCAACACCGAGCTGATCAACCTGCAGGAACTGCACACCATGCTCGACGTCGCGCAGACCATCGTCGCCTGCGCGCTCAACCGGAAGGAGTCGCGCGGCGCGCACCAGCGCACCGACTTCTCCGTCAGGGACGACTCGGCCTATCTCGCGCACTCGCTGGTGCACCGCGCGCCCGACGGCACGCCGTCGGTCGGCCTGCTGCCCGTGACGATCACCCGCTGGCCTCCGGGGGAAAGGGTCTATGGACGTGACTGACACCGAAGAGTCCGTACGGCAGGCGGCGGTCACCCGCACGATCCGGCTGGAGATCGCCCGCTACCGGCCGGGACAGGACAGCGAGCCGGTGTTCCAGGACTACGACGTGCCGCTGACGACCGACTGGGCCGTGCTCGACGGCCTGAACTACGTCAAGGACCAGCTCGACGGCAGCCTGTCGTTCCGCTGGTCGTGCCGGATGGGCGTCTGCGGCTCGTGCGGCATGACCGTCAACGGCGAGCCCCGGCTGACCTGCGGGACCTTCCTCACCGAGTACGGCGAGGGCCCGATCAGGATCGAGCCGCTCAAGGGCTTCCCGGTGATCAGGGACCTGGTCGTGGACATCGACGACTTCCTGGCCAAACTGACGTCGGTGCGGCCGTGGCTCATCAGGGAGGGCGAGGAGCTGCCGCTGACCACGGAGTACGCGCAGACGCCCGAGCAGCTCGAGGCCTACAAGCAGTACAGCATGTGCATCAACTGCATGCTCTGCTACTCGGCGTGCCCGGTCTACGTGCTCAACCCCGACTTCCTCGGCCCGGCCGCCATCGCGCTGGCGCAGCGCTACAACCTCGACTCTCGCGACATGGGCGACCGGTTCGACGTGCTCAACCTGGAGGACGCGGTCTGGGGCTGCACGTTCGTGGGGGAGTGCACGCGGGCCTGCCCCAAGCACGTGGACCCGGCCGAGGCGATCCAGCGCTACAAGCTCACCGCGGCGCTGCGCTCGGTGCTGCCCTGGAGCAAGCGATGACCAGTACATATCGCCCGCCGCGGGACGCGTTCTGGTTCGCCCGGACCCGCAACTACACCCTCTTCGTGCTGCGCGAGCTGACCAGCGTGCTGGTCGCGTGGACGATCGTCTTCCTGCTCCTGCTGGTCGGCGCCCTGCTGGGCGGCACCTTCCAGGACTTCACCGCCCTGGCCGCCCAGCCCTGGATGATCGCCGTCAACGTGGTCGCCCTGGTCGCGACCGCCTTCCACGCCATCACGTTCCTGAACCTCGCCCCGAAGGCCACGGTGGTGCGGCTCGACGGCTGGCGGGTGCCCGCCTGGATGATCCAGGGCGGCAACCATTCGGCGTGGCTGGCGCTGTCCGTCCTGATCGCCTACTTCATCATGAGGTCACCGTGAAGCGGACGATAGAGCCGTACCTGTGGCTGCTCTTCAGCGGCGGGGGAGTGGCCGCCGCGCTGGTGCTGCCCGTGCTGGTCCTGCTGTTCGGCGTGCTCATGCCGCTCGGTGTGATCGACTGGCCGACCGTCGGGCACCTGCGCGCGCTCCTGGACAACGTCCTGGTACGGCTGGCGCTGCTGGTGGTCATCGTGCTCTGCCTGTTCCACGCGGCGCACCGGATCCGCTTCACCAGTGAGGAGTTGTTCGGCATCGCCAGGTACGACTTGCTCATCGCGGTGCTCTGCTATGGCGGGGCGATCGTGGGCGGCGTTACCGGCGCATTGCTTCTGTTCTAGTTTCATCACATTTCAACAGGGCCCTTTACGTTGGCTTTACTCACCCTCTAAATTCCGGCATTGCACCCTGTGGCAATGCGCCCGGCGATCCCGGGCAGAGAGGGTTATCAGTGCCCAGCAGAAAGCGCCTGTTAGCAGCATTCCCCGCGGTCGCCCTTCTCAGCGCCGCTCTGACCGGTCCTGCCGCCCCCGCCTCCGCCGCCAGGTACGAGCCGGGGGCCTCCGACTTCTACATCAACTACGCGCCGCCCAGCGTCGAGGAGACGCCCGACGAGCCCCTCCTGCCCAACCAGAAGGCCCGCTCGCTCAGCCCGGCGCAGAAGACCGACCGGAAGTTCGTCAGCGGTAACCCGGCCGCCGCCCGTGTGCTCGCCGCCCGCGAGAACGAGGCGATCAAGACCGGCCGCAACCCCGCCGACTTCATCTTCAAGAAGTCCAAGCAGACCCGCGTCGCCAAGCTGCTGACCGTCCTGGTCGAGTTCAACGAGCAGGCCAACGACGACTTCTCCGGCTACAGCCGCCTGCGCACGGTCAACGGCGCCCCCGACGACTGCGTGGTCGAGCCGGCGGGCACGGTCAAGAACGGCCCGCTGCACAACAACATCCCCAACCCCGCGACGTTGCCGCACAAGGACAACAACAGCTTCTGGGTCAAGGACTTCAGCACCTCGCACTTCAACACGATGCTCTACACCGACAAGGGCATCACCGAGCGCGTGCGTCCCGACCTGAAGGACCCGCGCGACGGCCGCGCCGGCATCGACATCTCCGGCTTCACGATGAAGAAGATGTACGAGGAGATGTCCAAGGGCGCCTACTCGGTCACCGGCTCCGCGGTCGGCTGGATCAAGGCGCCCCACTCCGAGGCCTGGTACGGCGCGGCGGCCTGCGGCGGCGCGCCCCAGGACATGACCGGCCACCCGGACAACCCGCTCGGCGCGGGCCAGCTCGCCATCGACACGGTGGACGCGCTCGCCAAGAGCCAGCCGAACTTCCCGTGGGCCGACTACGACGTCGAAGACGTCTCCGACGTCGACGGCGACGGCAACTTCAGCGAGCCCGACGGTGTCATCGACCACCTGGTCCTGGTGCACGGGGGCAAGGACAAGTCGTCCGGCGGCGGCGCCGAGGGCACGTACGCGATCTGGGCGCACTCCAGCGCCGTGGCCGGCGGCTACAAGATCCCCGGCAGCGACAAGAAGATCTCCAACTACATCGTGCAGCCGGAGGACTCCGGCGTCGGCGTCTTCGCCCACGAGTACGGCCACGACCTCGGCCTGCCCGACCTGTACGACACCTCGGGCGCGGCCAGCTCCGCCGTCGACTTCTGGGACCTGATGTCGAGCGGCTCGCACTCCGGGCCGATCTTCCAGTCCATGCCGACCCACATGGGTCTGTGGGACAAGTGGGTGCTCGGCTGGGCGAACCCGAAGGTGTTCGAGCCCGGCGACGCCGCCAAGCTGGTCACGGTCGGTCAGTCGTCGCGGACGCCCAAGCTCACCCAGGACGGCGTCCGGGTGAACCTGGCCTCCACGCCCCTGAAGATGGTCGACCCGCACAGCGGCGCCAACGCCTGGTGGACCGGGCTGGACCAGGAATGGGCCAACGTCCACCTGGCCCGTGACGTGGCCGTGCCCGCCGGGACCGACCTGCGGTTCTGGATGTGGAACAACTACGAGATCGAGCAGGACTGGGACTTCGGCTTCGTCGAGGTGTCGACCGACGGCGGCGAGACCTGGGCCCAGCAGAAGGTCTACGACGAGGCCGGCAACGAGGTCTCGACCCCCGACGGCTACCCGGACCCGAACAAGAACCTCAAGACGTTCGGCGACAAGAAGTACGGGCTCACCGGCAACACCGACGGCTGGCGGCACGACTACGTCAACCTGACCGCGTTCGCCGGTAAGGCGATCAAGCTGCGGCTCACGTACAACACCGACGCGGCCTTCACCCCGCGCGGCTGGCACTCCGACGACTTCCAGCTCACCAACGGCGGCGCCGCCGTGTGGAGCGACGACGTCGAGGGCGGCGACAACGGTTGGAAGGCCACCGGCGGCACGTTCACCAACACGAGCGGCCAGGGCTGGACGATCAACAACGGCTCGCGCGAGGTGTCCCGGTTCTACCTGGCCGAGTGGCGCAACTTCGACGGCTTCGACAAGGGCCTGCAGTACGCCTACGACACCAACTACTCCCGTGACGGGGCGTGGAAGGTGGAGAAGGTCAAGTACAACGCCCCCGGCCTGCTGGTGTGGTACCGCGACTCGACGTTCACCAACAACTCGATCGCGAACAACCTCAGCCTCCCGCCGAGCATCGGCTCGAAGGGCAGCCTGCTGATCGTGGACTCGCACTTCGATCCGCTGCGCCGCACCGGCGCCGCCGCGCAGAAGGACCCGTCGCGGCACAAGAACCTCGACGGCCGCACCCAGACGTCCAACGCGGCGTTCTCCTTCGGCAAGACCTATCCGCTCAAGGAGTGCCTGGAGGCGGCGGACGAGCCGTTCAGCGAGTACTGCACGGACATCCCGGCGCTGAAGGGCGTGCCGAACTTCACCGACGCCAAGACCTGGTACCCGGGCCTGGAGTTGCAGAACGGCAGCCTGTTCTACCGGGACTTCGACGCGTCGACGGTCGTGCCGTCCAAGGGCGACCAGCCCTACAGCACCCGCGTCGTGAACCTCGACGGCACCCCCGCCACCGAGCTGTACGGCACGGACCTGGGTGGCGGCCACGTGGCCGGCTCCGGCAACCCGGGTGACGAGGGCAAGGCGCTCGGCGTCCAGTTCAAGCTGGTCTCGCCGCTGCCCGGCAACCTGGGCGCCATCGTCCAGGTGATCCCGCCGAAGAAGTGAACACAAGGGGTCGCCGGTTCACCCGGCGGCCCCTTTGGTTTGCCGCCTTCAGCGGCCGACCACAGGTAGCGCCCTCTTGCACCTAACATTGGTGACCATGAGCGAACTGCGTTCCAAGGCCGCGCACACGGAGGCGATCCGCCAGGACCGCCGGGTGGCGGTGGTGGTCAACACTCGCTCACGCCGGGGCCGCCGGCACTACTTCGAGGTGATCGACCAGATCCACGCCCTCGGCTTCGAGCCGATGGCCGAGCTGTCGGTCTCCAATCCCAAGCGGCTGCGCAACCTGCTCGACCAGGCCCTCGAAACCCAGCCCGATCTGTTGATCGTCGGCGGCGGCGACGGCACCTTGTCATCGGCCGTCCGCCATGTCGCCCACCGTGACGTGGCGCTCGGCGTGCTGCCGCTCGGCACCACCAACAACTTCGCCCGCAGCCTCGGCCTGCCGCTCGACCTGGCCGGGGCGATCGGGGTGTTCGCCACCGGCAAGGTGGCCGACATCGACCTCGGCATGGCCGGTGACCGGCCCTTCGCCAACCTGGCCAGCTTCGGCGTGTCCGTCGAGGTGGCGGGCACGGTCAAGCCGTGGCTCAAGCGCATCCTCGGCCGTCCCGCCTACCCGCTGACCGCGCTGCGGATCCTGCCCGGCCACCGGCCGTTCCGCGCCTACATCACGGTCGACGGCAAGCGCCACGAGCTGTTCACCCACCAGCTCAACATCGCCAACGGCCGCTTCCACGGCGGCTGGCAACTGGCCAAGGACGTCAGCATCGACAACGGCATGCTGGTCGCCTACCAGCTCGGCTCGGGCAAGAAGCTGCGGCTGCTCGGCGAGACGCTGGTGCGCGCCACGACCGGCCGCTGGCGCAGCCTGGCGGGCGGGCCGTTCGTGATGGGCAGGGAGATGCTCCTGGAGACCGATCCGCCGATGGCGGCCGACGTCGACGGAGAGGTACGCCTGCTCACCCCGATCCGGCTCCGCGTGGTGCCGAACGGCGTACGCGTCATGGTCCCCGCCGACTTCGACGACCGCTAGCCCCGGTCAGAGCGGATCGCACGCCCTCAGCGGCGTCGCGGCCATCACTCGCCGAGGCGACGGTACGCGGTGACCAGCGGGGTCTGGACCGTCACTCGCCGAGGCGGCGGTACGCGGTGGTCAGCGGGTCCGTCAGGTCGCGCGGCGGCGGGAAGACGCGTGGCAGGAGGTCGGACGCCACCGCGGCGGAACGGCGTTCGGGCCGGTGGGCGGTGGCACCCGGGGCGTAGAAGTCGGCCAGCCGGTCGGCGAACGGCACATCCCGCACCAGAACCGGTTCCGGTTCCGGCTCGGCCAAGGACCCGAGCAGCCGGTCGCGGCTGCGCCCGCGCCAGGCCAGCACCAGGAACGGATCGTCGTCGAACGACTCCGCCAGCAGGTACAGCACCGCCGACAGATGCTTGCACGGCAGCCCCCAGTCGGGGCACGAGCACTCCATGTCCAGGTCGCGGGGGAACAGGTCGATGCCCAGCGCGGCGAACAGCTCCTCGATCTCCGTCGGCATCTCCCCGGCCAGCAGCTTGGCCCGGTAGACGGCCTGCGCCGCGATCGCCTCCTCGATGGCGGTCCAGCGCTCCTCGTCGTACGCCTCGATCTCGATCGTGATCTCGTACGGCTTCCGCCGCGAGCCCTGGACGGCCGCCGTGACCACGCCGGGGGAGAGGTCGATCGACAGGACCTGGCCCGCGCGGGCGTAGGCGCGGCCCCGAGACAGGCGGCCCTTGTCGCAGACGCGCTCCAGGATGTCGATGAAGCGCCGCGACCACCAGGTGGAGCCGATCGAGCCTCGCTGGGTGCGCGCCCGCAGGCCGCCCTCGACCCTGATCGGCTTGCCGGCCTCGAACCATGCCATTCAGCTCACCGCCTCGGCGGTCAGGCGGAAGACCTCGCGCAACTCGCCGGTGGACAGGTCGGTCAGCCAGTCCTCGCCGGTGCCGACCACGCGCTCGGCCAGCGACTTCTTGCGTTCGATCATCTCGTCCACGCGTTCCTCCAGCGTGCCCGCGCAGATGAGCTTGCGCACCTGTACGTTCTTGCGCTGGCCGATGCGGAAGGCGCGGTCGGTGGCCTGGTCCTCGACCGCGGGGTTCCACCAGCGGTCCACGTGGATCACGTGGTTGGCCGCCGTCAGGTTGAGTCCGACGCCCGCGGCCTTGAGCGACAGCAGGAACAGCATCGGCTCGTCATCATGCTGGAAGCGGTCGACCAGCCGGTCGCGCGTCTTCTTCGGCAGCCCGCCGTGCAGCCAGAGGACCGGCCGGTCGAGCCGCTGGGCGAGATAGGGCTGCAGCATCGTCCCGAACTCGGAGTATTGGGTGAACACCAGCGCCTTCTCCCCCTCGGCCACGATCTCCTCCGCGAGCTGCTCCAGCCGGGCCAGCTTGCCCGACCTGCCCGACAGGAGCGAGCCGTCCTTGAGCAGGTGGGCGGGATGGTTGCAGACCTGCTTGAGCTTGGCCATGGCCGCCAGCACCAGGCCGCGGCGCTCGATGCCCTCACTGTCGTCGATCTTGCCCAGCATGTCGTCCACGACGGCCTGGTAGAGGCTGGCCTGCTCAGGCGTGAGCAGGCACCACTCCTTGACCTCCATCTTCTCCGGCAGGTCGGAGATGATGGACTTGTCGGTCTTGAGGCGCCGCAGTACGAACGGGCCGGTCGCCCGTTTGAGCGCATGCACGGCCTGCTCGTCCTGGCGGGCCTCGATCGGCTCCTGGAACCGGGTCCTGAACCGCGATCGCGACCCGAGCAGCCCCGGATTGGCGAACTCCATGATCGACCAGAGCTCGGCGAGATGGTTCTCGACCGGTGTGCCGGTCAGGGCCAGCCGCGTGCCCGTGGGGATCGCCCGGACCGCTTGGGACTGCAGGGTGCCGCTGTTCTTGATCGCCTGGGCCTCGTCGCAGACGACCCGCCGCCACTCGACCCCACGCAGCGTCTCCAGATCCCGCTGGGCCGTGCCGTACGTGGTGATCACCAGGTCGGCGTCGCCGATCGCCTGGGCGTCGCGGCCACTGCCATGGTGCACGTAAACCCGCAGCCCCGGCGCGAACCTGGCCGCCTCCCGCTGCCAGTTGCCTACCAGCGACATCGGGCACACCAGCAGCGTCGGCGTCTCGGACCGCTCGTGGACCAGCAGCGCCAGCGTGGTGACCGTCTTACCCAGCCCCATGTCGTCGGCCAGCACCCCGCCCAGCCCCAGCTCCGACAGGAAGCTCAGCCAGGCGAGCCCGCGCTCCTGGTACGGCCGGAGCGTCGCGTCAAGGCCGGTTGGCGTGGCCATCGGCTGGAGCCGCCGTTCGGCCTGCCCGGACAGCAGGTCGCCGAGCACGCCGTCGGCGTCGACCTCCAGCAGCGGCAGCTCGTCGTCACCCTGGACCACGTGACGCAGCAGCTCGGCCGCGGGCAACTCGCCACCGCGCTCGCCCCCGACGGCCTTCAGCGCGGCCTTCAACTGCCGGTCGTCGAGCTCCACCCACTGCCCGCGGACCCGCACCAGCGGCACCTTCAGCCGGGCCAGCTCGGCCAGCTCCTCCTCGCTGATCGTCTCCCCGCCGACCGCCAGATCGATCCGGAAATCCACCAGCTCGCGCAGCCCGAACCCCTGAGCGGTGGCCGCGCTCTGCGTCTTGGTGCGGGTGGTCAGCTTCAGCCCCAGCCTGGTGCGGCCGGCCCAGCGCGGCAACTGCACCCCGAACCCGGCGGCCTGCAACAGCGGCGCCGCCTGCCGCAGGAACCCGAACGCGCCCGCCGTGTCGAGCTCCAGCCCGGTCGGCTCGGCGACACGAAGAGCCCGATCGAGGTCGGGGTACAGGCGTACGGCACGGCCCAGCCCGGCCAGCAGCTCGCGCTCCGGCCTCCTGGGCAGACCGATCACCGGCTCGCCGCTCCACACCCGGTCGGCGGTCACGTAGAGGCTGGGGTCGTCGGCGGCCTGCAATGCGAGCTCGACCCGCCAGCCACGGGCGCTGTCGGCGCTCTCCACGCGGCCGGCGCTGTCTGGGTGGCCGAGGTCGTCGATGGGTTCGAGCAGCCGGAAGCACACCCGGGCGGCCCCGTCCGCGGCGGCTACGGAAGCCCGCCACTCCTCCAGCTCGCGGCGCAGCTCCGGGCTGTCGGGGCAGGTGTCGTCGTCACCGGTCAGCGCCGCCAGCCACCGCTCCTGGTCCGTGCGGGGGCTGGTGACGAGCGGCTCGCCGAGCGCCGCCCTGACGAGCGCGTCCGTGAACGCGTCGAGCGCCGCCCCGAGAACCTCCACCGATGGGCGCTCGACCTCGGACGTACGGCAGGCAGGCGGCATGGCGAGAGCGAGGTCCCGGAAGTAGGCGGCATCAGCCCCGCTCAGCACCGCCCGCCACACCGCGCGCCCACCGGCCACGGCCTGTACGGCTTGCCCGCCCCGGGGGATGAGCTGGGGGATGACGCGCCCCCGCCGCACCAGATCGCGGGCGAACTCGGCGACCACGGCCCAGTGCCGGACGGTGGCGGCCCCGGAATGTTCGGCGAGCACCCGCAGCGCGTCAGAGGTGGCAGGGACGACAGCGGGCACCTGCCACAGATGCAGACGCGGCCGGGCAACCCCGGACAGCCGCCCAGCCTCAGGCGAGGCCATCGGCTCCTTGACGGAACCGGGCAACAGCAACCGCAGGTCACGCACGACGCCCTCGGAGACAGGTACGAGGTCGAGCAGGTCGATGAGCGCGGCGACGGTAGCCGCGAACGGGTGCGGGCGTGCGACTCCAGCGGTCGCCCCGGTGGCCGCGTGGCCGATCGGGGCCCCAATAGGTTGCGGGGTGCCGTCGGTGTCCTCTGCCCAGAAGGCGAGTGCGTCTCCTGCCCAGACCCCGTGTACGACCAGCATCTCGGCAGAGTACCTCGCCTAGCGGAAGATCAGGTTGGTGTCGAGCGTGACCTCGAACGGCTCCGGCAGCAGCAGCGGCAGCCCGGCATTGACGACGATCGAGGCGCGGTATTCGCCCTCGGCGAGTCCGTAGAGCAACCTGACCGACGGAGGCGTGGAGAAGTCGTCGAGGATCAACATCATCGGGACGCCCGCCCTGGCATACTCGGCCGGCTTGACGTCCAGATCGTCGTCCCGGCTGTCGGACGACACCACTTCGACGGCCATCAGCGTGCCGTATCCGTAGGCCTGGTTGTCGTCGAACCCTGGGCTCCCCGCCGATGCGATCACCAGGTCGGGCAGCCGCTTGTCGCCACGCTCGGGCGGAATGTGAACCGCCAACGACCGGCAGAACTTCCAGCCGTTCTTCTGCCTGACGTCGGAGAGCTGGTCCGCCAAACGGTCGACCAAGACGCAATGCCGCATCTTTGCCCGGGGGCTCACATAGATCCGTCCACCGACGATCTCCGGCCTCAGCCCCTGACCGACGAGTTTCTCCCATACCTGTTCGCGATGGAGCTCGTCGTCCGTGGGTCCCATGGCCCCCCATCCCGGCCCCCACGTGGGTGCGGCGGCCGCCGGGTGCTCCGGACCCAGGGCGGCGCCATGCCCGGGCGTGATGCCGGTGGCCATGGCGGTCATCCTTTCGCTCGCGTCATCGAATGCGTTTCCTGCCCAGACCCGGCAGGGTGGCGCCTCGCCTAGAGGAAGATCGGAACGGTGTCGAGGGCGATTCCGAACGGCTCCGGCAGCTTCACCTGCTCGCCCTCATCCACCTTGGTCATGCTGCGATATTCGCCGTCGCGCGGATCCGACAGCAGGGTGACCGTGCGAGGGTCGGAGAATTCGTCGACGATCAGCATGATGGGCACGCCCGCCCGGGCGTATTCGGCGGGCTTGACTTTCAGATCGTCGTCCCGGTTGTCGGAGGAGGTGATCTCGACGACCAGGAGCGTGCCGTCGCCGTAGGCCTGGTTGTCGTCGAACTCGGGGCTGTCCGGTGGTGCGATCAGCAGATCAGGTATCCGTTTGTCGCCTCGATGGGGTGGGATGTGAACGGCCCAGTTCTGGTAGAACTCCCAGCCCTTGTCGATCGCGAACTCGAAGAGCTGCAGCTGAACACGATGGACCAGCTGCGCATGGCGCCTCTTCGTCCAGGGGCTCACTATGATCCTTCCACTGATGATCTCGGCTCTCCAGCCCTCTTCGATGAGGGATTGCCAGAGCCGTTCGCGCTTGCGCTCGGTCTGGGTCGGTCCGGACTGTCCCCAGCCTGGACCCCATGGAGACGAAGGTCGGGTGTCGCATGTGGGCTCAGGCGCGGGTGCACGCCTACGTGACTTTCTGCGCGTCGTGCCGGTGGCCATGGCGGTCATCCTTTCGCTCGCGTCATCGAAAATACTACACTGCGTGACCGTTCGTTGACTGTATGAAAGGGGCTCATGATGGGGTTCTCAGCAGGCGAGAAAAGGTGGCGGGAGCGGCTGGGCAGCCTGCGTGACGTGGTCAGGCAGGAGCTGGTGAGCCGTCAGCTGGCGGCCCATCTCCCGCCCGCCCCGGCCGGCGTGCTGGACGTGGGCTGCGGGCAGGGCACCCAGGCGCTCAGGGCCGCCGCCCAAGGGCATCGCGTGACCGCGCTCGACGCCTCCGGCGACCTGCTCGGGCTGCTGAAAGAGCAGGTCGAGCCGGGGATGGCCATCGAGGTCGTGCAAGCGCCCGCCGAGCGGCTGAGCGAGCTGTTCGAGCCGGGGAGCTTCGACGTGGTCCTCTGTCACGGCGTGCTCATGTACTTCGACGACCCCGACCCGCTCCTGGCCGCCATGGCGGGTCTGCTCGCGCCCGGCGGGCTGCTGTCACTGCTCGTGCGCAACGGCGACGCGCTGGCCATGCGGGCCGGGCTGATGGGGGATTGGGCGGCGGCCCGGGAGGCGTTCGACGGGAGCGGGTACACCAACCGCCTGGGCGTGGTGGCCCGGGCGGACCGGCTCGACGACCTGACGCGGCGGCTGGCCGTACAGGAGCTGGGGGTTCTGGGGTGGTACGGCGTGCGGGTGTTCACGGACCTCGCGGCCGACGACGCGCCCCTGCCTGATGATCTGGACCTGCTGCTGGAGTGTGAGGAGCGGGCCGGGGCGAATGATCCCTATCGGCGGGTCGCTCCGTTGGCTCACATCATCGCGCAGGCCGGTCCTGTCGGGGATGCTGGATAACTCATAAGCCGTAGGTGAAGTTGTAGAGTAAAAATATGAATCCTCCCGGATCGTGGTGCGAGCGGCCTAAGCCGCAGGCTCCTTCATGTGAGTTGCCCTCCCCGTGGAGCAAGCCGAAGAAGCCCGATAACTGGTGCGAGGTTCCCAAGTCCCCGCCCCTGTCGGTCTTCGACTTCCTGCTGCGGGCCGCCAAGCGGTGATAGAAAGCCGGTTCGCTGGGTAGTCGCCTCCTCGGCGGAGGAGGCGACGTGAACGACACCCACAAGCTGGTCAATGATCTCTCCGAGCAGGTCTCCCAGCTCGTGAGGGACGAATTGCGGCTGGCCCGGCTGGAGCTCACGCGGAAGGGCAAGCGGGCGGGATTCGGCGCGGGCCTGTTCGGGGCGGCGGGAATGGCCGTGTTCTTCGGTGGCGCCGCCCTGGTGGCCACCGCCATTCTGCTTCTCGCTCTGGTGATGCCCGCATGGGCGGCTGCCGCTCTCGTGGCGGGAGTTCTGTTCATCGTTGCCGCCGTTCTGGGTCTCCTCGGTAAAAACCAGGTGAAACAGGCCACGCCGCCATTGCCGGAAGTGGCGATCGCCAGCGTCAAGGCCGATATCGACGTGGTCAAGGAAAGGGCTCGGCGATGAGCGAGACGAACCCTGAATACAGAGACCAGGGATATAGCGAGCAGCACGCGGGGGACGTGGGCGCTCGCCGGACGACGGTCGGCATGCCGACGGACCACGAGTCCGTCAACGTGCCCCCCACCAGACCGGGCGCGGCGGAGAACGCGCTGAAGGCGGAGGCCGCCCGCCGGGAACACGGAACATTCATCCCCGAACCCCCCATGGCGGACGACCGGACCGAGGCGACGGAGGCCCGGGAAGGCGAAGCGGAGTCGCCGGGGACGGGGTCGGGCAACGACGACGAGGAGGAGGACGACGTGCCGAAAAACATCAAGGACACCCGCGACGAGCTCGGCAACACCGTGGCGGCTCTGGCCGACAAGACGGACGTGAAGGGACGGGCGAACGACGCGCCGGAGGCGGCGAAGGGCAAGGCCGCCGAAGTGGCCGAGGTCGCCAAGGGCAGGGCGGTTGAAGTGGCCGAGCTGGCGAAGGACAAGGCCGCCGTGGTGGCGGATGCCGCGAAGGACAAGGCCGCCGTGGCGGTGGACGTCGCGAAGGACAAGGCTGCCGAAGTGGCCGACAAGGTACGAGACGTCACGCCCGACCAGGTCAAGGACGCCGCCGACAAGGTCGCCACGGAGGCCAGGAAGCGCCCCGTGCTGGCCATCGCCGCGGCCGGCATCGTGGTCCTGCTCCTGCGCCGGATCATGAGACGCAACAGGGCCAAGTGAGCCCAGAGCCCGATAGCCTGCCTCAGTGATTCGTCGAACGGCTGCCACCGCCCTGCTCGCCCTGCTCATGATGGGGATCGGCACGAGCTGCGGCGCGGGGTCGGCCGTCAGCGACTACGGCCAGATCTTCAAAGGCGCCAAGGGCTCGACCGTCAACGTGGAGGTCGGTACGGGCCAGCGGTTCTCGCTGGCCGTCGCCGACAACCCGTCCACCGGCGACCAGTGGCGCCTCCTGGCGGTGCCCGACGCCAAAGTGGCCTCGTTCATCAGCAAGGAGTACGTGAGCGACGGTGGCGGGCCGGGTTCGGGCGGCACCAGCTACTTCGTCTTCAACGGCAAGCAGCCGGGCAGCACCGAGATCAGGCTGCAGAACTGCTGGCGGTGTCCGAGCGCCACGCCGAGCCCCACTCCGGTCGACGCCCAAAGCAAGGCGCAGTCGGGCGAGGCGATATTCTCGGTGATCGTCAAGTAGGGCACCCGCTGGGAGAGCTGTGGAATTCATGCGAGTACGCGCCTCCACCGACGGCGCGGAGACGATCTCGTGGTGGACCGGCGACATCTATGGCTGGCAGCAGGACGACGGCCCCCACCACCTGTTCGGCTTCGAGGGCGTCAACGTGGCCAGGGCGGTCGAGACCGACGGCGGCTGGCAGATGCTGACCAGGGAGGCGGCGGCCTACCTCGACCCCAAGTCGCGCGAGATCCTCACCACCTGGGACAACCCGTTCACCGGAGCGTCCGTCGAGGTCCAGCACGTCTTCAACGACCCGGTCAACCAGCGGTTCGGCGCCTACCCCGTGCCCACCACCAGGCTCGGCGACCAGGTCGTCTTCAACGCCGACATCCGGCTGGCCTACCCGTCGCCGCTCAAGGTCGCCGACTATCCCGACAACTCGGCCAGTGACACCTACCGGGCGCTGGAGCTGTTCCAGTTCTTCGCCTCGGCCAAGGACCTCGACTCCGATCTGCCGAGCGTGCCGTGTGTGTTCTCGTGGTGCCGGGTCTCGCCGTGGCTGCCGTGGATGGCCATGGGGCAGCGCCAGGGCGGCCTGGTGTACCACTGCCGGGGCCACAAGACGGCCGAGGTGCCCGACCGGCTCCGCGCGCACGTGGGCGAGCACTTCCTGCACGCGCCCACGGAGTGGTCGGCGCCCAACGTGACGAGCTGGACCGCTTTCGCCGCGAACACCGCCCAATAGACGGGAAGGCGGCCCGATAGGGTCGGCCGGTGAGCAACGACCTGTTCTGCGAGATCGTCGCGGGCGAGCGGCCCGCCCACATCGTCCACTCCGACGAGGTCGTGGTCGCCTTCCTCGACACCCGCCCGGTCTTCAAGGGCCATGTGCTGGTCGTACCGAGGCTCCATGTCGAGACGTTCGGCGACCTCGGCGACGTCGGCCCGTTCTTCGAGCGGGTCCAGTTGGTGACCCGCGCGGTCGAGGAGGGGCTGGAGGCGGCGGGCACGTTCGTCGCGATGAACAACCGGATCAGCCAGAGCGTGGCGCATCTGCACGTCCACGTGGTGCCGCGCAATCCGAAGGACGGGTTGCGCGGTTTCTTCTGGCCACGCACCAAGTACGCCTCGGAGGAGGAGGCCGGCTCCTACGCCGAGCTGATCTCTCAAGCGCTTCCTGCGGGATGACCCGCTCGGCCTTCGGCGGCCGGGTGACGAGACGCAGCAGTGCCGCATTTCGGTAGATCTGGACTGTGAAAGCGTCAAGGTGGCCACTAAGCTCCGGCGGCGTGGAGTACCTGGTCGGATTTGCCGTGGTGACCGTGCTCGTGGGCGTGCCCGCGATCGTGCTCTGGCGGGTCCTGCGCGGTCGGCGCGAGCTGGGCACCAGCCCGGCGGAGCGGGCGACGTTCGAGACCCTGCACACCGCGTCCCTGGCGGGGCCGCCGCTGCGCCCCGGGCTGACCGAGGAGGGCGCGCAGAAGGCGTCGCGGCACCTGCGTACGCTGCTCGGCTCATCGGCGCTGGCGATCACCGACGGCGAGCGGCTGCTCGTCTACGACGGCGCGGGCGAGCACCACGCGAGGCAGGCGTTCGAGCACGCGGGAGCGACGCTGAAGGACGGCCGCATCCAGGTGCTCGCCATCGAGTGCGAGCTGCTCGAATGCCCGATCAGGAACGCCGTGGTCGTGCCGCTCAGCACCGACGACCGGGTCGTCGGCGCGCTGGCGGCCTACGGCCCGCACGCCTCGGCGGGGCTGGTCAAGGCCGCCCAGGAGGTGGCCGGCTGGGTGGACTCGCAGCTGGAACTGGCCGAGCTGGACCGCTCCCGCACGCTGCTGATGGAGGCGGAGGTACGGGCGCTGCGGGCGCAGATCTCGCCGCACTTCATCTACAACTCGCTGACCACGATCGCGTCGTTCGTCCGCACCGACCCGGAACGCGCCCGCGAACTGCTGCTGGAGTTCGCCGACTTCACCCGCTACTCCTTCCGCCGGCACGGCGAGTTCACCACGCTGGCCGAGGAGCTGCGCTCGATCGACCGCTACCTGATCCTCGAACGCGCCCGTTTCGGCGACCAGCTCCAGGTGACGCTCCGCATCGCCCCCGAGGTGCTGCCCGTGGCGGTGCCGTTCCTCTGCCTGCAGCCGCTGGTGGAGAACGCCGTCCGCCACGGCCTGGAGAGCAAGAACGGCGTCGGCCGCATCACGATCGTCGCCGAGGACGCCGGAGCCGAGTGCCGCATCGGAGTCGAGGACGACGGCCTCGGCATGGAGCCCGACCGGCTGCGCCGCATCCTCGCAGGTGAGGTGGCCCCCGCGGGCGGGGTCGGGCTGGCCAACGTGGACGAGCGGCTGCGCCAGGTGTACGGAGACGAGTACGGGCTGGTCGTCGAGACGGGCCCCGGCGCGGGCACGAAGGTCAACATCAGGTTGCCGAAATATCACCCCGGCGTCTCAGCCCGTTGACCTCGATCTTTGTTGTCTGTTTTATCACTGTCTATGGCACAACTCCGGGTCCTCGCCGTTGACGACGAGCTACCCGCTCTGGAAGACCTGTCGTACTTACTCCGCGCCGACCCCCGCATCGGGGAGGTGGCCACCGCCAGGGACGGTGCCGCGGCGCTGAGGCTGCTCGACCGTGCCATCGCCGACGGCCGGCCGATCGACGCCGTCTTCCTCGACATCCGGATGCGCGGGCTGGACGGGGTGGTGCTCGGGCGGCTGCTGTCGCAGTTCGCCAATCCGCCGCGGGTCGTGTTCGTCACCGCCTACGAGGAGCACGCGGTCGACGCCTTCGAGATCAAGGCCGAGGACTACCTCCTCAAACCGGTGCGCCCGGAACGGCTGGCCGAGGCGATCAGGCGGGTGGCCGTCTCGGCCGACGTGCCGGTCGAACTCGGCGAGTCCGACACGATCCCGGTCGAGCTGGGCGGCGTGACCCGGTTCGTGTCCAGCGCCGACGTCGTGTACGTCGAGGCGCACGGCGACTACGCCCGCCTGCACACCGCCACGGGCAACCACCTGGTCCGCATCCCGCTGGCCACGCTGGAGGATCGCTGGGCCTCGGCCGGGTTCGTCCGGGTGCACCGCAGCCATCTGGTCGCGGTCAAGCACATCGAGGAACTGCACATCGACTCGGGCAAGTGCACGGTCCGGGTGGGCGACACCGAGATCCCGGTCAGCCGCCGCCACACCCGCGAACTGCGCGACCTGCTCGTCCGCAGAGCCAAGAGAGGACGGCTGGAGTGAGCCCGGAACCCCGCCCCGCCCGCCGGGTGCCGCTCGCCCGCCACGACACGGCCCGCCGGGTCACGGTGACCAGCCCCAGGACCGCCGCCGCCCGCCGCCCGCGCTTCCCGGCCACCCGCGAGATCGACGAGCAGACGCACCTCGGCGAGGTGTACATGCGCTCGCTGCTGCGTACCCAGTTCCGCCTCGCGCTGTTCGTCTGCACCGTGCTGGGGTGCGTGGTGGGCGGCCTGCCGCTGCTGTTCCTGGCCATCCCGGAGCTGCGCGAGGTGGACCTGCTGGGCATCCCGCTCCCGTGGGCGGTGCTCGCCGGCCTCATCTATCCGGCCTTCGTGGTGGGCGCCTGGCTCTACGTACGCCAGGCCGAACGCAACGAGCGCCACTTCGCCGACCTGGTCGAACGCCCATGAGCCTGATCGCGATCGTCGTCGTGGTGGTGGCGGCCGTGCTCATCGGGGCGTTCGGCATCCGGTTCTCCCGGACGACCTCCGACTTCTACGTCGCCTCCCGCTCGGTCAGCCCGTTGTGGAACGCCTCGGCGATCGGCGGGGAGTACCTGTCGGCGGCGTCGTTCCTCGGGGTGGCGGGGCTGATCCTGTCGTTCGGCGCCGACATGCTGTGGCTGCCCGTCGGCTGGACCGGCGGCTACCTCGTGCTGCTCGTGCTGGTGTCCGCGCCGCTGCGCCGCTCGGGGGCGTACACGCTGCCCGACTTCGCCGAGGCCAGGCTGGAGTCGATGACCGTGCGCCGGACGGCCAGCGTGCTGGTGGTACTCATCGGCTGGCTCTACCTGATGCCGCAGTTCCAGAGCGCGGGCCTGGTGCTGCGGACGGTCACCGGGGCGCCGGTGTGGGTGGGCGGGCTGCTGGTGGCGGTCGTGGTCGCGGTCAACGTGATGTCGGGCGGCATGCGGTCGATCACGTTCGTGCAGGCGTTCCAGTACTGGCTCAAGCTGACGGCGCTGGCCGTGCCGCTGGTGTTCCTGCTCATGGCCTGGCACACCGACGGGAGGCCCGCGGTGAGCGCGGCCGACGCGGTCACCTGGCAGGTGCCGCTCGCCGGCGGCAAGGAGTACGGCCTGTACTCGACGTACTCGCTGATCCTGGCCACGTTCCTGGGCACGATGGGCCTGCCGCACGTGCTCGTCCGCTTCTACACCAACCCGGACGGCCGGGCCGCCCGCCGCACCACGCTCGTGGTGCTGTCGCTGCTCGGCGCCTTCTACCTGCTGCCCGCGCTGTACGGCTGGCTGGGCCGGATGTACGCGCCCGACCTGGTGCGGACCGACGCGGTCGTGCTGACCCTGCCGGGACGGATGATCGGCGGCACCCTGGGCGATGTGCTGACCGCGCTGGTCACGGCGGGGGCGTTCGCGGCGTTCCTGTCCACCTCGTCGGGGCTGACCGTGTCGGTGGCCGGGGTGATCGCCCAGGACCTGCTGAAGGGCAGCGTCCGCTCGTTCAGGGCCGCGACGCTGATGGCGGTCGCCGTGCCGCTGGGCCTGGCGCTGTGGGCGCGGGCGCTGCCGGTGGCGGACGTGGTGGGGCTGGCGTTCGCGGTGGCGGCCTCGTCGTTCTGCCCGCTGCTCGTGCTCGGCATCTGGTGGCGCCGGCTCAGCACCACGGGCGCGCTGGCCGGGCTGTTCGTGGGCGGCGGCCTGGCCAGCGCGGCGGTGCTGGCCACGATCACCGGCGGCCCGTACGACGGGATCGCCGGCGCGCTGCTGGCCCAGCCGGCCGCCTGGACGGTGCCGATCGCGTTCGCGGTGATGGTGTCGGTGTCGTTCCTGACGCCGCACCGGGTCCCGGCGGGTGTGGCGCGGACCATGGTCCGGCTGCACACGCCCGAGGACCTCGACCTCGACCGCGGCGACTGGCGGCCCCGCTCGTCCTGATGGTCCTAAGGGGGCAGCTCGCCGGAGCCGCGGGCGACCAGCTCGACCGGGACCTCGACCCGCCGCGGGGTGTCCGAGCGGTCCAGGAGCAGGTCCACCGCGCTCCGCCCCAGCCGCGTCACGTCGTAGCGCACCACCGTCACCCCCGGGTTGAACACGTCCGCCAGCGCGAAGTCGTCGAACCCCACGTACGCGGGGCGTTCGGGCCGCTCGCGCAGCGCCTGGAGGATGCCGATCGCGGCCCGGTTGTTGGTGGCGAAGAACGCCGTCGGCGGATCGGCCAGCGAGAGTAGCCGGGTCACCTCCTGCCCGGCCCGCCACGGGTCGAACACCCCCCGCACCACCAGCGACTCGTCCACCGGCACCCCCGCCTCCCGCAGCGCCGCGCGGTAACCGGAGGCGCGGTCGTGGACCGAGCTGAACGCCTCGTCGTCGGAGATCAGCCCGATGCGCCGGTGCCCGCGCGCCAGCAGGTGCTCCGTCGCGATCCGCCCGCCCCTGACGTCGTCCAGCAGCACCACGTCCGCCCGCTCCAGGCCGTGCGGCACCCGGTCCACGAACACCGTGGTGAGGCCGCCGTGCTCGGCGAGCCAGCCGTGGTCGGCGGCCGACGGCACGATGATCAGCGAGTCGACCCCCCGGGCGTACATGGACTCCACGAGCATCCGTTCCCGCTCCGGCCGTTCCTCGTACGAGCCGAAGACCACCAGCGCCTCGTGCTCGGCCGCCGCCGCCTCCACCGCCTTGGCCAGGCGGGAGTAGAACTCGTTGGAGATGTTCTCCATGATCAGGCCGAGCGTCAGCATGGTGGCGCGGCGGGCCAGGCGGCTGGCCGCCTCGTTACGGCGGAAGCCGAGCGCGCTGATCGCCGCCTGCACCCGCTGCTGCACCGGGGCGCTCACGTGCGGCTCCTGGTTGACCACCCGCGAGACGGTCTTCAGGCTCACACCCGCGTGCCTGGCCACGTCTGCCATGGTCGGCAGGCGGCGGCTACGGTCCCTCGCTGCTGTCATATGGTGCCCCCATGGATGATGAATGGATCTGTGGCCGGCTGGGCGAGGACGAACCGTGGATGCTGGGCGCGGTCAACCCGCCGGTGTTCGAGAACTCCCTGTTCACCTTCGAGACGGCCGGCGAGCTCGGCGAGGCCATCAAGAACGAGGACGAGCGCTACGTCTACTGGCGGGGCACCAACCCGACGGTCGACCTGGCGCAGCGCAAGCTCGCCGCGCTGGAGCGGGGGGAGCGGGCCAAGTGCTTCGCCTCCGGGATGGGCGCGATCGCCGCGACCATCTCCTCGCTGGTCAAGTCCGGTGACCACGTGCTGGTGCTGGGCGCCATCTATGGCCCCACCACGCAGTTCCTGCGTTACCTGGAGAAGTTCGGCGTCACGCATACGCACGTCGACGATCTCGAAGGCTGTGACAGCGCTATCAGGGCGAACACCCGCCTACTCTACTTCGAGTCTCCCTCCTACATGGCCTACGCGGTCGTGGACATCGCCGAAGTGACCGCGTGGGCGCGGGAGCGCGGGCTGGTGAGCGTGATGGACAACACCTGGTCCACGCCGATCTTCCAGAAGCCGCTGACGCTCGGCGTGGACCTGGTCGTGCACTCGCTGTCGAAGTACATCGGCGGCCACAGCGACCTGGTCGGCGGCGTGGTGGTCGGGCCGTCGCGGCTCATCAGGCCGCTGGCGCTGACCGAGTACCAGCTCTACGGGGCGGCCATGTCACCGCACGACGCGGCCAAGGTGATCAAGGGGCTGCGTACGCTGCCGGTGCGGATGGCGGCGCACCAGGAGCGGGGGCTGGCGGTGGCCGGGTTCCTGGCGGAGCATCCGGCGGTGCGGACGGTCAACTATCCGGGGCTGCCCTCGCATCCCGGCCACGCGATGGCGCTGCGCCAGATGTCCGGCTTCTCAAGCTTGTTCAGCCTGGAACTGGCCACCGAGTCCCGGCCAGCGGTCGCAGCATTCATCGATTTGTTGCGATATTTCAGGATTGGGGTGTCTTGGGGAGGGTTTGAGAGTCTGGTCAACGCGCCCGCGCTCTCGACCGAGGAGAGCGTACGAGCGACCATGGGCATCCCGATCGGGCTGGTCCGCCTGTCGGTCGGGCTGGAGCCCGCCGATACGTTGATCAAGGACCTCGGTCTAGCGCTGGAGGGTGTCAGTCCCCTAGCGTGATTGACAGCGCTGTCTTACCTCTCTGGAGGCTCAGATGAGAACCCCCCTGCTTGCGGTCTTCACCGCCGCGACACTGATGCTCGCGGGCTGCGGCTCCGGGTCGTCCTCGGGAGAGGTACGGCTGCGCATGATCGAAAGCCTGACCAGTCCCGAGCGGACGAAGCTGATCAAGACCTTGATCGCGGACTTCGAGAAGGCCAACCCGAAGATCAAGGTGGAGCTGATCTCGCCGCCGCTCGACAGCGCCGACCAGAAGATCACCCAGATCCTGCAGACGAAGAAGGGCCTGGACGTGCTGGAGGTTCGTGACCACACGGCCAAGTCCTTCTCCAACAACGGCTGGCTGGCCGAGCTGCCGACCACGGACTGGGCGGGCTGGTCCGACCTGACGGAGCTGGCCCAGAAGAAGGCGGTCGAGGTCGGCGGCAAGCCGTACCTCATCCCGTACGGCTTCTATGAGCGCACGCTGTTCTACCGGACCGACTGGGGCATGGCCCAGCCGCCCACGACCTGGCAGGAGCTCTACGAGGCCGGCAAGAAGATGACCTCGGGCGACCGGTTCGGCTACTCCTTCCGGGGTGGCAAGGGCGGCGCCGACTACGTGGTCCAGATGATCAGCGCCTACAACGGCGAGGCCCTGAACCCCGAGAAGTCCTTCTTCCTCAAGGACAAGCGGACGATCTTCTCGACCCCCGAGGCGGTCCAGGCCACGGACCTGTTCGTGAAGATCTTCAAGGAGACGTCGCCACCCGACTCGGTGTCGTGGGGCTACCCGGAGATGGTTCAGGGCTTCACCTCGGGCGTCACCGGCATGCTCATCCAGGACCCCGAGGTGATCAAGACGGTCGAGGAGAGCTCGGTCAAGGCCTGGTCCACGGCCCCGATCCCCAAGGGCCCGTCGGGGTACGCCTTCCAGCCGGTCGGCTACGCGGGCTGGGGCGTGACGTCCTTCAGCGAGCACCCGAAGGAAGCGGTCAAGCTCGTGCAGTTCCTGTCGGAGGCCAAGCAGAGCATCGCCTTCGCCAAGGGCAACTCGCTCATCCCGATCTCCAAGCAGGCCCAGGGCGACCCGCAGTTCTCCCAGGGCGCCTGGAAGGCCTACCTTCAGGCGCAGCAGGACCCCAAGCAGGTGATCACGATCCGGCCGGTCGACTACCCGGGCTGGAGCCAGTTCCAGGTCGACTCCGACCGTGATGTGCAGGCGCTGCTCACCGGCAAGAAGACCACGGCCGAGGTGCTCAAGTCGTGGGACGCGTTCTGGACGGACCAGGCGAAGAAGGTCTCGTGAGCCTGGGATCGGCCAGACCCGCGTTCTCCGCCCGCAAGGCCAGGTTCATCGCGCTGTGCCTGCTGCCCGGCGTGGTCTTCGTGGTGCTCTTCACGTACTACCCGATGATCCGCGGCGCGGTGATCGCCTTCCAGCGTTACAACCTGTTCGACCTGACCTCGACGCCGTTCGTCGGCCTGGAGAACTTCCGGGCCGTGCTGGCTGAGGACCGGTTCTGGACGGCGCTCCGCAACACCGGTACGTGGGTGGTCGTGTCGCTGTTCTTCCAGTTCGTCCTCGGCTTCGGGTTAGCGCTGTTGCTGCGGCGGCACTTCCGCGGCCGGGGGCTCTATCAGGCGTGGGTGTTCTTCCCCTGGGCGATGTCCGGGTTCCTGATCGGGCTGCTGTGGCGGTGGATGTTCAACGGGCAGTTCGGCGTGATCAACGACCTGCTGCTCAGGACCGGGATCATCGAGCACCGCATCGGCTTCCTCGCCACGCCCGGCTGGGCGATGACCTCGGTGATCGTCGCCAACGTCTGGTACGGCGTGACGTTCTTCGCCATCATGATCATGGCGGCCCTGCAGTCGGTGCCCCGTGAGCTCTACGAGGCGGCGGACGTGGACGGGGCGTCACGGATCCGGCAGTTCTGGCACGTGACGCTGCCGCACATCCGGCCGACGCTGGCGCTGATCGTGCTGCTGCGGATCATCTGGATCCTGAACTTCCCCGACCTGATCTACTCCATGACCGGCGGCGGGCCCGCGGGGAGCACCGACATCATCACCACGTTCCTCATCCAGCAGGTGATCGGCGGCGACTACGGCCGAGGGGGCGCGGTCGGCATGCTCATCCTCGGCCTGCTGCTCGCCTTCACCGTCTTCTACCTCAACGCCACCCGATTCGAGAAGGCCCGATGAGACGCCTGGCCAAAGCGATCGTGCTCGGCGTCTGGCTGCTGATCACGCTCTTCCCCCTCTACTGGATCGTCATCACCTCGCTCAAGCCCAAGGCCGAGATCTTCTCGTTGCCGATCAGGTACTGGCCGGGCAAGGTGACGTTCGAGCACTACGCGGACCTGTTCTCGTTCGCCGACTTCGGCGTGTACCTGCTCAACAGCCTGCTCGTCTCGCTGGTGGCCGCCGGGGCGGTGACCATGATCGGCGTGCTCGGCGGCTACACGCTGGCCCGCTTCACCTTTCCCGGGCGCGGAGCGCTCATGCTGGCGTTCCTGGTCACCCAGATGATCCCGCTGTTCATCGCGCTCGGCCCGCTCTATCTGCTGATGTCCGACCTCGACCTGCTCAACCGGCTCGCCGGGCTCATGCTCGTGTACGTCGCCATGCTGGTGCCGTTCGCCACGATCATCATGCGCGGCTTCTACGAGCGCATCCCCGTGGCGCTCGAGGAGGCCGCGCAGGTCGACGGCGCGTCCCGGCTGGTCGCCATGGTCCGGGTGGTGATCCCGGTCATGCTGCCGGGCATCGCCGCGACGTTCATCTTCGCGTTCGTGCAGTGCTGGAACGAGCTGTTCCTGGCGATCACGTTCATCGACAGCGAGGACGCCAAGACGATCCCGGTCGCCATGAACTCCTTCATCACCCAGTACGACATCGACTGGGGTTCGATGGCCGCCGCCACCGTTGTCTCGGTGCTGCCGACGCTGGTGCTGTTCGCCGTGATCCGCCGCTACATCGTCGAAGGGCTCACGGCCGGTGCGGTCAAGGGGTGACGGCCGTCAGCCGGTGAGCGCGGCCATGAGCTCGTCTCTGCCGCTCGCGCCCGTCTTTCGGAACACCGCCTTGAGATGGTCGTTGACAGTGTGCACCGACAGGCCCAGGTGGCGGGCGATCTGCTTGGGGGCCGCGCCGTCGTACAGGCATTCCACGACGCACCGTTCGCGCGGCGTGATGCCGTACCACTCGCAGAACGACGGGAGCAGCAGCGGGCCGGTGGCCGCCTGGATGACGATGGCCACGTCGCCGTCGCCGTCGGGGGAGAGAGGCTGGCCCTCGATCATTGTCCAGCGGCCGAAGATGGCCGCCGGCGCGCAGATCCGCGGCCGCCAGGAATCTGGATCGCGGGCGTATGTCCGCGTGTCGAGTGACAGGCATTCCATCGACGTGTCGGCCAGCCAGCCGGGCAGGTCGCACCGGCCGGGCGTCCACATCTGCGCCAGCCACGCACGCGCCTGCGGCGTGACCGCGCGGATGGCGTGGTCGGGGCCTATCACGATCAGGCCCGCGGGCAGCGCTGGGAACGACGGGGTCAGCGGCGCGACGGTCACATAGCGGCGCAGCGCGGCCAGCAGCGCCGGGGCCAGCCGCACCGCTCTGTCCGCGTCCTCGGGGCTGAACGGCCGGCCGCCCTCCGAGCGGATCAGTCCGAGCAACCCCCACACGCCGTGGGAGTCGCGCAGCAGCAGCCGGAGCTCGCAGCCCGCGCCGTGCGCCAGCAGCACCTCCCGCGTCAGCCGGTCGCCGTGCAGGTCGCACGGCCCGTCGCCGTGCTGCTTGCAGCTGGCGATGCTTCCCGTGCCCACCAGGCCCACCGGCACGGGCAGTCGGGCCAGCGCGGCCGGGCGGCACGGATCGCCGTCGAGGTAGCGGCTCATCGCGAGCGCGCGGATGAGTGCCGGCTCGTAGCGGTGCCAGAAGCTGAAGGACCCGAGCCCCAGCCCGGTCGACGGGCTGGTGCCGACCAGCCGCAGCGCGTCGTGGCTCACCCACTTCGCGATGGCGCGCGAGATCGCCTCGCCCAGTTCGTCCGGGTTCGCTCCCTGCCCCATCGCCGCGTAGAGGTCACGGGTCAGCCGATCCTGCGATGGAATCACGCGGATCAGATCAGCATGCCGGAAGGTCTCACGACAATCGCCGCTCAGGGTAGTCATTTGAGCACGTAGAGTAAGGTCAGAATCTCCCGGTTCAGAGCGGGCCGGAACCGTCCCGAACCGTTCATCGCGTGGAAAGGACCTTTCATCGCATCCCCGCCCCAACTAGGCGCTGAGCTGCGGCGGCTCGTCGAACCACATGTCCCCGGGCCTCCACGCGGGGTAGGTTGCGCTCCTATCTTGTGCGTGATCCGCATCACAGTGGAGGGCTCGTGACGACTAAAGAACATGACGCATCCGTCTATGAAGAAATCCAAGCAAGCGCTGAATTCCAGGACCTGAGGCGGCGCTTCCGGCGGTGGACGTTCCCGATGACCGCGGCCTTCCTGGCGTGGTACCTGCTCTATGTGGTGCTGTCCGGGTGGGCACGTGACTTCATGGGGATCAAGCTGTTCGGCAACATCAACGTGGCGCTGGTCTTCGGCCTGCTCCAGTTCGTGTCGACGTTCGCGATCGCGTGGGCCTACTCCAGGCACGCGGAGAAGCGGTTCGACCCGATCGCCGACAAGCTCCGCCACGAGGTCGAGGAGAAGGTCAAGTGAAGTCGGAGACCCTGGCCACCATCCTGTTCCTGTCCTTCGTCGCGCTGACGCTGGGCATCACGTTCTGGGCCAGCAGGCAGACCAAGACGGCCGCCGACTACTACGCGGGCGGCCGGTCGTTCAGCGGCGTGCAGAACGGCCTGGCGATCGGCGGCGACTACATGTCGGCCGCGTCCTTCCTCGGCATCGCCGGCATCATCGCCCTGTCCGGCTACGACGGGTTCCTCTACTCCATCGGCTTCCTGGTGGCGTGGCTGGTCGCGCTGCTGCTGGTCGCCGAGCTGATGCGTAACTCCGGCAAGTTCACCATGGCCGACGTGCTGGCCTTCCGGATGAGCCCGCGCCCGGTCAGGACCGCCGCGGGCGTGTCCACGATCACGGTCAGCATCTTCTACCTGCTGGCGCAGATGGTGGGCGCGGGCGCCCTGGTCGGCCTGCTGCTCGGCATCACCAGCCCCTCGGGCAAGGCGTGGACGATCGTCGGGGTGGGCGCCCTGATGATCGTGTACGTGGTGTTCGGCGGCATGAAGGGCACCACCTGGGTGCAGATCGTCAAGGCCGTGCTGCTGATGACCGGCGCCGCCCTGATCACGATCCTGGTCCTGGCGCACTACGGCTTCAACCTGTCGTCCCTGCTGGGCGACGCGGCGACGCAGAGCGGCAAGAACGGCAGCTTCCTCATCCCCGGCCTCAAGTACGGCACGGCGGCGCAGGGCCTGGCCGGCAAGATCGACCTGATCAGCCTCGGCCTCGCCCTGGTGCTCGGCACGGCGGGCCTGCCGCACATCCTGATCCGCTTCTACACGGTCCCGACCGCCAAGGACGCCCGTAAGTCGGTGCTCTGGGGCATCGGCATCATCGGCGTGTTCTACCTGCTCACCCTGGTCCTCGGCTTCGGCGCGGCGGCCCTGGTCGGCAGCAAGGCGATCGCCGCCTCGGACAAGGCGGGCAACACGGCCGCGCCGCTGCTGGCCAAGGCCGTCGGCGAGATCTTCCTCGGTTCGGCGGGCGGCACGATCCTGCTGGCGCTGATCGGCGCGGTGGCCTTCGCCACGATCCTGGCCGTGGTGGCCGGGCTCACGCTGGCCTCCTCCTCCAGCTTCGCGCACGACCTGTACGCGCACGTCTTCCGGCGCGGCAACGCCACCGAGCGCGAAGAGGTGCTGGTGGCCCGCATCTCGGCGTTCGTCATCGGCGCGGTCGCGATCGGTCTCGGCATCCTGGCCCAGGGGCAGAACGTCGCGTTCCTGGTGGCGCTGGCGTTCGCGGTGGCCGCCTCGGGCAACCTGCCGGCGATCCTCTACAGCCTGTTCTGGAAGAGGTTCAACACCGCGGGAGCGGTCAGCGCCATCTACGGTGGCCTGGTCTCCGCCCTTCTGCTGGTCATCTTCTCGCCGGTGGTGTCCGGGTCGGAGACGGCCCTGATCAAGGATGCCGCCTTCAACTGGTTCCCGCTGAGCAACCCGGGCATCATCTCGATCCCGCTGGGCTTCCTGTTCGGTTACCTCGGCACGATCCTGAGCAAGGAGTACAACGCGGCCAAGTACGCCGAGATCGAGGTCCGTTCCCTCACCGGTGTCGGCGCCGAGCAGGCGACCAAGCACTGACGCTCGCAGGTCGAGGGGCCCGGCTCAGGCCGGGCCCTTTTGCCTGCCACCCGCACCGAGGAGGTACAACAGGGCGCCCACCAGGAGCGAGGCCAGGGCGATGCCGCCCACCAGCCAGAACCACGTGCCGTAGGCGATCCGCGCCCCGAACAGGACGAACGAGCCGGCGTCGTTGGAGATCAGCGGCGTCCACGAGCCCGACAGCGTGGCGACCACTCCCACGAGCGAGGCCAGGGCGCCGATGATCGAGGCCACCCAGAAGACGGCGGGCGAGGCCAGCCGCCGCGCCTCGAACTGGGTCCGGTAGCGGCGCACGATGATGAGCACGTCGATGAACAGCACCACGATCGACAGGCACCAGATGACCGTGACCGCCGCCTGCAGCACGTTGTAGACCTCGGTCTGCGCGTCGGCCGGTGCGGCCGCCGCGAAGGGCACCACGACGAACGCCACCACGGTGAAGAGCGCGGCCAGCACCGTCTGGATCCACACCGCCACGTCCGGCACCTTCTGCGCGTTGACGTGCGAGACGGCCTGGGGCAGCCGCCGGTCGAGCCCCGAGACGAAGATCAGCCGGGCGAAGGAGTAGTTGTAGACGACGGTGATGATGAAGAACATCGCCGCCAGCAGGAGCGCCACCAGCTTGCCCGCCCAGTCGCCCAGCCCGATGCCGACCGCGGCCGCCACCGAGGTGATCTGCGCGGACTTGTCCGCCGGGACCGAGACCATCACGCCCCAGGTGGCGGCGAGGTAGGCGATCATCACGGCGAGCGAGCCCCACAGCAGGTAGCGGGTGACCGCGCGGTCCTGCCGGATCTCCACCCCCATGTTCAGCGGCACCTCGACGCCGAGCAGGGCCAGCACCGCCAGGCCGAAGAAGCTCCAGTTGGCGAAGTTGATCCCGTGCTCGGCCGACGGGCTCCAGGCCGCGAAGTCCCACGGGTTCGTCGCCGCCGCGTTGCCCTTCAGCAGGTGGGCGACCCCGGCCGCGAAGATCAGCAGGATGGCCAGGCCGTACGCGAGGAAGACGACGTTGACCACGTTCTGCGTCAGCCGGAACCTCAGTACGGCCAGCACGGCGGCCAGCACCAGGATCACCACGATCAGCCCGCCCTGCGCCTGCACCGGCAGGCCGCCCACGGCGGGGAACACGAAGCCGAGGAACGAGATCGTCAGTGTGCCCGTGGCCACCATCACCAGCACGCCCGGCCACCACGCGCAGAACCCGGCGAAGAATCCCCAGAACGGTCCGAAAGCCTTGCTGGTCCACAGGTAGATCGAGCCCTCGCCGGGGAACATGGCGCCGAGTTGCCCGGTCACGATCGCGCACGGGATGAGGAACAGCGCGAACGCGATGATCCACCAGCCGAACGCGGCCGGACCGGCGCTCTGGATCACCGCGGCGTTCGTGATGAACAGCACGATCGCCACGAAGATGGCGACCATGTCGAACGTGGTGAGCACCTTCGGCAGGATCCCGCCCGCCACCCGCTCGGACAGCAGGTCGTCGCCGGACGTCGTCATGGGGCGCCCCCTCAGCAGCGTCTACCTGCCAAGATCCGCCGCATCCCGACCGGCGTCAAGGAGCCACGGGCTCCACGCGGAGTTTGGCGGAATGCTTTACCAGGGTGATCAGCACCTCCCTGCTCGAATCGCGCTTCCTGGCGTCGCACATGACGATCGGGATCGACGGGTTCAGCTGGAGTGCCAGCCGTACCTCGTCGAGCTCGAACGTCTGCGCGCCCTCGAAGCAGTTGACCGCCACCACGAACGGCGTGCCGCGGCGCTCGAAGTAGTCGATCGAGGGGAAGCAGTCGGCCAGGCGGCGGGTGTCGGCCAGGACGACCGCGCCCAGCGAGCCCTCGGCCAGCTCGTCCCAGACGAACCAGAACCGCTCCTGTCCCGGCGTGCCGAACAGGTACAGCACGTAGTCGCTGCCGAGCGTGATGCGGCCGAAGTCCATCGCCACGGTCGTCGTGCGCTTGCCCTCCACCGACGAGATGTCGTCGATGCCGACGCCGCGGTCGCTCAGGATCTCCTCGGTCCGCAGCGGACGGGTCTCGGAGACCGCGCCGACCAGCGTGGTCTTGCCCGCGCCGAACCCGCCGGCCACCAGGATCTTGATCGCCGTCGGCAGGCGCGGGCGGTCAGAGCGATCGAAGGCCATCGAGCACCGCCCTGTACATCTTCATATCGTGCATGTCCACCTCGGATTGCGGTTCCTGGGCCGAGACGAGTTCCCTGTCGAACAGGTCGCCGAGCAGCACCCGGATCGTGCCCGCGGGCAGATCCAGGTAGGCGGCGATCTCGGCAACGGACTTGGGCTCGCGGCAGAGCCGCAGGATCGACAGATGTTCGGGGTCGAGCCCGGCCTCGGGGCCGGGCGGCGGGCCGATGGCCAGGGCCATGGAGATCAGGTCGAACTTGCCGTGCGTGGGCTGCGTCCGCCCCCGCGTCACCACGTAGGGCCGGATGATCTCCGGATCGACCCAGTGCTCTTCCAAGGGCTCGTCCACGGGGCCGTGGTCGGAGGTGGTCACCGATCACCCCTGGCCACGGCCTCGGCGCGGCTGCCCGTGGTGAGGTACTGGCCGACGCGGGCGACGAGCATGGCCATCTCGTACGCGATCAGGCCGATATCCGCGTTCTGCGCGCACAGGACGGCCAGGCACGCCCGCTCACCCGCCACGGTCACGATGAGGAAGCCCGAGCGCCACTCCACCACCGTCTGCTTGACCGGGCCGCCGCCCACGTGCTCGGACAGGCCCTTGGCCAGGCTCTGCAGCCCGGAGGCCACCGCCGACAGGTGCTCGCCGTCGGTCCGCTCCAACGCCGCGGACGACCCCATCAGCAATCCGTCGGAGGACAGCACGATGGCGTGCTCGGCCTCCTTGACCCGGCCGATCAGATCGTCGAGCAGCCAGTTGAGATCCGTGCCGGAACCAGGTGTCACGTGTCGCCTCCCGGTTGCTCGTCTTTGAGCCCGTCCATGATTTTGGCCGCTTCGGTCCTGCCCAGATTGGTGCCCGACTGCAGAGATCCCATCATCGCGCGGATCTCCTCCGGCGAGCGTTCGTCATCGTCCTCCTCGGGGTTCGGCCGCGCGGCGGACGCCTCGTCACGCAGAGCGGGGGCAAGGTTGGCCTGCGGCACCCGCAGGGGCAGGCCTGAAGGGGTGAACTCGGTGGCGGGTGGCACGGGGTTCTCCCGTTCGGGCTCCGGTCGCGCGCGCCTTGGCTCCGGCAGGACGCGCTCCCGTTCGGGCGCCTGTTCGGGGGCTCTGCGCGGCGGGGCCACCGTCAGCCGGCGCACGGTCGTCGACGCGGCCGGCCGCGTCGCCGTGGCGACGGCCTTCCTGCGGGGCAGCCGCGTCGGCTCATCACCCTCCTCCGGCTCGTCGCCGAGCTGGACGAGCTGCTGGGGGAGCAGGGCAACGACCGTGGTCCCGCCGTATGGCGAGGACTTGAGCACGACCTGGATCCCATGGCGCGCGGCCAGGCGGCTGACCACGTACAGGCCCAGGCGCGCGGTGCCGGTGATGCGGAACTCCGGGGGGTCCGCGATGCGCTCGTTGGCGGCCACCAGGTCCTCCGGCTTCATGCCGAGGCCGCGGTCCTCGACCTCGACCACGTAGCCGTTGGCCACCAGTTGCCCGCGGACCTCGACGGTGGTGTAGGGCGGGGAGAAGGAGACCGCGTTCTCGATCAGCTCGGCCAGCAGGTGGACGACGTCACCCACGGCGCGGCCCAGCAGCACGACGTCGCCCATCGGCATGAGCGTCACCCGGGTGTAGTCCTCCACCTCGGCCAGCGCGCCGCGCACCACGTCGACCATCGGCACCGAGCGCCGCCACGTACGGGCGGGTGAGGAGCCGGAGAGCACGATGAGGTTCTCGGCGTTGCGCCGCATCCGGATG
Source organism: Nonomuraea sp. NPDC026600 (assembly GCF_040638335.1). Taxonomy (NCBI): domain Bacteria; kingdom Bacillati; phylum Actinomycetota; class Actinomycetes; order Streptosporangiales; family Streptosporangiaceae; genus Nonomuraea; species Nonomuraea sp. NPDC026600. The sequence goes on from NZ_JBEZYD010000023.1 coordinate 64,913, forward strand.
GCCAGGTGGTCCAGCCGGAACAGCTCCTTCAGCTCCTCGGGATCGGTCTCACGCCGCTCCATCACGTCGAGTACGGTCAACTGCCGGTGCACCAGGCCCTGGGTCCTGCGGGCCAGGCTGAGCAGGATGTCGCGGATGCTGCGGCGCAGCTCGGCCTGCTCGGCGGCGACGCTGACCGCGGTGCGCTGCATGGTGTTGAACGCCTGGCCGACCTGCCCGATCTCGTCGTCGCCGAAGTCCAGCGACGGGGCCTCCCGCGCCAGGTCCACCTCCTCACCGTGACCGATCCGCTCCACCAGACGGGGCAGCCGCTCGTCGGACAGCTCGTGCGCGGCGTCCCGCAGCTTCTTGAGCTGCGCGAGCAGCTGCCTCGTGGTGGTGATGGACAGGACGATCGAGGCCAAGACGGCGATCAGGCCGAGTCCGCCGGCGAGTACCAGCCGGAGGAAGACCCCGACGGCGCCGGGAACGGCCCGCGCGACCAGCCGGTCGCCGCCGTCGGCGATGACCTTCTCCAGGCCCGCGCGGGCCGGTTCGGCCGCGGCTCGCCACTCGGCGCCGGTCACGGGCAGCGGCAGGCTCGTGTCGACCTGCTGGATGAGTCGCTGTTCCAGTGCGCGCAGCTGGGTGACGGACTTGGACTTGACCCATGTGCCGTATTCGGTCTTGTCGTCGGCGGGGAGCTGGAGGGCGGCCTGCTCCAGGTTGAAGCGGGAGATGCCGGCGATCTGTACGAAGTCGGTGTGTTCGGTGAGAGTGAAGGCGCCTCTGGCCAGTACCCCGGCGACGAGCGCGTCCTCGCGGGCCAGGTACTCGCTCGACCGGCTCACCAGGATGACCGTGCGGGCATCCTTGGCGATCTCCTTGTCGTCGAGCGAGGCCACGCCGTCGAACATGCGGTAGAGAGCGTCGACGATGTCGTTGTAGGAGGCGGCCGCCGTGCGGCGGTCCGGCCGGCCGCTGTCGATCGCCTTCCTGGCCGCCTCCAGGCCGGCCAAACTCCGGTACGTCTCGGACAGGCGCTGGGTCAGCAAGGCGTCGGCGGCCAGCTCGACGCTGAAGCTGGTGGCGGACTCGATGAACTCGGCGCGGGCGGCCTCGGTCTTCGACCGCTGCTCGCGTACCGCCCGGTCGGGCATCCGCGAGCCGGAGCCGAGGGAGACCAGCGTGAGGCGGCGCTCGCGTTGCAGCTCGGCCAAGAGCCGTTCGGCCGGCTGCACGGCTCCGCTGTCGACGGTGCCGGCGCCGATCAGGTTCACACCTTCCCGCAGCGTCACCCAGGCGGCGAACCCCCACAGTGCGACCAGCGACACCAGCAGGGCTGTCACTTTTGTCCGCACGCTAGAGCTACGGAAGCGCATTATGAAGCCATCCTGCAGAAATGATTGTGTAAAGCCCGGAGTCAAGGCATTGATGAGCTTCGTGAATGTCCGAGCACGCGGCATACCTTAGCAACGCCGCAAAGCGCACTCAAACCGGTGCAATCCGTGAACATGCTGTTATGCCCTTATTGTCCTATCTAATTCACTTTGCTACCCAAATGGAGTGCGGCTAGGACGGCCGCCCTTACCACAGCTAGAGGGCTGTAAAGGTCCTTGTCATGCCAAAGTGGCGGATGGTCCGACATATAGCTTGCGCGGAGCAGGTAGGCGTGGCCACGGGAGGCGGCTCGCTCGTACCGGATGGTCCTGGTCGAGCCGGGGAGCAGGAGTGCCTGGACGGCGTAGGCGGTCTCCTCGGTCGTGCCGTCCCAGCGGCCCCACGAGCCGTCGTCCCGCTGGGTGGCCAGGAGCCAGTCACGCGCCCTGGCCATCGGCACGGTCCGGTCTCGCCCGCCGTACTCGCCCAGGGCCAGTACGCAGCTCAGCGTCGCGTAGTAGGGGGAGGCGTGCCAGCGGTCGTCCCAGCTCCCGTCGGGCTGCTGGCGCTCGGCCAGCAGCGCGGTCAGGCGCGCCCTGACCGGCCGGTACGAGCCCGCCCGCTCGGGCCGGACGGCCGTGTACGCCCCGAACGCGTCGAGCACGTGCGCGTTGACGCTGATGGAGAAGCCGTTCTCGCCCGGCCAGGTGCAGAAATGCTGCCCCGTGTCGAATGCCATCAGGATCTCCGGGTCGTACGGCATGCCGAGCCGCGCCAGCGCGTGCAGTGCCACCGCCGTCGTGTCGGCGTCGGCCGGCAGCCCCGGACCGGCGGGCGTGCCCGAGGGACCCATCGCCGCCCTGAGGTCGGCCACCATCTCCGGCGGCACCTCGACCGGGATGCCCGCCCTGGCCAGGTAGCTCAGCACCCAGCCGCGCTCGAAAACCGTGATGGGCAGCCCCACCGGGACCGGACCGCCGTAGCGGGTGGCCACGGCCTCCAGGTGGGATCTGGCCTGAGTGGTGTCCAGCGGCGCGACACCCGGCCGGTCGGGGGTGCGCCGCCAGACGCTGCCGAGCCAGGCAGCGGTGGCGGCGGGCGAGGCGCCGATCGTGCCGATCGCCGTCGGCCGCACCGCGCGGGCGCCGCCCGCCGCCGGGCCCGCCACCTCCAAGGCGTGCAACAGCTTCTCCGGCAGCTCCACGCCCGACGCCACCGCCTGCCTGATGCGGTCGACGCGCGAGTAGTCCATGCCCGCCGGCAACGGCAGCGGTTCGCCGAGGTGGTGGATGTTGATGAGGGCGACCAGGAACGGGACGATCACCTCCACGGCCGGCATGTCGGGCACCTGTACGGGGTGCAACAGCCAGCGACGCAGCGCGTCAAGCCCCTTGCCCGCGGCACGCCCGAGGCGTTCCGGGTCAGCGGCCGGTGAGGTCTTGAGTTGAGGGCCGGTGGCGTGCGCGGTGAGCAGTGCCTCCGTGGCGCTCAGCGTGGGGACGAGGCCGTAGCCGTCAGGTGCCCCCCACGAGCCGTCCGTACCCTGAGTGGTCAGTAGATACTCGATCCGCTCCCGGTGGCCGGTGAGCCAGGGGACCAGCGTGACCAGCCGGCCCGTCTCGTAGATGGAGGCGGAGACCTGCCCCCACGGTCTGGCCATCAGTGTGGCGACCAGTTCATCGGCTTCGCGGGTGTAGTTCAAAGTTCACCCCAGTAGTCGGATATGCCGTAGAAGCCGGTGTTAAAGGTCAGTTGCCGCTCCAGGTAGTAGGCGGTGCGCGGGCTGGTCGCCCGCAGCGGCTGGATCAGCTCGGCGGCCCGTTCGGCGATCCCGGCCATGCGCTCGGTCACCTCGGCACGTCCGGCGCCCAAGGTGAGGGCGTTCGCGTCGCCCCATCGGGCCTCCCTGCCGGCTGTCGCCAGGTCGTTGAGCAGCCGCAGGTAGCGCTGCACCTCGTCGCCGGCCCGCGTGGCCGGTTCGACCGGCTCGCCGGTGGAGATCCAGTGCGACAGGTTGACGAAGGACGAGCCGGTGCCGTCCGCGTTGCCCAGGTACTCCTCCAGGCCGGGCCTGGCTTCGGTGGCGCGCCAATCCCACTCCTTGGCCATCGCGGCCAGCATCCGCGCGAGCTGGGCGCGCCAGGCGGCGTGGGCCGGCTCCTCTTGGAGGGCGCCACAGGATCCGTCGCGTCCCTCCTCGGGATCGTCGTGGAATCCGTAGCGGAGGCCGTGGCGGAGATCGGCGAGGAACCGGGTGATCGGGCTCAGGGGCGTGGCGCCGTCGGCCACGTCCAGGCAGTCGCCGACCAGGGCGGCGACCTCCTCACGTGACGTGGCGGCGTGGTCGATCCGCAGGTCGATCGCGAACACCCACAGCGCCGCCCGGCTGACCGCCCGGAGCTCGGCGGCCGTGGCCCAGGGCGAGCCGAAGGCGCCGACGAGCCCGAGCGAATGGAAGAAGCCCGGGTCGAACGGTTTGGCCGGGAAGAGCTCGCCGTACCGCCGGGCATGCCTGGACAGGTCACGGGCGCACTCCACGGCCAGCGCGCATGTCCTGCCCAGTTCGGCGCCCGTCTGGGAGCGCGTCATCGGTGTCCGACCGGTACGAGCGTCATCGACAGGCCGGTTGCCGGCCGCAGCGTCGAGGCCAGCCGAGGGGTGACCGGTCCTCTACTGCCCAGCACCGGCCGGTACTTACTGAGGATCCCGGCCACCAGCAGCAGCGCCTCCATCATGAACAGATGTGGCCCCAGGCAGACGTGCGGTCCGGCGGCGAAGGGAAAGTAGGCGTAGCGATGCCGCCTGCCCCCGCCATGACCCGAGTCCCCTGGCGCGAACCGTTCGGGCAGGAAGTCGAGCGGCCGGTTCCACCATTCCGCCAGCCGATGCGTCAGGAACGGGCTGAGCACGATGGTGCTTCCTGCCTCGATCTCGATCCCGTCGATGACGTCGTCCGCGCGGGCCGTACGCGGGAGGATCCAACCCGGCGGGTAGAGCCGCAGCAACTCGTCCAGGAACATCCGCAGATACGTCAGCCGCGGCAGGTGGTCGGTGGTGACAGGGCCGGCTCCGACCACGCGCTCGACCTCCTCGTACACCTTCGCCGCCACCTCGGGATGGGCGTCGAGCACCGGCCATACCCAGGTCAGCGCGGTGGCGGAGGTCTCGGTGGCCGCCCCGTGGATGGCCACCAGGTCGTCGCGGATCCGCCTGTCGCCGTCGACGCCCACGTCACCGTGGCGGGCCCGGCACAGCGCCGAGACGACGTCGCCGTCCTCCTGCGCCTGTGCCCGCGCGTGGCGGATCGTCGGGTACACCACGTCGTCGATGGTCCTGATGGCCCGCTTGAACGCCCGGTCGCCGGGGAGCGGGAATCCCTGGGGCACGAACGGCAGCAGCAGCCGGATGGACCTGGCGGTGACACCGGTGTCGTAGGCGGGCGCCAGCCGGTTGACGTCCGCCTCCGGGAGCTTGGCGCCGAGCAGCAGCCGCACGATGGTCGGGTGGACAAGGGCTGACACGCTCTCGGCGATGTCGAACGGGCGCCCGGGGACCATGACGGTCTCGATCAGCTCGGTCATGATCCCGGCCATCCGTCCGGCCAGCGCGTCGACGTACTTGGCGGTGAACAGGGGTTGCAGGATCGCCCTGCTGTCGGCCCAGGCGGGGCCGTCGGACAGGATGCCGTTGCCGATGAGCGGGGCGAGCGGGTCCCAGAACATACCTTCGCGCAGGTAGTTGGACTGGTTGCGGCGCAGTACGTGCTGGACGTGGTCGGGGTGGGTGACCAGGTAGGGGCGGAACGGTCCCATGTTCAGCCGGACGAGCTCGCCGCGGGCCCGCGTGCTCGCCTCCTCGAAGGCGCGGATGGGGGTGCGCGCGTGCCTGGTCAGCGATCGGAGAAAGGGTACGGTCCTGGCTTCACGGCTCGCGGCGCCGGCTGACACGTGCTCCTCCATTGCCCGTCTCAACTAACGGACATTTCATGACAAGAGTAAGAAATCTTGTGGAGTATCACATGATCTTGGGTGCGGATTCAAGATCGCACCCGGGTAGGAGCTCCCATTATTCTGGTCGGTTTTCCATGGTCAGGGGCGGGAGGCCGCGTCCAGGAGGCGTAGTTCGTCGGCCGTCAGGGTGAGCGCGGCCGCCGTGAGGAGCGGCTGGAGCTGGCCGACGTCGCGGGCGCTGGCGATCGGCGCGGTGATCGTGGGCTGGGCGGCCAGCCAGGCCAGCGCCACCGCCGCCGGTTCGACGCCCCGCTCGGCGGCCACCTTGGTGAGGGCGTCGATCGCCCGCGGCCCGTGCTCCGTCTCCAGGTATGAGGCCGCCTGTCCTGCCCGCGGGCTGTCGATCGTGACCCCCCGGGCGTACTTGCCGGTCAGGAAGCCGCGGGCCAGCGAAAAGTACGGCGTGCTGGACAGCCCTTCCCTGGCCACCACGTCCCGTAGCTCACCCTCATAGGAGCGCTCGACCAGGTTGTACGGCTGCTGGAGCGCGACATACCTGGGCAGGCCCTCGTCGTCGGCCACCTTCAGCGCCTCCGCCAGCCGGTCGGCGCCGTAGTTGGAGGCGCCGATGTGGCGGATCTTGCCCTCCTCGATCAGCGCCCCGAACGTGGCCAGCGTGTCCGCGAGCGGGGTGTCGCGGTCGTCGACGTGCGCCCAGTAGAGGTCGATCCGGTCGGTACGCAGCCGGCGCAGAGAGTTCTCGACGGCGGTGCGGATGGTCGCGGGCGCCAGGCCCTCCAGACCTGCCAGCATGCCGACCTTGGTGGCCAGCACGATCGAGTCGCGGTTGCCGCGTTCCGCCAGCCAGTCGCCGATGATCATCTCGGAGGTGGACTCGCCGGTGGCCCAGTACGGGTAGACGTCGGCCGTGTCGATGAAGTTGCCGCCGCCCTCGACGTACGCGTCGAGCACCTCGAAGGACGCCGCCCTGTCGGCGGTCCAGCCGAAGACGTTGGCGCCAAGACATATCGGGAACACGGTCAGATCCGTGGTGGCTATCGATCTCATCTTCGCCATTATCCGCGCATCGAAAAGGGAGGCTCCGGTGGCATCCCGATTACCCGGTCGTCGCTGGCGGCCTTCTCGCCTTGGGCGCGATGGCCGTACTCCTGCTCCATCGTGCTGTCGAGCCCGCCCCTCAGCCGGTTCCGTCGAGGAGCACGCGAGCGGCCGAGGTGGTCGAGGAGAAGCGGCTCGACGAGCGCAGGATGGAGCTGACGATCAGGTCGCGGGCGCTGGCCGGCACCACGAAGGTCCGCCTGCTGCTCCCCGCGGGCTGAGAGTCGCGCCGTGACTGGCCGGTGCTCTGGCTGCTGCACGGCGGCCTCGACGACTACGCCTCGTGGACCGCCAGGACCGACTGTCGACGCGCTCACCCGGGACTCCGGGCGGTGATGCCCGACGGCGGCAAGTGCGGCAGCTACTCCGACTGGTGGTCCGCACGTACGAGGCTCTCGCCTTCACGGCATTACCGGGGGGTTATAGGTGACGCTAGGGTGCGGCTGTGGAGGGCGGCGACGCGCGGACGCGCATCCTGGACGCGGCGGAGGAACTCTTCGCCGGTGGCGGTTACGAGGCCACGCCGACCGCGCTCATCGCCAGGCTGGCCGCGGTGCCCAAAGGGCTCATCTTCCACTACTTCCCGCGCAAGATCGACGTCCTGGTCGCGCTGATCGACGAGCGCACCCTGGTCGAAGAGGGGCACGAGGTCGACGCCGTGCCCGGCGACCCCGCGGGCACGCTGTCGCGGCTGGCCCGCAGGCTGCCGCTGCACGCCTCACCCGCGATGCGGCGCATCCTGTTCCGCGAGGCCGACACGCACGGCTCGGTCAAGGAGCGGCTCGGCCGCCTCAACGGCGAGCTGATCAGCCGGGCCAGGTTCGCGCTCGAACTGGCGCTGCCGGGCGCGCGGGGCGGGGCGGCCCGGCTGGAGGTGGCGGCGGCCACGTTCGCGGCCGTACTGCTCTACCAGGAGAACCTCTGCCAGCTAACCGGCCACCAGATCGATCCCGACGCGGTCGCGGAACTCATCGCCCACTCGCTCATCTGACAGCTCGTCGAGGGCCGACTGCAGGTGGGAGAGCAACCCCCATACGTCGTCCATCCGCTCGGGGCAGGCCACCACGCCGAAGTCGAGCATGCCGTCGTAGGAGAAGCAGGTGATGTTCACGCCGCCGCTCAGGTCGGTCAGCACCGACAGCGGGTAGTACGACAGGATCCGTCCCCCGCACAGGTACAACGGGAACTGCGGCCCGGGCACGTTGCTGATGATCAGGTTGATCGGCGGGAACGTCACCGACGCCAGCCGGAAGATCGCCGGGGTCGCCAGGCTGGTGATGGGCGCGGGCAGCAGCGAGCAGAGCTCGTTCAGCCAGGCGGGCGGCGCCAGCGCGAAACGCCGCTTGGCGGTGCTCATCGTGGCGCCGACGGCCCGCAGCCGCCGCACCGGATCGGCGACGTTCGTGGGCATCGGGGTGACCATGGCGGAGATCTGGTTGCCCACCACCTCCCCGGCGCCGGCCGTACGGACCGCGACGGGGACCGCGACGATCAGCGGCTCGTCGGGCAGCGCGTCACGCTCCTCCAGCCACGACCGCAGCGCCGACGTGCACAGCGCCATGACGATGTCGTTGACGCTCATCCCGTTGGCCTTGGCCACGTTCTTGACGTCCTTGAGCGAGACCGAACCGAACGACAGGTGCCTGCGTCCGCTGATCGGCCCGTTGAACGGCGTGCGCGGGACGGTCAGCCCGGGTAGTTCGGGGCGGCGCTTCCCGTCGCGGGCGACGAACCTGGCCGCCTTGGCGATCAGCCGCGAGCCGGGGATGGTGGCGGCCAGGGGGATCGCGTCGAGGTCACCGGCCGCCTTGACGGCCGAGCGGAGGGCGCGTGCGGGGTGGGTGGCGGTCTGTACGGCGGCGCCCGCCAGCATGCTCACCAGGCTGGGCGTCTGGCCCGTCCGCTCCCTTAGCTCCCTTTGCTGCTTTTTGTTCGGTGTCTGACCCGGCTTGCAGGTGGGCGGGAGTGCATGGCGGGCGTTGGGGGAGAGGTCGAGCAGCGTGGCGAGTGTCTCCGCGCCCGAGACGCCGTCGATGGCCGCGTGATGCACCTTGGTGTAGACGCCGACCAGACCATCGGCCAGCCCGTTGATCAGGTGCATCTCCCACAGTGGATGGGCCCGGTCGAGCCGGCGGGCGTGGATGGCGGCCACCGCCTCGGCCAGTTGCCGCTCACCGCCGGGCGCGGGCAGCGTCATCTCGAACAGGTGGTTGCCGATCTCGAAATCGGGGTCGGGCACCCAGTAGGGCCGGTCGAGCCCGAGCGGCACCTCCGCCAGTCGCAGGCTGAGCGCGGGCGACAGGTGCAGCCGCTCCAGCAGCAGGGCCGCGAGGTTGTCCCGGGTCACGTAGCCGTCGGCGGGATCAAGGATCGCCAGGCCCGCCACGTGAGCGGCGGTGGTCGCGGACTCGACATTGAGGAACTGGGCGTCGAGGGCGGTGAGCTGGCGCATCTGCTCTCCCTTTCTCGGAATGTGGCTACCATCACATGTGAGGATTGCCGCGACGTTTCCGCGAGAGTCTTTCAGATGAATTCAGGTGGGCCGTACGACCCTTTAGTCAATGCGCAGCTCACACCGGATCGGTGACAATTATCTATCCGTGGACAACGGAAATAGGGTGTCGCACGACGGCGCCGAAGTGATATCCGAACGGGTGGTGCGGCGTCGTCAGCGGCTGCGTCACGCCCGTCTCGTCGGTCGCCCGCGCCATCAGCTCGTACGCCCCCGCCGGCTTGGGCGCCCACTCGATGTGCCACGGCAACCAGGCGCTGACCAGGTGGCGACCGTGGTGTTCGGCCTGGTGCCAGCTCTGCCCGCCGTCGATGCTGACATCGACCCGGACGATCCGTCCCTGTCCCGACCACGACCTGCCATGCAGGATGTACGGCCGGTCGGCCAGCAGCCGCGCATTCCACGCGAGCTCGAAAGCGCTCTTCACCGGCTGGGTTGTTACGTCGCGGTAAAAGACGGTGTTCCACGGTGACGTGAGCTCGCGGGTCGCCACTTCGATGTCACCCAGCCATTTGATGGACGCTATTCCCACCCATCCCGGCACCACCAGGCGTACCGGAAATCCGTGGTCGGGCGGGAGCGGCCGGCCGTTCATCTCGTAGGCGACGAGCACGTCGTCCATGGCCTTGCCGACGGGGAGCGGCCTGCGTACGTGCCCGTAGTCCTCGAACGGCGCGTCGAGGCCGCTCGGCAGCAGATCCACGGCGTCCGGCCGCAGGCCCGCGTACTGGAGCAGGTAGCTGAGCGGCACCCCGCGCCACCGCGCCACCCCGATCCCGCCCAGTCCCCACTGCGTGCCCGGGGCCGGATGGTGCTGCTGCGTCCCGTACAGCCGCCGACCGTTTCCGGCGCACTCGATCGCGGCGTCGATGGTCCGTGACGGCATGGCACGAAGCTGGTCGTAGTCGTACTCGCCAGGACATCGCAGCCCGGGGCCGTGGAGCCGGAGCCGCCAGGTCGTGGGGTTGATGTTGGGGGTGTACGTATGATTCCGCACGAAAAATCGGTCTATTGGGGTGTGGTATCCCTGCCCGGCCATGGCTTCCCACCGCATCTCGGCGCTGCCGTCGTGGACTCTGAACAGGTGGGCGGGCAGCGGTTTGATGATCGTCGCCAGAGCTTGCTCCATGGGGCGTCACCTCCATAGTCCATATTTCCTACTGGGAAACCATTTAATCGTGACTCGGGAGTTCTCTCCAGCCAGTCCCGGTGAGAACATGCCCGCGATTCGAGACGGCGGCACATGACGATGGGGCCGTGGCGATGGATCCGTGACGGCGGGCAGTGGCGATATGGCTATGGCGGCGGGGCAGTGGCGATGGGGCCGTGACGACTGGCCGTGTCGGCGGGGCCGTGTCGGCGGGGCCGTGACGACTGGCCGTGACGACTGGCCGTGACGACCGGCCATGACGACCGGCCATGACGACCGGGCCATCGAGGCATGTCGGCGAGGCTGCAAGAAGGGCTGACTGGTCGGCGGGTGGCTCCTGGGTGGTCGATAGGAAGGGGCGGCGGGTGGTGTCTGGTCGCCATGGTCAAGGGGCGACAGCAAGTTTTGGACATGGCATGGGGCCCTGACATCTCGACCATCACGGGCGGGCTCCTAGCGTGGTGCTGAGGTACACAGCGAGGGGGCCGCGATGTTCATCCAGGTCATTCAGGGACAGATCACGGACATCGGCGAGATGCGGACGGCGTTGGACCGATGGCATGCCGAACTCGCGCCGGGAGTGGACGGCTGGCTCGGCACGACCGCCGGCGTGACGGACAACGGCATGTTCGTGAACACCGCGCGGTTCGAGTCGCAGGAGGTGGCACGGCGCAACAGCGAGCGGCCCGAGCAGGGTCAGTGGTGGGCCGAGACCGCGAAGCTCTTCAGTGGCGAGGTGGCCTTCCATGACTGCACCGAGGCGTACACCTACCTGGAGGGCGGATCAGATTCGGCGGGATTCGTCCAGGTGATGCAGGGACGGATCCGGGACCCGCAGCGGATGCGCGAGATCATCGCCCGGGGCGAGCAGGGCCTGGCCGAGTTCCGGCCCGACCTCATCGGCGGGTTCGCCGCCCTGCACGGGGACGGCGGATACACCGAGGTCGCGTACTTCACCTCCGAGCAGGCGGCCAGAGAAGGCGAGGGCAAGCAGCTCCCGGCCGAGATGCGGGAGCTCTTCGAGGCGTGGAAGGGGCTGTTCGAGGGCGAGCCCACCTACTTCGACCTGCGCGACCCGTGGTTGTACTCGCCTCCTCAGGCTGTCTGAGGTTTCCGCCCCTCTGGGTCATGCTTCGGTGGCCTCCGCCAGGTCGAGGAGGTCATGACGCTCGGCGAGCAGTTTCACGATGTACCGGATGTCTTCGTGGGGGCTGCGGCTGAAGGGGGACAGGAGCGCTCGGACCCGTTCGTCGGCCTCTTGTGGCGTGTTCGCGTCATTGTTGGCGACGACGTGATACAGGCTTATCAGGGTGCTCGCGTCGCCCTCCCCGACACGACGTCAATGGACGTCTCGCCTCGATGACAACAACTCAGAAACGCTGGCGAAGATCCTGGCTCACGCGGTGACGTACTGGTCCCCGAAAGCTCCAAACGGCGCGATGGGCGTGATGACATCGATCAGAACGCCGCTGGGGTCAGCCACGATGAAGTGCCGCTGCCCGAACTCCTCGCTGCGCAGTTCGAGCTCTGCTCGCAGCCCCTCGCCGACAACGAGCCGTTCCCACTCGGCGTCCACGTCCTCCACCTCGAAGTTGAGCAGCAATCCCTGCACGCGGGCGCGATATCCCTCCGGCACCGTCGGGTGAGCATAGTCGAGCAGCGCGAGCTCATACGCTTGGGTCCCCGCCCGCCGCAGACTCACGTACCAGTCGGCCTCGAAGGTCGTCTCGAACTCGAACAGCCGGGTGTAGAAGTCATGGGACTCGGCCAACCGCGAGGTGCCGATGACCGGATAGAAGCTGGTCAGCATCATGGAAGCTCTCCTTCGCATACCGATGGTATGTACAGATACGCTACTTGACCTACCATCGGTACGTCAAAGGGAGATGTGATGACCGACGGAGCCAGGGCCCGCCAGCGCGAGCAGACCAAGCGCACCCTGCTGCGCGAAAGCCGCCGACTGTTTGCGAGCCGCGGCTATGGCGCGGTCGGTCTGGCCGAGATCGTGCACGCCGCCGCAGTCACCAAGGGCGCGCTCTACCACCACTTCGACAGCAAGACCGACCTGTTCCGCGCGATCCTCCAACAGGTGCAACAGGAGGTCGCCCAGAAAGTGGCCGCGACCGCACAAGCCCATGACGACCCCTGGGAACAGCTGACCGCCGGATGCCGGGCGTTCCTCACCGCGAGCACCGACCCGGACGTCCAACAGATCATGCTCATCGACGCCCCCGCCGTGCTCGGCTGGAGCGAATGGCGCGCGATGGACGAGAGCGCGTCGGCACACCATCTAGCCGAAGCACTCACCACTCTCATCCAACAAGGAACCATCGCCCCTCAACCGGTCGAACCACTCACCCACCTGCTGTCCGGCGCCATGAACGAGGCCGCCCTGTGGCTGGCCACATCAACCAACCCCAACGACCTGGCCGCTACCTGGGCCGCACTCTCACGGATACTCGAGGCACTGCGCCACAAGTGAATTCCACATAGCCGGCCCGAAGCAGCCCAGCTCCCACAGTCCCTCGAAACGATGTCGTGGCCGGGCTACCGGCCCCCGGGCTGGGGACGCCTCGTAGACCTTGGCCTTGGCGGCCAGTTTCCTCCGTTACCTCGACAGCACCCTTCAGCCCCTGGACGGCCGCGGTGATCTGGTCGGCGTAGAACCCTGTATGGGTGTCGGCCAGGTGGTCCGCTGAATCGCAGACCCTGATCGACGCCCTCCACGCCAGCCACCACCTACCGCTCAGGGGATGTCGTCGACGGGGTGGAACCGGATGTCATGGTTGTCTGCTTCCGCCGCCGCGAAGCGCAGGAGGCGAGCACCTTCCTCGATCACGGCGGCCTCGCCGCCCCTGGGCAGGGATTCGAAGAGCTTGACGACCAACGTCGCCGTGCTTTTGTGCCGCTTGATGCTCCAGAGCCCGTGTACGAAGCCGTCCACGGTCATCGTCGCCTCGACGATGGTGTGCCTGCGCTGTCCGTCGGTCATCATCCGGCTCCGATCGGCGTGGCCGAGCACCACGTTGTCGAGCGCGGCCAGAAAACGGACGGGCGCCGGCACGTCCGGGTCGGGCCGTGGCGCTTCCGGGAGGTCGAACATCTCGCCTCCGGCCTCGTTTCGGAAGACACGCAACTGCGGCCGGAGTGCTTCGACCACTTCGCGCAGCCGGGTTATTCCGCTCCATGCCTGGATGTCCTTCACCGTGGCCGGACCGAAGGATGCGAGGTAGCGCAGAATCAGTCCGTGTGCTGAGGGGGCGTCGGTCAGCGGCCGGCCGAGCCACTGGTCGGCGAGCGTGAAGGGAGTCGTGCCTCGCCGTCCCCAGGTGCCGTCGGGCGGCGGGTGCACCACCGGCAGCAGCCCCTGCGCCGACCGGGCCAGTGCGACGGGGTCGCGTCCGGGCCACCGTTCAGCCAGTGCCCTGCCGAGCTCGGGTCTGGTCAGCGTGTCCTGACCGAGGGCCGTCCGCGCTGCGGCGGCCAGCTCGGTGAGGTCCAGTCCAGCGGTGAACTTGCCGAACGCCCCCTTCTGCCAGCGATCCAGCATCGGCTGCAACAGCGGCCGAAGCCACACGTAATCCTCAGCGGTGACCAGGTGCTGGGTTCCCCGGAACAGCGTCGCGCGTACCACCTTCCGCTGGTACAGCAGCCGGGTCAGATCATCGAGACGGAAGGCCGCGATCCGGCTCCACAGCCCGATGTACGGCGGGTCGGGATCCTGGGCCTGCAGACCGACAAGGCGCTCGATCACGTTTACCGCGGGCACGTCCGCCCGTCGCAGGAGCAATTGCCGTTCCAACGTCGCCCGGTTGAGGCTTCGGCGGGTAAGGATTGTCATAACGTCCCCATGAGAGTCGGCGGGTCGCCATCCGGCCAGACCCGGGAGAGCAGCCAGCGGCAGGTGAGCACTCTGGCGTCTTCCAGGCACTTTCGACGGTGTCAGCGCACCCATGGCGCATGGTGCGGATGCTGGCCGCCACGTGACCCTGGCACCGATCGCGGACGGATGCTGACCGCGAACGCTCCTAGCGTCGGCTGCCATGACGCAAGAAGATTCCGTGACCGTTCCGGCGACCGGCGACGCGGGCCACTCCTTTGCCCAATCGTTGTCGGCTGGTGGCTGGACGGACCAGGCGCGCATCGCCAACCGTGACGACATCCGCATCGTGGGAGCGCGTGAGCACAACCTCAAGGACGTGTCACTGCGGATACCGAAGAACAAGATCACTGTATTCACCGGGGTCTCCGGCTCGGGTAAGTCCTCCATCGTTTTCGACACCCTGGCCGTCGAGGCGCAGCGCCAGCTGAACGGCACCTTCAGCTGGTTCATCCGCAACCAGCTACCGAAGTACCGACGGCCGCACGCGGACGCCATCGAGAACCTCACGGCACCGGTCATCGTCGACCAGAAGCCGGTCGGCGGCAACGCCCGCTCGACCGTGGGCACGATGACCGACGTCTACTCGATGATCCGCATACTGTTCTCCCGCCATGGCAGGCCGTACAACCCACCCGCCATGTACTCCTTCAATGACCCGCAGGGCATGTGTCCCGGCTGCGACGGTCTCGGCCAGGAGCGATGCGTCGATGTGGAACGGATGCTCGACCGGACGAAGTCACTCGACGACGGAGCGATCCGGTTGCCCACCCACAAGGTCGGAAGCATGGACTGGCAGCAGTACGCCAACTGCGGCCACTTCGACGCGTCGAAACCACTGTGCGACTACAGCGATGCCGAGTGGCACATGCTGCTGCACGGCAGCGGCGGAAAGGTGACGGTGAGCACGGCGAACAGCACGATGACACTCGCCTTCGAAGGCATCGTGGACCGTTTCGCCCGGACCAACCTCAAGCGGGACCTGAGCTCGCTGAGCGAACGTGGCCGGGCCAACGTCGAGCGGTTCATCACCCTCGGCGACTGCGCCGCCTGCGAGGGAACTAGACTGAATCCGACCGCACTCGCAACGACGATCGGTGGCCATTCCATCGCGGACTGGTCCCGCATGGAGATCAGCGAACTGATCAAGCGCCTCGACGCCATCGAGGACCCGGTGGCGACGCCGATCGCCGACGGAGTCCGCACCGCACTCGAGCGCATCGACGCGATCGGCCTGGGCTACCTGTCCCTGGACCGGCCGACCACGTCGCTATCCGGTGGCGAGGCGCAGCGGCTGAAGATGGTGCGCCACCTCGGCAGCAGCCTTATCGGGATGACCTTCATCTTCGACGAGCCGAGCACGTGAAAACCGAAGGTATCGTCCGCGAGGCGTTCGCCGACGCCAAGAGCGCGATGATCCACGAGGCGGACATCGCCTCGGTCGCCGCGACCGCACTGACCGCCGACGGCCACGCCGGCCAGGAGTACTGGCTCACCGGGCCGGAGGCGCTGACCCCGCCGGAGAAGGTGCGCACGATCAGCGACGTCCTCGGTCGCGATGTGCGCTACATCGAACTCACCAAGAACGAGATCGTTGTGCAGTGGCGCCAGACTGGCTACTCCGACGAGGACATCGAGTTCTTCCTGACCATGCGGACCAACCCGCCGCAGGCCGGCTACACCGTGCTGCCCACCGTGGAGAAGGTCACCGGCAGGCCCGCACGGACCTTCGCTCAGTGGGTGCGGGAGAACGCTGCGGCCTTCGGCGCCTGAGGCCGGGTACGGCCCGGAGATTCCGACGACATCCCGCAGTGCTTAGGTTGGGTCGTCTGGGGATCGCACCCCGGGCGATGCCCTCGGGCGACCCGACCTAAGTCGTTCGTCACTCAGAGCGGATCATCTGACCGCTGAACCTCGGCGCTCGGGCCCGGTGAGTCGAAGGTCTGGCCGGCGTTGAGGTGCTGGATGAGGGACTCTAAGCCCTGCCGGTCTCCGTTGGCTCGGAGCCAGCGGTCTACTTGGCAGGCGGCCTTGGCATACGTGTTCGGCTCCTTGCTGGCCGTACTCAGCCACTCGTCCAAGGAGACCGGCAGCGGCGCGGTCGGTGGGACCAGGCAGCGGTCGCCGGTCGTTCGCGGGGCGAGGTAGCGGGAGTCGTCGGAGACGACTACGGCGAGGCCCTCGTCGAACCACTGCGGGACCTCTGCCCCGGAGGTGAGGCGGGTGTGGAGCTCGACGTGGGACATCTCGTGTGAGGCGATGACCGTGTCGAGGCCGCGGGGCGACAGCATCACCGAGCGGTCCAGAACGGCGATGCCACGCTCCTTGTGGCCGCCGATGTGCTGGTAGCACTCCTCGGTGGTGCAGATGAGCAGGCTGGGTGCGCTCTTTCTGCCGCCGTAGAAGGTGTCTACTCTCTTCGTGGCGGCGTCGACCGTCTGGCTGACTTGTGATCGTTGCTGGGGCGACAGGTCGTGCTCGATGTAGACGCCTGGGCGGAGCTCTGTCAGGCCATAGCAGCCGGGGCAGGTGGTGGCGGCCACGGACGGGTAGGCCAGCGCCACGCCGGCGACGGCGGCGACGAGCAGCACGGCCAGCGCTGCGAGAGCCCGGGTCCAGATCCTGCGGGCTCTCGACCGCTTGGGTGCCGGTGGCATGATCGCCGTCCTTCCGTGGGGTGATGGTGGTGGGGATTACTTTTTCGTATTCCGCGGGCGGCTACATCAACCTGTGGGTGGTCATCCTCGGGGATGACCTGCGGGCGGGTTGGGCTGTGGGCGGGTTGAGCCGTGGCGGCACGTCGTTCGGGGGATCGCCTTCGGAAAATCGCCTTCGGGATCGCCTTCGGGATCGCTTACACGGGGATCGCCTTCGGGATCGCTTTAACGGGGATCGCTTTCACGGGGATCGCCCTCGTGGGGTAGCCGGATGGGCCCTCGTGTGATGAGTTTTGAGGCGCCGGGCGGTCTTCAGCCGGGCGGCGTTCACAGGGGACGGAACGCGACCACGAGTGGTTGGAGGGGCTTGATGGGAAAGGTCATCTTCTCGATATCGATGTCGCTCGACGGCTTCATCGCCGCGCCGAACGACGAGCCTGGGCGGGGGCTCGGGGAGGGCGGGGAGGTTCTGCACGACTGGGTGCATGGTGGCGAGTGGGGCAGCTTCGGGGCGAAGGGGATCGACGCGGAGGTTCTGGGTGAGCTGGTCGCTGAGGTGGGGGCGATCATCGTGGGGCGGAGGATGTTCGATGTGTCGGGGGCTTGGGGTGGTCATTCGCCGGGTGGGCTGCCCTGTTTTGTGATGACTCATCGGCCGCCGGAGGAGTGGGTCAGGGAGGGCTCGCCGTTCACGTTCGTCACCGACGGTGTCGAGAGCGCGTTGGCGCAGGCTCGGGCGGTGGCGGGAGATCGGGGCGTCGCGATCGGTGGCGGGGCCGATGTGGGGCGGCAGTTTCTCCGTGCCGGGCTCGTCGACGACCTGCAGATCCATCTGGCGCCCGTGCTGCTGGGGGAAGGGATCAGGTTGTTCGAGATCGGGAGTGAGCCGGTCCGGTTACGGCGGACTCGGGTGCTGGAGTCGCCGTTCGCCACGCACCTGAGGTTTGAGGTGACGAAGAAGTAGCGCGGCGCGGCGGCTCAGGCGGGTGTCTTGAGAGATCACCGCGCCTGAGCCCGCCGCACAGGGCTCACGGCGCATCGACTGGCGCCGATGACGCCGATGACGCCGATGACGCCGATGACGCCGTCCGACGCCGGACGCCGTCCGACGCCGGACGCCGCCAGCGCAGGACGCCGCCAGCGCCGGATCGGGCGATGGCCGTGCCTACCGGCCGAGGAATGCGAGCAGGCGCTCCAACGGCCAGGTGTTGATGACGTCCTCGGTGGTCAGCCACGCGCGCTGGGCGATCCCGATGCCGAACCGCTGGTTCGTCAGGTGGGGGATGGCGTGGGAATCGCTGTCGATCGAGAACTTCACCCCATGGTGCTTCGCCAGCCGTACCAGGTCGGCGGGCAGGTCCGATCTGTCTGGGAACGAGTCGATCTCCATGGCCGTCCCGGTGCGGCCGGCCGCGCGGAAGACGGCTTCCCAGTCGGCGTCCACCTGCGGGCGTTTGCCGATCTTGCGGGTGGTCGGGTGGCCGATGATGTCGACGTAGGGGTTTTCGCAGGCGGCGATGAAGCGGCGGGTCATTTCATCCTGGGACATGCTGAAGTGCGAATGGACCGAGGCCACGCACACGTCGAACTCGCGGAGGATCTCGCCGGGCCAGTCGACGGAGCCGTCGGGGGCGATGTTGAGTTCGGTGCCGTGCAGGAGCCGCATGTCGGGATATTTCTGTTGCAGGTTCGCCACCTGCTGCCGCTGCTCCAGCGCCTTGTCCAGGGTCATCCGCTGCATGGCCAGGTCAGGGGCGTGGTCGGTGACCGCATAGTAGACGTAGCCGCGGGCGTGGGCCGCCGCCACCATGTCCTCCAGCGAGGCGATGCCGTCCGTCAGGTTGGTGTGCGTGTGCAGGTCGCCCTTGAGGTCGGCGAGTTGTACGAGGGCCGGCAGCTCGCCGCGGAGCGCCGCCTTCACCTCGCCGCCGTCCTCGCGCATGGGCGGGGGTACGAACTGCATGCCGAGCGCGGCGTAGATGTCCTCCTCGGACTCCGAGGCGATCACCCTTTCACCCTCGAACAGCCCGTATTCCGAGAGCTTCCACCCCTTCTTCACCGCCATCTCCCGGATGGCGACGTTGTGCTCCTTCGAGCCGGTGAAGTACTGCATCGCCGCGCCCCACGATTCGGCGGGCACCACCCGCAGGTCCACCTGGAGGCCGGATGTGGTGCGTATCGACGTCTTCTTGTCGCCCGCCGCGATGACCTCCGCGACATATGGCTGGGCGCGGAACTCCGTCATGATGGACTCGGGCGCCACGGCCAGGATGTCGATGTCGCCGATCGTGTCCTTCATCCGCCGCAGCGACCCGGCGTAGGCGACGCGCTCGGCCTTCAGTGACGTCATCACCTGCTCGGCCAGGGACATGGCGACGCCGATGTGCACCCTGCGGCCCGACTGTTCGAGCTGCTCGATGCCCTTGAGCAGGTTGGCGAGGGTTTTCGGGCCGAGACCCTTGACGCCGTCGAGCCGCCCCGAGGTGATCGCCTCGCCGAGTGCGGCGGGGGAGTCGATGCCGTAGTCCTCGAACAGCATGATCGCCGTCTTCGGCCCCAAGGTCGGCACGCGGGTCAGCCGCCGCACCCCGTCGGGCACCCGGCCGCGCAGGTCGTCGAGCTGGCGGAAACTCCCGCGCTGCAGGAACTCCTCCATCTTCTTGGCGATCGCCTCGCCCACGCCCGGCACGCCGCGTACGTCGGCCACCGAGATGTCCTCGGGGAACCCGGCGATCGCCTTGGCGGCCTTCTGATAGCTCCGCACCCGGAACGCGTCACCACCGGTCAACGCGAACAGCTCCGCGTATTCGGTAAGCGCCGCCGCCGCATCATCGTTAGCCCTAGCCATGAGGTCAGCTTAGGGATCCACTCCGACAAACGGAGAACACGGGCACCTCGGCGAAAGGCCAAGATCTCGACAGAGCCGACGTGAGCTCAAAGAAGCCCAAGCCTTTCACCGCTAAGTGACATTAGAGGTGATACGCGACAGTGACGGATCGGACGCGTACAGTGTCCATGGAAGCCCATCGGGACCGCACGCGAGGCCGACCGTCCAGGCGGCCACGAAGCGACCACCCAGATGGTCAAGAACACGCACGTTACGGCGCCTGGCCACCTCCACCGGAGGAGCGTTCCCCTGGAGAGACCCCAGCACCGGAGGGCGGGTGGGTCCTCCCGTGCCGGCCGTAAAGAAGAAGACTCAGCTCATCAAAGAAGCTCACATACGCACGTCGCGGGGCCGGTACGGGTCGGCGAGGGACGCCAGGTTCTTGTCGGACAGCGGCACGGACAGCGCGGCGAGCGCGTCGTCCACGTGGCCCGGCTTGGTGGCCCCGACGATCGGAGCGGTGACGGCCGGCTGGCGCAGCAGCCAGGCCAGCGCGATCTGGGCCGCCGGCAGCCCGTGCTCACGCGCGACCTCCGCCACCCGGTCCAGGATGAGCCGGTCGTTCTCGGGATCGTAGAGGGCGTCGATGCGCGCGTCGGAGCCCGCCCTCGTCGTCGCCTCCGTCGCGCTGGAGCCGATTGTCGACCCCGTCGCGCTGGAGCCGGTCGTCGGCCCCGGCGCGCCCGCGCGGGCCAGTACGCCACGCGCCAGCGGGCTCCACGGGATCACGCCCACGCCCTGGTCCGCGCAGAGCGGGAGCATCTCCCGCTCCTCCTCCCGGTACAGCAGGTTGTAGTGGTTCTGCATGGACACGAACCTGGTCCACCCGTTGTCCTGCGCCACGTGCTGTGCCTTGGCGAACTGCCACGCCCACATGGACGAGGCGCCGATGTAGCGGGCCTTGCCCGATCTGACCACGTCGTGCAGGGCCTCCATGGTCTCCTCGATGGGCGTCTCGTCGTCCCAGCGATGGATCTGGTAGAGGTCCACATAGTCGGTGCCCAGCCGGCGCAGCGAGGCGTCGATCGAGTCGAGAATGTGCTTGCGCGACAGGCCCCGGTCGTTGGCCCCCTTGCCCATCGGGAAATAGACCTTGGTGGCCAGCACATAGTCCTCGCGCCTGGGGAAGATCTTGCGCAGGATGTTCCCCGTCACGACCTCACTCGCGCCGGCGCTGTAGACGTCGGCCGTGTCGAAGAACGTGACGCCGCCGTCGGCGGCCCGGCGCACGAGCGGCTCGGCCTCGTCCTCGGGCAGCGCCCATTCCTGCCTGGCCGGATCGCCGTAACTCATCATGCCCAGGCAGATCCGCGAGACCCGCAAGCCGGTGTCACCAAGTCGTCTGTAATCCATAGCGGTAACCCTAGGACCACGCTGCGCGGCCTAAGTCAGGTGGGGGCGGGCAGGGAGTGGTGCTCGAAGTGGACAAGAAGCTTTTCAGAATCCACGTGAAAAAGAGAAGATGGTCGGTTCGGTGCTCGCGACGCAGCGTATCGGGGGACGCGTGAATGAATCAGGAAGCCAGCCGGTTCCCCGGCTGCGCTTACTCGGAATCGTTCCCTCTTCCCCCTTGAACATGGCCTGGCTGGCCTTCACGGCCGGGCTCCTCGCCCTTTCGGTTCCGGTGCAGTGGGGGTTGGCCGGTTCTGGATTCTCGTTGACGGCCTCGGTGACGTTGCTCGTCCTGCTGGCCGTTCACGCGCAGTTCGTGTTGGGGATTCTGGCGCGCGGGTCCGCGGCGTGGTGGCTGGTCGGTGTGCAGGCGTGGCTGACGTACCTGCCGCTGGCGCTGTTCGGCGCGGCGTGGACGCCGGTGTGCGGGCTGCTGGCCGGCGCGCTGCTGCTGATGGCCGAGCGGATCCGGTCGACGGCGCTGGTGGCGCTGGCCGTGTGCTGCGGGCCCGTCCTGCTCGCGGCTCCCCACGAGGCGCTCATGGACAGGGGGTGGGCGCTGGCCGGCACGGTGCTCGGCCTGATGGAGTTCGCGCTGGTGAGCCTGGCCGCGCGGGCGCAGCAACTGGCCGCCGCCAGGACCGACGCCATCCGTACGACCGTGGCGCTGGAACGGCGCCGCTTCAGCAGGGACCTGCACGACCTGGTGGGCCACCGGCTCACCGCCCTGGTGCTGAAGACGCAGCTCATCGAGCGGCTGGTCGAGGAGGACAACGAGAAGGCGAAGCTGGAGGTGGGCGAGACGCTGGAACTGCTGCGCACCCTGGCCGGGGACGTGCGGGCCGTCGCCCACGGCGAGCGCCGCTCCTCGCTGGAACGGGAGATGAGCTCGGCCCGCGCCCTGTTGGAGTCGGTCGGGGTGCGTTGCCAGATCCGGGTGAGGTGCCGGGAGCTGCCCCGGGACATCGCCGACGCGCTCACCCACGCCCTGCGCGAAGGCGTGACCAACGTGCTGCGTCACGCGGAGGCGCGACACTGCGCCATCCAGTTGCTCGAAGGCGACCAGCTGGTCCGGCTGTCGATCAAGAACGACGGCGTCCGCCCGGTACGCAGGGCGGGAGAGTCCGGCCAAGGCCTGATGAACCTCACCGAACGGGTGTCCGGACTGGGCGGGTGGCTGGAGATCACCGCGGTCCGCAGCGACCAATTCACCTTTTCGGTTTATGTTCCTCAGATGGCCAAACGTGTAAAACGCACAAACGCATATGAGATAAGCACGCCTCAGTAATGTCGTGTGTTACTAGACGCCTTCTTCGCCGGTTGTCATTCTCTAATTGACAACGCACGGGAGGTCGCGTCGGATGAGCCAATACGAGCTGTACTGCCTCGCGGACGGTCGTTTCTACGACACCCTCGAGCACAGCACCGCCGAGGACGCCGATTTCCCCATCGTGCGCCGGCCGGTTCCCGAAGGATGGCTGCACGAGGCGACCGAGACCTGGTGCTACTACGCGCCGGGCGGAGTGGCGCCCCTGCCCTCCCAGGGCTGGAAGATCCACGTGTCGGCCCGCGTGGACGACGCCGAACGGGCCGTGGAGACCGTCTGGGACTACTGCATGCCACGCGGGATCGCGTTCAAGTTCCTGCGCGGTGTTCCCGTCCACGTCATGCTCAACTCCAAGGCGGCCTCTCGGGCGTCGAGCGGCAAACTGATCACGATCTACCCCCGCGACGAGGGCCAGCTCGAACTCGTCCTCAAAGAGCTGGACGAGCTGCTGCGCGACGTGCGCGGCCCGTACATCCTGAGCGACCTGCGCTACGGCGAGGGGCCGCTGTTCGTCCGCTACGGCGGCTTCGCCGAGCGGCACTGCCTGTCCGGCGGCGGCGAGCGGGTGCTGGCCATCGAGGACGGCGGCGGGCAGCTCGTGCCCGACGTGCGGGGCGCCACGTTCTCGGTGCCACCCTGGGCGACGCTGCCCGAGTTCCTGGAACCCCATCTCGCCGTGCGCAACGCCGTGACCACGACCGGCCTGCCGTACGAGATCGAGAAGGTGCTGCACTTCTCCAACGGCGGCGGCGTCTACCTCGGCCGTGACCAGCGGACCGGCGAACGGGTCGTGCTGAAGGAGGCCAGGCCGCACGCCGGGCTAGACACGGCGGGACGCGACGCGGTGGCGCGGCTGACGCACGAGCGCGACATACTGCACCGCCTGGCCGGGCTGCCCGCGGCGCCGGACCTGCTCGGCTACTTCACCCTCGGCGAGCATCACTTCCTGGTGCAGGAGTTCGTCGACGGGACCACGCTGCAACGGCGCCTGGTGCACAGGTACCCCATGACCCGGGCGACCTGCACCCCGGACGGCATCGCCGGCTACACGGATTGGGCCCTCGACACCCTGGACCGGGTCGAGCAGGCGCTCGGGTCGCTGCACGAGCGCGGCGTGGTCTTCGGCGACCTGCACCCCGACAACATCCTGCTGACCGAGAGCGGCCGCGTCGTGCTCATCGACTACGAGGTGGCCACGCTCGCCGAGGAGGGCAGCCGCGCCGCGCTGGCCCACCCCGCGTACGTGGCGCCGGCCGACCGGCAGGGCGTCGACGTCGACAGGTACGCGATGGCCTGCCTGCGGCTGGGGCTGTTCGCCCCGCAGTGCACCATCATGCTGCCGTTGCACCGGGCCAAGATCCGGCACCTCGGCGAGATCGTGGGCGACACGTTCACCCCCGAGATCGCGCCGGCCGTGTCCACGATCGCCGGCGACGAGCGCGACGACGGCGAGATGAGCGCCCTGCCGATGCCTGGGAGCGCCCCCTGGCCCGAACTGCGTGCCGCCATGTGGCGGGCCGTCCGGGCCTCCGCGACACCCGAACGCGACGACCGGCTCTTCCCCGGCGACGTGTCCCAGTTCCGGCCGGGCGGCGGACTGAACTTCGCGTACGGCGCCGCCGGCGTCCTGTACGCCCTGGAGACGACCGGAGCCGGACGCTTCCCCGAGTACGAGAACTGGCTGCTCTCGCGGGCCAAGCGTCCGGCGCCGGGCTCCGGCCTCGGCTTCTACGACGGCCTGCACGGCATCGCCCACGTACTCGACCTGCTCGGCCACCGGCAGGACGCGCTCGACGTGATCGAGATCAGCCTGCGCGAGAAGTGGGACCGCCTGGAATCGGCGCTCTTCTCCGGCCTGTCCGGCATCGGGCTGAACCTCCTCCACCTGGACGAACCCGAACTGCAACGGAGCGCGCTCCGGGCCGTCGACATCTGCGCGGACCGGCTCGGCGGCGCCGACGACGTCCCCGAGACCAGCGGCGGCACGAATCCACGGGCCGGGCTCATGTACGGCTCCTCTGGACCTGCCCTCCTGTTCCTGCACGCCTACGAACGCACCGGTGACACGGCGCTGCTCGACCTGGCCGCCGTCGCGCTCCGGCAGGACCTGCGCCGCTGCCGCGCGGCCGAGGACGGCTCGCTCCAGGTGAACCAGGGCTGGCGGCTGCTGCCGTACCTGGACGAGGGATCCGTCGGGATCGGCCTGGTGCTCGCCCGCTACCTGGCGCACCGGGAAGACGAGACGTTCGAGACCGCGCTACGCGATCTGCGGCTGGTCGCGCGTTCCGGATTCTTCGTCCAGCCGGGGCTGTTCACCGGGCGCGCGGGCATCGTCGCCGCGCTCGGCTGCGGGCTTGGTGGCCCGGCCGACGCCCAGGTCAAGGGCATGCGCTGGCACGCGTTGCCGTACGGCGGCGGTCTGGCCTTCCCCGGCGACCAACTGCTCCGCTTCTCCATGGATTTCGCGACCGGAACGGCAGGCGTCCTGTTCGCCCTCGGCACAGTGATGGGCGAACAGCCGGGACGCCTGCCCTTCCTCGAGGCCGTCGCCGAACGGCGGCCTGTCTCCGACCAGCCCCAGAAGGAGGTGTAAACATGGTACTTCTCGACCTGCAGGGTCTCGAGACCCCGGCCAGCAGCGACGTCGCCAGCGGCGGCAGCACCCTGACCGCTCTGACGTGTCAGTCAGGCCACCCGAGCAACCTCAGTGTCGCACTTTGTCACTGATACACAGGTTGTCACTGATAAGAGGCGCCGATCCCCGCGCCGCTCACCGCGGCGCGGGGATCGCTTTGGCGCTCTGATGCGGGCTTTTCATGTGGAGGGAGACCGTCGTGCGGGCCGGAGACCGGCTGGTGATGGACGCGGTACGCCGAAGCGGCCCGTGGCCCGTCGTTCTGGCGGTCACGGCGATCGCGGGAGCGGCCGGTGAACTGGCACTGCCCTACGCGGTCGGCCGGACCGTCGACGGCTTCGTCTCCGCCCGGTCTGAGACCACGTCCTGGCTGGCGGCCTGCGCGGTGATCGTCGCCGTGATCATTCTCTGTGAGAGCGCCGGGGTCTGGGCGCGCGGCGCGAGCAGCGCGTACGCGGCCGCCCGGCTACGTCTGTCGGTCCTGCGTCACGTGCTGGGCGTCGGCCCCGCCGCGACCCGCCGCTTCCCCGAAGGGGAGCTGGTCACCCGCGCCGGCCTGAACGCCGAGGAGGTCGGCCGGGCCCCCGAGTCCGTGACCGGCGCGCTGGCGCTGCTCGTCCCCACGGTGGGCGCGCTGGTGGCACTCACGCTCATCGACCCCGCGCTGACCGCGACACTGGTCGCCGGGATCGCGCTCATCCTGCCCGTCCTGCGGGCCTTCCTGCGTGCCACGACCACGATCGCGGGCGGCTACCAGGAGGTCCAGGGCGAGATCGCCGCCCGGCTGGTGGACGCGCTCGGCGGCGCCCGGACGATCGCCGCCGCCGGGACCGCCGACCGCGAGACGCGCCGGGTCCTGGGGCCTTTGGACCGGTTGCGGGCCCACGGCATGGAGCTGTGGCGGGCGAACGCCTCCGCCGGCATCCAGGCGGGCCTCATCGTGCCGCTGGTGGAGGTGGCCGTACTCGCCGTGGGCGGGCTCCGGCTGGCTGCGGGCGACCTCACGATCGGCGAACTGTACGCGGCGGCGAGGTACGCGGTACTGGGCGCGGCGCTGAGCACCTCGCTCGGCCACATCGGCGGCCTGGCCAGGGCCCGCGCGGCGGCCGGACGCGTCGCCGAACTCCTCGCCCTGCCCACCACCGGATACGGCACCCGCCGCCTCCCCGCCCCGCACACGGCCCCGGCCCCCCACGCAGCTCCGCTCGTCGATGCGCGGCCCGGCGGGCTCGGGGCCGTGGAGTTTCGGGGGGTCACGGCGGCCGGTCTGGCCGTGGACGAGCTGGTGATCGCCGGGGGATCGGTCACCGCCGTGGTGGGGCGCTCCGGCTCCGGCAAGTCGCTGCTCGCCGCCCTCGCGGCGCGCCTGGCCGACCCCGCCGCGGGAACGGTGCTGCTGGACGGCGTACCGCTGCCGGAGCTGGACCGCGCCGAGCTGCGGCGGGCCATCGGGTACGCCTTCGAACGGCCGGTCCTGGTCGGCGACACGGTCGGCGAGGCCATCGGACTCGGTACGGACGACCACGGGGCCGTGCCCGCGGCGGCGACGGCGGCGTGCGCGGACGGGTTCATCCGCCGCCTGCCCGACGGATACACGACCTCCATGGCGGACACCCCGCTTTCGGGCGGCGAACGGCAGCGGATCGGCCTGGCCAGGGCGTTCGCGCAAGGAGAACGCCTCCTGGTGCTCGACGACGCCACCTCCAGCCTCGACACCGTCACCGAACGCCAGGTCGGCAACGCCCTCACCGCCGAGTCCCGGGGACGTACCCGGCTCATCGTGGCCCACCGGCTCACCACGGCGTCCCGCGCCGACCGGGTCGTCTGGCTGGAGGACGGCACGGTGCTCGGCCACGCGCCGCACCACGAGCTGTGGCGGGACCCACGCTACCGGGCCGTGTTCCAGGGAGAGGTCTCATGAGGCCGCTGCTGTGGCGGGCGTTGCGGCGCCGGCCGTACGCGCTGGTGCGCATCTGTCTGTGGTCGGTGCTGGAGGCGGGGCCCGCGTTCCTCATCGGGCAGGCCATCGCCCGCGCCATCGAGGACGGTTTCGCGGTGGCCCGCCCCTCCGTGGGGCTGGCCTGGCTGGCGGCGCTCGGCTGCACGTGGCTGGTGGCCGCGGTCGCCGCCCGTCAGGTCATCCTGGCCGTGGCGGCGATCGCCGAGCCGTTCCGGGACGATCTGCTCGCCCACGTCGTCGGCGGGGCCATGCGCCGCGCCGCCCACTCGATGTCCGCCAACTCGCTGTCCGCCCGCCCGGACACCGCCGCCGTCACCCGGGCCGGGCTCCAGGTCGAGCTGGCCAGGGACGCCTTCGCGGCGGTGGTCACCACCGTGCGGGGGTTCGCGTTCACGGTGGTGAGCGTGGTGCTGGGGCTGCTCACGCTGGCTCCGCAGGCGGCGCTGCTGGTGTTGCCGCCGTTCGCCGCCGGGCTGGGGCTGTTCCTGGTGTCGCTGCCCGCTCTGGCGCGGCGGCAGCGGGCGTTCCTGATGGCCGACGAACGGCTCGCCGAGTCGATGACGGGCATGGCCGGCGGGCTGCGTGACATCGTGGCCTGCGGCGCCGAGGACCGCGTGGGCGCCGCGCTGGCCGACCGGGTCGAGGCACAGGCGTCGGCGGCGCGCGGCCTGGCCCGCGTGACCGCCGCGCGCACGATCGCGCTCGCCGTCGGCGCCTGGCTGCCCGTGGTGCTCGTCCTGGGCGGCACGCCCTGGCTGCTCAGCGGCGGCGCCGGTGCCGGGGTCGTGGTGGGCGCCCTGGCCTACGTCACGCAGTCGCTGGCCCCCGCCCTGAACGGCCTCGTCCAGGGCCTCGGCGTCAGCGGCGTCAGCCTGGTGACCACCCTCCGCCGCATCGCCACCTCCGGCCCTTTGGTCCCGTCCGCGGCCCCGGGGGCAGCCCCCTCAGCGGGCTCAGGGCTCTCGCCCGACGCCTTGACGGCGGGTCCGGGGCAGCTGTCTGCGGGCCTTCTGGAAGCAGCCCCCTCAGCGGGCGTGGGGCGCTCGCCCGAGGCCGAAGCCCGGACGGCGGGTTCGGGGCGGTCGTCCGCGGGCGGTGTGCGGTTGAGGGGGGTCACGTTCTCCTACGGCCCGCACTCCGAGGCGGTGATCGACGGTCTCGATCTCGACATCCCCGAGGGGGACCATCTGGCGGTCGTCGGGCCGAGCGGCGCCGGTAAGTCCACCCTGGCGGCCCTGATCAGCGGCCTTCTCCAGCCGGACACCGGTGACGTCCGGATCGGCGGAGTCCCCGCCGCCGACGTGTCTCCCGCCGCGCGGGTGCTGATCCCCCAGGAGGCGTACGTCTTCCGCGGCTCGACGCACGAGAACCTCACGTACCTGAGCGACGCGCCACCCCACCAGGTCGAGGCCGCCATCGCCGCGCTCGGCGCCACCGGCCTGATGACGGGCCCGGCGGAGCTCGACCCCGGCGCCCTGTCCGCCGGGCAGCGGCAGCTGATCGCCCTCGTACGCGCCTACCTCGCCCCGGCTCGCCTGGTCATCCTGGACGAGGCCACCTGCCATCTCGACCCTGCGGCCGAGGCGCGGGTGGAGGCCGCCTTCGCGCGGCGGGGTGGCACGCTGATCGTCGTCGCCCACCGCCTCACCTCGGCCACGCGCGCCCGCCGCATCCTGCTCATGGACGCCGGACAGGCCGTGGTCGGCACGCACGACGAGCTCGTCCGTCGCTCACCCACGTACGCCGACCTGTCCGGCCACTGGCAACCGGAGCCCGTATCATGAAATATCCGGACGCAGCACGTCTGTCGTTCGTCGAGGAGCTCCACGGCCACCTCGTCACCGACCCCTACCGCTGGCTGGAGGACGCCGCCGATCCCGCCACCCGCACCTGGCTGGCCGAACAGGACCGGCTCTGGCGGCACCACGCCACCCGCCTCCCCCTCCGCGAACACTTCCAGAAGCGCCTGACCGAGCTCAGCGTCACCGGAATGAGCACTCCGCCGGTGTGGCGCGGCGACAGGCGCTTCCACCTGTCCCAGTCCGCGGGGCAGGAGCACCCGGTGCTGTACTGCGAAGACCGGCCCCTGCTCGATCCCATGGAGCTCGACGCCACCGGCCTCACCACGCTGGACGACTGGCAGCCCGACTGGGAGGGGCGGCTGCTGGCGTACCAGGTGTCGAGGAGCGGGGACGAGCGGGCGGACCTGTACGTCATGGACGTCGCCACCCGCGAGATCGTCGACGGCCCGATCGGCGGCTGCCGCTACTCACCGGTCGCCTGGCTGCCCGGTGGCAGGGAGTTCTTCTACGTCCGCTTCCACCAGGGCGTATATCTGCACCGGCCCGGCGGCGACGTCCAGGTCTTCACCCGCGGAGCGCTCTCGTACGGCCTGCAGATCAGCGCGGACGGGCGCTGGCTGGTGATCTCGGCGGGCACCCCCGCCCGGAACGACCTCTACCTCGCCGACCTGTCCGCCGGCCCGCCCGAGCACCTCGGCCAGAAGGTGATCCAGGAAGGAGTGGCGGCGCGCAGCGCGGCGGCGGTGGGCCCGGACGACCGCCTGTACATCGTCACCGACCACGACGCGCCCCGGCGTCGGCTCTGCGTCGCCGACCCGGCCACGCCCGCCGAGTGGGAGGAGCTCGTTCCCGAGGATCCCGCGGCCGTGCTCGGGGCGTTCACGCTGCTCGACGGGGGCCGGCTCCTCGTGGCCAGGACCCGCCACGCGGTCGGCGAGATCGCGCTGCACGACGCCGCCACCGGCGAACGCCTGGGCACGGTCCCGCTGCCCGGCAGCGGCTCCATCGCCTCGCTGACCTCCCGCCCCGGCGGCGGCCACGAGGCGTGGTTCGCCTACACGGACGCGGCCACCCCGGTGGAGGTCTGGCGCTACGACGCCCGCGAGGGAACGACCACCCTCTGGTCATCGGCCGCCACCAGCCAGGCTCCAAGTGTGGTGGAGAAGGGCTCTCGGGTGGAGAGCCACCAGCTCGAGTACGACTCCACCGACGGGACCCGGGTCCGCATGGTGGTCGTCGCGGGCCCACACTCCGGCGGCCCCCGGCCCACGATCCTGACCGGTTACGGCGGTTTCGGGATGTCGCTCACCCCCGGGTACGCGGCCGACTCCCTCGCCTGGGTCGAGTCCGGCGGCGTGCTGGCCGTGGCCAACCTGCGCGGCGGCGGGGAGGAAGGCGAGGCCTGGCACCGCGACGGCATGCTGGACCGCAAGCAGAACGTCTTCGAGGATTTCATCGCCGCCGCCGAGAAGCTGATCGCCGACGGATGGACGACGCCCGGCCAGCTGGCCGTCTGGGGCGAGTCGAACGGCGGGTTGCTCGTTGGGGCCGCCATGACGCAGCGGCCTGGGCTGTTCGGCGCCGTCGTGTGCTCCGCGGGGCTGCTGGACATGGTGCGGTACGAGAGGTCCGGGCTCGGGGCGACCTGGGCCGGTGAGTACGGTTCCGCGGATCATCCCGGGGAGCTGGGCTGGCTGCTCGGCTACTCGCCCTATCACCACGTCCGCGAGGGGGCCGGCTACCCAGCGACGCTGTTCACCGTCTCCGGCGCCGACTCGCGGGTGGACCCGATGCACGCCCGCAAGATGTGCGCGGCCCTGCAGTGGGCGACGGCGGGAGAACAGCCGATCCTGCTGCGCCACGAGCGCGACGTCGGCCACGGCGCGAGAGCGGTCAGCAGGTCGATCAGCCTGGCCGCCGACGTGCTCGCCTTCGCCGCCACCCACACGGGCCTGAAACCAACGCCGTAAGCGAGCCTGAAACCAGCGGTCAGATCCAGCCGGACTCGCGGGCGATGCGGATCGCGTCGATCCGGCTGCGCGCCCCCAGCTTCGCCGTACTGCGGTAGAGGTAGTTTCGGACCGTTCCTTCCGCGAGGAACAGCGAGGCGGCGATCTCCGACACCGTGGCCCCCTCGGCCGCGGCCCCGATCACGTCCAGCTCGCGCTCCGTCAGCGGCGCCTCCGGCGGGCTCATCGCGGCGATCGCCAGCTCGGAGTCGATGACCCGCTCCCCGTCGGCCACCCTTCTGATGGCGTCGGCGAGCTGGCCGGGCGGCGCGTCCTTGGCCATGAACCCCCGCACGTGCACGTCCAGGGCCCGCTTCAGCAGTCCGGGAGTGCCGACGCCGGTCAGGATGAGCACGCCGCACTCCGGCAGATTGTCGTGCAGCTCGCCGGCGGCCTCCAGCCCGTCCTTGCCGGGCAGCGCGATGTCGAGCACCGCCACGTCGGGCCGGACCGTCTTGGCGGTGCGGAGGATGTGATCACCCCGGTCGACCTCCGCGACGATCTCGATATCCTCCTCATAGGCCAGCAATGCCACGATCGCTCCTCGCACCAGATGCATGTCTTCAGCGAGCAAGGTTCGGATCACTGTTGTCCTCACGGTCAGCCAGCAAGCCTGTGAGCCACAAGTCTGACCTATCCGGCACTCGCTGCAAAGCGGCCGGCGACGTACCAAGCGGCCGGTCGGATCCCACTCACCCCCTATAGGGGAAAGCGGGGGGTGATCATCGTCACGCCGGGCACGGTGCCGATCGAGGCCAGGGCCTTGCCCGCGTCGGCGAGTCCGATGGTCCTGGTGATGAGCTGGTCGGGGTGCAGGATCCCGGCCCGGATCATCTCCATCATCGGCGCGTAGGCGTGCGCGGCCATGCCGTGGCTGCCGAGCAGCCGCAACTCGTACCCGATCACCCGGTCCATCGGCACCGGCGTCGCCCCGCCGGGCAGCAGGCCGACCTGCACGTGCCGGCCACGGCGGCGCAGGCTCTCGACGGAGGCCACGCAGGTCTGGGCGCTGCCCAGCGCGTCGAGCGACAGGTGCGCCCCGCCCCTGGTCAGCTCCCTGACCTGGGCGCCCGCGTCACCGGCCGAGCCGTCGACGAAGTGCGTGGCGCCGGCCTGCTCGGCGAGCTGGAGCGCGTCGGTGCTGATGTCGACGGCCACCACGCGCGCCCCGGCCGCGGTGGCGATCATGATGGCGGACAGGCCGACCCCGCCGCAGCCGTGCACGGCCACCCATTCGCCCGGACGCACCGCGCCCACCTGCGTGACGGCCCGGAAGGCGGTGGCGAAACGGCAGCCGAGACCGGCCGCGGTCACGTAGGCCATCTCTTCAGGGACCGGGATCAGGTTCACGTCGGCGTGGTCGATCGCCACGTATTCGGCGTAGGAGCCCCAGTGGGTGAAGCCGGGCTGGGTCTGCCGCTCGCATACCTGCTGCTCGCCGGCGGCGCAGGCCGTACAGGATCCACAGGCGCAGACGAACGGGACGGTGATCCTGGCGCCGGGCAGCCAGTCGCGCACGTCGGCGCCGACCGCCTCCACGACGCCCGCGAGCTCGTGCCCGGGTACGTGGGGCAGGACGCGGATGTCGGGGTCGTGACCCTGCCAGCCGTGCCAGTCGCTGCGGCACAGGCCCGTCGCCTCGACCCTGATCACCGCCCCGTGTGGCGCCGGCGACGGGTCGGGCAGCTCGCGCAGGTCGAGTTCCCCGCCGAACAGGTCAAACGCAACGGCTCGCATCTCATGAGCTTAGGGTGAACTGCCGCAACTCGCGCAAGGCCTGGTGGGCGGCGGAACCGGGTTCGGTCGTGTAGAGGACGAGCCGCAGGTCCTCGCGCTCGGGGATGGACAGGACCTGGCAGGTCGTCTCGATGACGCCGACCGAGGGATGGAAGACGTGCTTGAGATGCTCCCTGCGGATCTGCACCTCGTGCCTGGCCCACAGTTCGGCGAACTCGGGGCTCAGCGCCAGCATCTCCGCGACCAGCGCCTGGATGGCCGGGTCGTCCGGGAAACGGCCCGCCGCGGCGCGCAGGTCGGCCACGGAGCCGCGGGCGAAGCGGCCCTTCTCCTCGTCGATGAGGCGCTGGCCGATGTCGGGGGAGCGGAACAGCCAGCGGATGACATTGAGGTCCTCGCGCGACCGCGAGTCGAGGTCGCCCAGGAGCAGGCCCGCGAGCGGGTTCCAGACCAGGATCTCGTACTTGGCATCGACCACGTAGGCGGGCACCTCCTCCAGGAAGGCGATCAGGTGCCGGACGGCGGCGGGCACGTCGCCTCTCATCCGCGGCGTCTCCAGCGCCTGGCCCGCCAGGTTGAACAGGTGGGTGCGCTCGTCCTGGCTGAGCATGAGCGCCCTGGCCAGCGCGTTCAGCACCTGACGCGACGGGTGCGGGCCACGGCCCTGCTCCAGCCGGATGTAGTAGTCGATCGACATGCCCGCGAGCTGCGCGACCTCCTGCCTGCGCAGGCCCGGCGTGCGGCGGCGGCCGTTGTTCGGCAGCGCGACGTCCTGCGGCGTGACGCGGGCGCGCCTGCTGCGGAGGAATTCGGCGAGTTCGTTGCGGTTCATACCTCTATCCTCCGTCAGGTTCCCGCCTGCTCGCGGAGCCGTGGGTGGTACCGCCGATCCCAGGTTAGGGAGGTCTCTCACGCTCCGGCCCGGCCCGCATGAAGGTTGAGGCATGACGACAACAGCCCTCATCACAGGTGCCAACAAGGGAATCGGCTTCGAGATCGCGCGGCTGCTCGGCGAGCGCGGCGTCACCGCCATCGTGGGGGCCCGCGACGAGGAGCGCGGCAAGGCCGCCGCCGAGCGGCTCGGCCAGCCGTACGTGCGGATCGACGTGACCGACGCCGACAGCGTGCAGGCCGCCGCCAAGTGGATCGAGCAGGAGTACGGCAAGCTCGACATCCTGGTCAACAACGCGGGGATCGTGGTCTGGCAGGAGGACGGGCGCCCCAGCGCCACCGCGGCGGAGGCGCTCAGGGAGGTCTACGAGACCAACGTGTTCGGCGTGGTCACCGTGACCAACGCGCTGCTGCCCCTGCTGCGCCGGGCCGAGGCGGCCAGGATCGTGAACATGTCGAGCGGGCTCGGCTCCCTGTCCATGGCGATGGACCCGGACGGCCCCACGTGGCAGCACAACTACCTGTCCTACAACTCCTCCAAGAGCGCGCTCAACATGATCACCGTGTCCTACGCCAAGGAACTCTGGGACACGCCCATCAAGGTGAACGCCGCCGACCCCGGCTACTGCGCCACCGACCTCAACGCCCATTCCGGCTTCCGTACGGCCGAGCAGGGCGCGGCGATCGCCGTACGGCTGGCCACCCTCGACGCCGACGGCCCGACCGGCGCCTACATGCAGGATGAGGGCTCGCTGAGCTGGTGAGGTGTGGAAGGGGTGTCTCCGGACAGTAGGGAGGCATGGGACAAGATTTGGGCAAAGAGCGGTTTTCCGAGGCGGAGTACGCCCGTTTCGGGGAACGTCTCCATGAACAACTCGGCGTGCTGCGCGAGCTGCTCGACAGGCCGGGGTTCGGTGAGGGGCCGACGACGATCGGCGCGGAGCTGGAGCTGTTCCTCGTCGACGAGGCGGGCCGCCCGCTGCCACGCAACGCGGAGACGCGCGACGCGCTCGGCGACCCCCGCGTGGTGCTGGAGCTCGGCCGCTACAACCTGGAGGTCAACCTGACCCCGCTGCCGCTGGAGGGGCGCCCGTTCGAGCGGCTGGCGGCGGAGGTGCAGGAGACCCTGACCAGCGTGGACCGGGCGGTCGAGGGCGGCGGGGCGGTGCCCATCGGCATCCTGCCCACGCTGAGCCCCGAAGACTTCACCAAAGAGGCCATCAGCGACCAGAACCGCTACCGGGCGATGAGCCGGGGGCTCCGGCGGCTGCGGCTGGAGCCGTTCGTGGTCAAGATCGACGACCTGGAGCTGGCGGTCGAGGACGTCATCCTGGAGAGCGCCAACACCTCGTGGCAGGTGCACATCCGCACTCCGCCGGACCGGTTCGCCCGGCTGTTCAACGCGGCGCAGCTGGCCACCGGGCCCGTGCTGGCGGCCTGCGGCAACTCGCCGTTCTTCCTCGGCAGGCAGTTGCGGGAGGAGACCAGGATCGCGTTGATGGAGGAGGCGGCCGACGACCGGGACGTGGAACGGCGCTATCGGAAGGACGGCCGGGTCACCTTCGGCTCGGATTGGGTGCGCGAGGGGGCCTACGAGCTGTTCGAGCGGTACGTTCGGGACTACGACCCGGTCCTGCCCGAGCTGACGGACAACACCGACCCGCTCGACGTGCCCGAGCTGCGGCTGCACCAGGGCACGGTCTGGCACTGGAACCGGCCCGTCTACGACCCGTCCGGCGGCGGCCACCTGCGGATCGAGATGCGCGCCCTGCCGGCCGGTCCGTCGTGCGCGGACATGGCGGCCAACACGGCGTTCCTCATCGGGCTGACGCTGGCGCAGTCGGAGCGGGATCTCACCGCATACCGGTTCGGTGAGGCCTACCAGAACTTCTACCGCGCCGCCATGCACGGGCTCGACGCCAAGCTGTCCTGGCCGGGCAGGGACGGCGAGTTCGCGGCCGCCGACCTGGTGCTCGAGCTGCTGCCCGAGGCCAGGGAGGGGCTGCTCGGGGCCGGGGTGACGCCGTCCGACGCTGACAACGCGCTCGACATCATCCGGCAGCGGACCCGGCTGCGCCGTACCGGATCGGTCTGGCAACGTGAAACGCTGGCCAAGTTCGGTGGAGATAGGGAGAAACTCGTACGGCGCTATCGCGAGCTCGCCCTATCGGGGCAACCCGTGCATACCTGGAGTTAGCCGAACTTTCTCGCCCCCCTGTCCGTCGAACACACCACGTGTAGACGGAGAAGCGAGGAAGGTATGGCTGAGGCGGGGATGGTTCCGATCGACAAGACGCCCTTCACCTTACGCAGGGCGACGGGCACCTTAGCCGAGGGAGCGGCCAAGCTGGCCGGCGGCATCGGCGCCGTCTCCGTGGAGGCGGTGCTGGCCCAGGCCAACAGGACCGGGGTGCGCCGGGGGGCGTCGGGGGCGCTGGGCTCGATGAGCCCCAAACCGGTCGACTGGTACGCCTTCGACGCCAAGGACGAGGACACGACCGACTGGTATCCGCAGGGCCTGACCTGCGGCGAGGAGTCCGGCTCGGTGGGGGTGCCGGTGTTCGTGGCCACCTGGTACTTCAAGCCGGAGCCGCCCGTGGTCGAACGCGGGATCAGAGTGAGCTTCCTCAGCCCGCGGACGCTCAAGTACCAGCACGCGCTGCTCGTCGAGGCCAAGCCGGACGGGTCCTACGCGGCGATCAACATCCACGCGGGCGGGGTGGGCTGGCACGGCGACCTGCTCTACGTGGCCGACACCTCCAAGGGACTGCGGGTCTTCGACGTCAAGCACCTGCTCGACCTGCGCACCGCCCAGAACGACCTGGGCGATCCGACGCGTATCGGCCGCCAGGGCGGCAAGTATCACGCGTTCGGCTACCGCTACGTCATCCCGCAGAGCGACTCGTGGCGCGTCGTCACGAGCGGCCCCATCTTCTCGTTCGTCTCCATCGACCGCAGTACCACCCCGCACACCCTCATCTCCGGCGAATACCGGGAGAACGACCCCAACGGCCGGGTCGCCCGATGGGACCTGGAGCTCGGCGGCGTGCCCAGGGACGCCTACGTCATGGGCCAGCCGAAGATCCAGGGCGCGGTCTCGGCCGGCGACACGTGGTACCTCAGCCAGGCGGCCGACGGCAACACCAACGGAAAGCTGCACGTCAGCACCCCAGGAAAGCTCGTCACCCGGCCCTATCCGATCGGCCCGGAGGACCTGACCATCCAGGGCGGCAGGCTGTGGAGCGTCACCGAGTTCAGGAACAAGCGGGTGATCTTCGCCGTCAACCTGTGAGGCTCCTCGCCGCGTGGGGTGCCTCGCCGTCAGTCCGTGAGGTGCTGGTAGAGCAGTTCGCGGTAGTGGCGGTCGAAGTCGTCGTACCGGGCGCGGAGCCGGCCACCCGGCCAGTCGCCGGGCAGCAGTTCCTCGGGCAGCAGCGGGTCGGCCAGCAGGTGGCGTACCACCGCCGCCGACAGCAGGAACCCCTCTCTCAGGTCCCCGGCCTGGTCGAGCGCGCTCTCCAGCCGGCGTGCCTCGGCCGCCCAGCCGTCGAGGTCCCACAGCAGCGGCGTGGGGTCGCCGTGCGGGCGGCCGTCGATCAGCGTGCACTGCGCGGCGACGCTCTCCGGCCACTTCCGCAGCAGGTTGGCCGGGCGCAGCCAGGTGCCCTCGCGCAGCTCGGCCAGGCGTAGCGCGGTCATCGTGTGCCGGAACGCGGCCCGGTCGGCGGGGGCGCGGCGCTCGGCGGTGACGATGGCGATCTCCCAGGTGCCGTCCCACGGCCTGGTGTGCGGGTCGCGGCTCTCGTCCTGCCGGCCCTGGCGCTCGATGAGGCGATGGGACAGCGTGTATCGGCCGCGGGACTGGACCAGGTCGCCCGCCGCCACCATGCGCGACAGCGCCACCCGCACGGTGCCCTCGGCGATGCCGAACAGCGCGCCGATGCGCACCAGATGGCGGGCGGCCAGCTGCGGCGGATGGCTGCCGAGCAGCGCGCTCAGCACGGCCGACCGAGCACTGAGATTGTTACGCTCTTCCATCGCGTGTCGAGTATATGTAATGTCCGAAGCATGGGGCGTTATCTCATCGAATCGTTCGACAGCAGCGACCGTTACGCGACCGAGCGCTATCAGGGCGCGGCGGGGCGTAACTGGTGGAGCTGCGATCCGACGCTGCACCTGCTCATGCGGCGCCACCTGGGCGACGGCTTCGCCTGGGCCACTCCCTACCTGGAGAAGCTGGGCGCGCTGATGGGTGGCACGGTGGCCGAATGCGCGGAGGCGACCGACCGCAACCCGCCGCGGCTGGAGAAGTACGACAAGTGGGGCAGGGACGTCAGCGAGGTCGTCATGCCGCCCTCCTTCCACACGGCCCGCGACGCGCTCATGGCGAACAACTTCACCTCCCCGGCCTTCGCCGACGAAGCCCGGGCGAACGGCGCGAACCCCGCCGCCCTCGCCGCGGCCTGGACGTACCTGCTCGACCAGGCTGACATCGGGATGGGCTGCGCGCTCGGCACCGGCGGCGACATGGTGGTCTCCCTGGCCGAGCGGCACGCGCCCGAGGACGTGCGGGAACGGGTGCGGGCGATCTTCGCCAACGGCTTCTACTCCGGCGAGGCCGCTCAGATGTTCACCGAGCGGACCGGCGGCTCCGACCTGGCCGCGCTGGAGGCGACGGCCGTGCCCGACGGCGACTCCTGGCTGGTGTCCGGGTTCAAGTGGTTCGCCTCGAACGCCAACGGCTCCGCCTTCGTGGTGCTCGCCCGGCTCCCCGACGGCG
Organism: Nonomuraea sp. NPDC026600; assembly: GCF_040638335.1. Lineage (NCBI taxonomy): Bacteria > Bacillati > Actinomycetota > Actinomycetes > Streptosporangiales > Streptosporangiaceae > Nonomuraea > Nonomuraea sp. NPDC026600. Next base: position 102,960 of record NZ_JBEZYD010000023.1, read on the forward strand.
CCGTCGCGCCGCTGCTGGTCCTGTGGGAGCGCCGGGACGGCTCGCGCAACGGGGTGCGGATCAGGCGGCTGAAGGACAAGCTGGGCACCCGTTCTGTCGCGTCGGCCGAGGTGGAGTTCGCCGACGCGGAGGCGTTCCTGCTGGCCGGGAGCGGCTCCGGCTCGGGGCTCGGCACGATGATGAAACTCACCAACTCCTCCCGGCTCGGCGTGGCGATGATGGGCCTCGGCGTGGCCAGGCGCGCGCTGGTCGAGTCGCTCTGCTACGCCAGGGCCCGCGAGGCGTTCGGCCGGCCGCTCATCGAGCAGCCGCTGATGCGCCGCAAGCTGGCCGAGCTCATCGTCGAGGTCGAGGCGGCCCAGGCACTCGTCTTCGACGGCCTGGTCGGCCCGCGCCTGCGGCTCGCGCCCGCGCTGATCAAGCTACGGGCGGCCCGGCTCGGCGTCACGGCGGCCAGTGACGCGATCGAGGTGCACGGCGGCAACGGCTACATCGAGCAGTGGCCGGTGGCCAGGCTGCTGCGCGACGCCCAGGTCAACCCGATCTGGGAGGGCGGCGACAACATCCTCTGCCTCGATGTACGGCGGGCCATGGTGCGCGAGCGGGCCCATGAGCCGTTCCTTGACCGGCTGGCAGTCGCTGTCGATCAGGGCCCGGCGGGCGATTCCGCGACCGTGGATCTGGTTCGCGGCGGGATCGATGACCTGCGGAAGGCGATCACCGCTTGGTCTTCCCTGGATGCTCCCGTGGCCGAGGCACGGCTCTATCCGCTGGCCCAGCTCATGGCCGATGTGTACGCGGCGGCTGTGCTGCTGGAGCAGGCGGGGTGGGAGGAACGGGCCGGCTTCGGCGACCGGAAGGCTCTGGTGGCTCGGCAGTATGTCGAATCGCACCTTGTGGACAAGGGTCCGCTGCGCGGCATCGACCGGCCGACGGAGGATCTGGAGCGCTTCGACGATCTTCTTTCTGGGACGTTCACGGGCTGAGATCGGGTCGTCAAATCCGGTGGCCTTGGCGCTTGGCCACACGGGTGGCGTCGCCGCAGCGGGACAGTCAGCGCGGTGAGCGCACGCCAATGTTGGTGCTGGCGATGACTCCGCATGCGGCCGGGTCCCGGGCGGCGGGCATAGGGGTTCAAGCCGGAGGGGGGAGTCGAACCAATTGCACACCACTTCACCCTCACCACCAAGTTCCTGTTGGGCCAGGGGTGAATGGTGGAGCCGGACCTTCTTGCGGTGCGCAATATCCAGCGTACGACCATCGGCGGGGTTGTGCTGCTGGCCGGGATCGCGGCCGTCGTCTCTTTCCGTCACATGCATGAGCTGTGCCTGCGTCATGGTGAGGACCATTTCGCGGCGGTGCTCATCCCGCTCGCGGTGGACGGCGCCATCGTTGTCGCGTCGATGTCCATCCTCCTGACCAACCGGTACGGCTCCCGCGGCGGTGCATTGGCTTGGGGCCTTCTCGTGGTCGCCAGCCTGGCCAGTCTCGGCGCGAACATCGCGGTTGCCGAGCCCGGCATGATCGGCCACATCATCGCTGCCTGGCCGAGTGCCGCTCTTATCGGCAGCTATGAGCTGTTGATGTCCCAGGTCCGTCGGCTTTCAGTGACCTCGAGTCGTGTGCAGGACCGCGAGGAGACGCTTGCGGCCGGAGGATTGGACGTTCCTGAGGCCGGAGCGGCCATACCGCGCTCATGGGGCGTCGACGAGGGGAATCGCAATGCCCCCTGGCGCCAGCCCCGGTGTTCTCCAAGATCACCAACAACGCCGGACGCCCAGTATGGGTTGGCGCGACACAGCATCCTTCCTCATTTGATTTGAGTAGGGGATTACTCATGCCGGGAGAGACGCCGCCGCCCCAAGATGACCTCGGGAATCAACCGATCAACAGGAAACGGTGATTTCGTGATGTCCTCTCACATCTCATGGCGCCAGTTCGTCGTGGCGGTCGTGGCATGCGCCAGTGGAGCGACCCTGTGGATGCCCACCGCCGCCCACGCCGCGAACTACACCATGTTCAAGCCGGCCAACATCCCCGGGTACTGCATACGGCATGCCTACTGGCTAGGCGAGATCTCGCCCTGCCCCACCGGCTCCGATGCGGACTTCGCCTTCCGGCAGGTGCCAGGGCTGGCCAGGTTCATCGTCAGTGACACGAACGGCCTCATCTCGTTCGAGTCGAAGAACTTCCCCGGCTGGTATCTGCGGCACGAGTACGGCCGGATCAAGCTCGCCCAGGTGCCCTCCGGCGGTGATGACTCGTACGCCCTCTTCGCCATGGACGCTTCGTTCTACCGCAAGCCCGGGCTGTCGGGCGCGTCCGGCGGCGTGTCCTTCAGGTCGTGCAACTACCCCACGCAATGGCTACGCCATTCCGACTACCACCTGTGGATATCTGAGCAGACCTCGTGGAACCTCGCCAACGATGCGACCTTCCAGGTGGTCGCCGCCCCGTAAGAGGGTTTATGCAGGCGGCCCGGCCTCCAGGAGACGGGGCCGCCGTGCGGCTGGAGCCGCGCGTCCCGGCTCCGCACCAGTGGTTAGGCGTAGGTGAAGCCGTTCGCCTTCGACGCCGGGCCTGCGTCCGTGGTGACCTGGACGGCCACCGCGCCAGCGGCGTGCGCCGGGGTCTTGCACCGGATCGTGGTGTCGTCCACCACGACCACGTTGGTGGCGGCCGTACCGCCGACCGTAACCGTGGAGCCGGGCGTGAAGCTGCGGCCCCTGATGGTGAGGTCGGTGCCGCCCGCGACCGCGCCCGTCGCCGGGGACACCGACTCGATGGTCGCGTCGGCGAAGCACCAGTCGAACACCGACTTCCGTACGACGCTGCCCGCGGTGAACCGCACGCTCATGCGGCCCTCCGGGAACGCTGTGCCGTCCGGCCGCGTCCCCTCGTACAGGTCCTCACTGACCTTGATCAGCGGGTCCAGCTCAGTGAACGCGGCCGTCTTGGCGGTTGCCGCAGTCTTGTTGAGCTGCGCGTAGGCGTTGCCGCTCTTGGCGTACAAGGTCATCTCTACCCCCGATTGTGGTGTGGGGGTGGCGGGCGGGTCGGTCGGCACCAGGACGACCACGCGCGGCGCCCACAGCGTCATGTAGAGCAGCAGGAGCGCCGCGCCGATCATGGCACCGATCACGAAGCCGACACGCCACCAGATCCCCGAGTCCATGGGGCGGGAGGATGTACGACCTGGCGGCTTACGTCATCTCGGCATCTGCCACATGGCCCAGGACAATGGCCACGATGGACGGGATGCCGAACAGGCACCAGCGGACGACGAGCCCGATGATGAGGCTGGCGACGGCGACGCCTGACGTCGGCTGCGGGGGCAGGTGAACGACCTGCTGCGGATGGGCCGGAGGGTGATGGTCCTCGTCTCTCGTAGGGAGAGTGCATATCATCTCCGTCCATGAATGGGCATTCAGGGGAACACGAAGCTGCCTGACCATTGTGCCCAGGTGGAGCTTCGGACGCTGTTGCGTTTCGCCGAGCCGTAGCTTTCTTGTCCGGGGCGGATTTCGAAGGTGACGGGGCCTCCGTTTTGGAGGGTGATGATGCCGGCGTGGACGGCGGCGAGGCCTATGGAGGAGTCGTCGGTGTAGATTTCGTCTCCCCAGACGTCTCCGGCGTCACTGTGTGTTCCGCCGGGTGGGTAGACGAGGGTGAACACTTCGTAGTTGCGGCCCTGAAGGTCGGTCGCCGTGACGTTCCAGTTCGCAGTGCCGAGGTAGACCGCCGCTGGCTCCAACGAAGTCGGGTGCGCTCTTCCTTGCTGCTCGGAGAAGACGAAGCTGCCTGACCATTGTGCCCAGGTGGAGCTTCGGACGCTGTTGCGTTTCGCCGAGTCGTAGCTTTCTTGTCCGGGGCGGATTTCGAAGGTGACAGGGCCTCCGTTTTGGAGGGTGATGATGCCGGCGTGGACGGCGGCGAGGCCTATGGAGGAGTCGTCGGTGTAGATTTCGTCTCCCCAGACGTCTCCGGCGTCACTGCGTGTTCCGCCGGGTGGGTAGACGAGGGTGAACACTTCGTAGTCGCGGCCCCGAAGGTCGGCCGCCGTGACGTTCCAGTTCGCGGCGCCGAGGTAAGTCGTCCCCGCCACCGGCTCATCCGCCGGCACCATATGCCGTGTCCGCGCGATGGGCGGGTGCTGCTCGTGGGAGGCGGCGCGTAGCCGGGCGGCGAGCGCGGTGGCGTCGTCCGGACGGTGGGCGGGGCTCTTGGCCAGCAACTCCATGACGATTTCCGCCAACGCGGCGGGGATTTCGGCGCGCAGTGCAGCCGGCGGGACGGGCAGCCGGGACAGGTGTCCCGCCAGAATTTCGACAGGGGTCTCTCCGGGGAACGGCGGCTGCCCGGTCAGCAGGTGGTACAGGGTGCAGCCCAGCGAGTACAGGTCCGCACGCCCGTCTACTGCTTCGTTCGAGAGCTGCTCGGGAGCCGCATAGAGCAGGGAGGCGAACCCCTGGGCGGTCACGCTGGTGGTGGCCCCGGCGGCTCGCGCGATCCCGAAGTCGCAGACCTTGATCCGCCCGCCGTCCAGCAACATCAGATTGGCGGGCTTGATGTCACGGTGCACGATCCCTGCGGCATGCGCCACCGCCAGCGCGTCCGCCACCTGTGCACCCCAGTCCGCGACCTCGTCGATCTCCAGCCCCCGGGGGTTCGCATCCAGCACCGTTGCCAGGTTGCGGCCGGAGAGTAGCTCCATCACCACGAACCGGCAGGAGACGTCGACCCCCACGTCGTGCACCACGGTGATCCCTGGATGCGTCAGCTTCGCCCCGAGCTTGGCCTCGCGTTCGAAGAGCCGAGCAGCCTGCCCGTCCCTGTCTCCGGCCCCCAGCAGGATCTTCACCGCTACCTCGCGTTCCAGACGCTCGTCGACGCCCTGCCAGACCTCTCCGAAGCCGCCCGCGCCCAGCGGATGGACCAGCCGGTACCGCCCCGCCAGCACTCGCCCTGGAACGATCATGCGCCACCCTCCACTCCCAGGCATGGACAGTCCGAGCATGCCCATCGCCATGACATGCCGCCAGCCCTGCATTCGCGCTCCGGCTGATGGCGAGTTCGCGCTGCCCACACGCCGAGGTTTCGGCCATATTCTGAAATGTCGTTCTCGTCTCATGTAGGAGATTCCTGAGCCGGCAAGGATCCCAGAGAGAACAGCCATGGACGTACTGGAAGGCAAGGTAGCAGTCGTTACCAGAGCCAGCAGAGGCATCGGCGCCGCGATAGCCGGACGGCTGGCCGCCGAGGGTGCGAAGGTCGTCATCGCCGCCCGTACTGTGGAGGCGTCGCAGAGCCGTCTCTAAGGGACGATCGGCGACACCGCCGCGCAGATCGAGGCGGCCGGCGGCACCGCGTTTGCCCATGCCACCGACCTGTCGCGAGAGAATGACCGAGAAGCACTCAAACAGGCGGCCGAGCAGCGTTTCGGCCCGGTCGACAGAGCGTCAAGCAGCAGGTCATCACCGACGAGCAGTGGCGGCACGCGCGCGATCTGGGATTACCACCAGATGCACCACGACCTGCGCCGGTGTGATGTGGCCATCGGCCTGGGCAGCCACGACCTCGGGGTCGCGCGCGCGTAGGCATGGGCGAGGTTGTGTCATGGTCGAAATGGCAGGGCTTGGTCATGGTCCTCGACTGTGGTTGATGGGGTCGGTCGCGAGTTCGCCGGGGCGTTCGTCGCTCGGCTTCAGGCGTCGGGAATCCAGTTGCCGTGGAAGCCGAGCGGGACACGCACGGGCAGGTGGACCCGGGCCACGGGCGGTCCTGTGAAGTCCTGGGCCGAAAGGATCACCAGGTCGGAGGCGCCCCGCTCGGGATCGGCGACGTAGGCCATCAGGTAGCCGTCGTCCTCCTCTCCGCCGCCGGACGGGTTGGCGACGAACGCCGCTTCCCCGACAGCGGCGTCGCGTGCGAAACCGTGCACCTCCGTCATGCCACGCCGGAGGTCGTGCTTGATGAGCGCGTTGGTGAACGCCTCGTCGGGGTGCGGGCCGTCGGGTGTGAACGGCACCCCGTACACCGGGCTCACCGCGGAGTAGCCGTAGCGGTACGGGCGAGAGGCGAAGGCGTCGTTCACGCGGGGGAAGTCCTGAGCCCGGTCGTCGACGCGGCGCTGGTCCACCCTGCCGCTCACCGGATCGATGGTCCAGCGGTCGAGCGTCGGCGCGATCGCGCCCGGATCGGTGACGTCGACCGGCCCTTCGGACCTGATCAGGTCGACCGTGATCGCGGAGCCGTCGTCGTAGGCGTTGAGCACATGGCTGACATAGAAGGACTCGACCGGCAGCCAGCGAATGCCACCGCCCGTCCGGGGCAGCACGCCGACGCGCGCCTGGTGCCCCGGATCCCACCGGAACAGCATCGTTGTCATGCTGAACGTCAGCGGGATGTCGAACACGATGACGTAGTTCTCCGACAGCGCGAAGTCGTGCAGGAACGGGGTATCGCCGGACAGCGGGATGTCCGTCACACGGGTCACCGTGCCGGCGGGGTCGGTGACGATGTACTGCGCGAACGGCCGTCCGATCACATAGGCCAGGGAGTGCAGGTCGCCGGTGCGCGGGTCTACCTTGGAGTGCGCGTTGGCGCTGGAGCCCTCGGGCGTGGCGGCCATCGGGCACGCTCCGATCGTGTCCAGCTCGTAGCCGAGCTCGTGCGGGAGCCCGCCGGCCTCGACGAGGGCGAGCGTGCGGCCGGCGTGGCCGATCACGTGGACGTTCGGGGACGGAGGCAGGAACGCGGGCGGCTCCTCCCCGCGCCGCAGCCTGTCCAGGGCGTCGGCGACCTCTGTCGAGCGGACCCAGCGATTGCGGTACCACTCGGCGCGGCCGTCCCGGATGCGGACGCCGTGCACCATGCCGGCGCCGAAGGCGTAGAAGTGGGTGGCGGGATCCTCCACACCTAGTGGATTGGGCCCCATCCGGAGATATCGGCCCTCGAGGTCCGCGGGCAGGCGGCCGGTCACGGGCAGGTCGTAGGCGGTGACTTCCTCCTTGACAGGGGCGAAGTGGCCTTCGAAGTAGCGGTCGCGTCGGTCTTCGGTGGCGTTCTGCACGCTCTTCCCTTTCTACGGTACGGCGTACGAACGGAACGGTACCCTGCGCATACGTGGTGACCAGCGGTTCAGCGGGCGGCAATCGCTCCTGTGCTAGGCCACGATTCAGCGCTTTCACCGCCTCCACCAGGCAGGTGATGGCGTCCTTCGCGGGGGGACAGCCGTACCCTCTGTACTAGGACAGCAGCCCCTTCCGGCATGAGGAGACGATCGAGCATGGACCGCTCCGGCACTGCGCCGCCGTACCTGCGGATCGTCAGTGAGATCAAGCGGCGCGTCGAGGCCGGCGAGCTGCGTGCCGGCGACCGCGTTCCCTCCACCAGGCAGGTCGCCGAGCAATGGGGGGTGGCCCCCGCCACCGCCGCCAAGGCGCTGAACACGCTGCGGCAGGAGGGAGTGGTGATGGCCATTTCCCGCGTCGGCACCGTCGTGGCGGAGCCCGCGCCCCGCTCGTTCCCGCCCCCCAGGGTGCCGAGCGCCTCGCGACATAAGGAACGGCGACAGCCCGCCCCTTCGACCGTCCACGACGGCAAGCGGGAGCGGATGGTCCGTACGGCGATCGCCATCGCGGACGCCCAGGGGTTCGACACGGTGTCCATCCGCAGCGTCGCGACCGCGCTCGGCATCCCCACCATGTCGCTGTACGGGCACGTCCGCGGCAAGGAGGAGCTGGCCGCGCTCATGGCCGACACCGCGTTCGGCGAGCTGGAGCTTCCGGCGACGCCCCCGGCGGGCTGGCGGAGGCGGCTGGAACTCGCGGCCCGCCTGCAGTGGCGACTCTATCTGCGGCACCCCTGGCTGCCCCGGCTCGTCTCGCTCACCCACCCGCAGCCCACGCCCAACATGCTCAGGTACGGGGACTGGGGGATGGGCGTCGTGCGCGAGCTGGGGATCGATCCGGATGCCGGCCGGTTCGTGTGGTGGGCGGTGACCAACTACGTCCGGGGGACGGCCACGAACCTGGAGCCGCAGGCCGAATCGGAGCGGCATACGGGCCTGTCCACCGGGGAGTGGTACTCCGCCCACATGCCGAGATTCCAGGCCGGCCTGCCCTCCGGCGCCCTCCCCACGCGCGTGGCGCCCGCGGGTGATCAGTCGGCCTTCGACCTGAACGGGTTCTTCGAGAGCGGCCTGCAGCTCCTACTGGACGGAGTCGCCGTGCTGATCGGCCGGCAGCGCCTACCGTAGGAACGCGCTTCGCGATGCCCCCGCGCATCCGCCGCTGGTGCGCGGCACGATCGCGTCAGGCGCAGGTCTTCTCCTGCGGGCTGCAGAACGTGATCTCGGGATAGCTCGCTGAGGGCTTGTTCAACAGGGGCTGAGGCTTGCCGCGCAGGTGCTGGTCGAAGAAGGCCGTGACGTACCTGCGGGTGATGTTCATGGCGCGGGCGCCGGCGATGTCGGAGCCGTCTTCGATGCCGACCTGGTCGACCAGCACGCCCAGGTCGGTGAAGGACAGGTGCACGGCTCCGGTCATCAGCAGCCAGCGCTTCCAGCCGGTCAGCCCCGTCCAGACGCGCTCCCACGAGGCAGCCTCCGTACTCTTGCCCGGCGTGTAGGTCGCGGGTTTGCCCAGGAAGAGGAACGGGCGGGACAACCCGGATGCGGGGACGGTGCTCTCCACGGTTCCGTCCATGTCGATGCCGGCGCGCAGCCGGGAGTCCGCCAGCATGGCGGTGACGACGCTCGCGCCGCCGGCCGATTGACCGGCCATGGCGATCTTCGACGTATCGATCAGGCCGGCGCCTTTCCACTTCGGGTGCGCGCCGGTCAGCTGGTCGAGCACGAAGGACACATCAGCGGCCCGGCTCTTCTCCAGCTTCGCCCACCAGCCCTTCTCCTTGGTGATCTCGCACGTGACACAGGTGGTGACCCGTCCGTCCGGGAAGGTCGTGGCGACGTTCTCGTAGGTGTGGTCGATGGCGGCCACCACGTACCCCCGGCTCGCCAGTTCCTCAGCGAGGCCCGTGAGCTCGCTGCGGGGCTTGCTGTGCCCGGGAGAGAGCACCACGAGGGGCAGGCTGTGTCTGCGCCCGGCGGGACGGGCGTCGGTGAAAGCGTTGGTGCGCGTCTTGCTCAGCGTGTCGGACGAGATGGTGGTGATCTTTCCGTCCTTGAGCAGCAGCTCGGACTCCTTCGCCGTCATGTACTGCGCTCGCTTGTGGCCTGGCGACTTGGCCGGGTACCACAGCGAGACCATGAGTTCGCGGTACTTGACGGTGGGAACCCAGGGGTCGGGACGCGAAGTGTCTTTCATGTACAGGGATGTGGTGCCCACTGGCTGGGAGCCGGTCGGGGCGGGCAGGAACGGCGTGACCGTCCGGGACGCTGAGGCCGGCAGGGCCTGGACGAGTCCGGCGGCGGCCAGGACGGTGACGAGTCCGGTGATGATGGCCAGTCGGCCACGCCTGCGGGGTTCGCGCGGCTCGCCATGGCCGTCGTCCGGCGTGGCCCGGTTCGGGGGTTCGATCATGCGGGTGGACTATACACTGCGGATATAATCTCAGGGCATAAAGAAGCGAATCTCGGCGCTGGCGTGACCTCCGGTGCCGCCGTACGCTCACGTTCCGGCGACCACCCATCACGGAGGCAGCCATGACCGTACGCATGGAGCGAGAAGGCCAGGTCACGACCGTAATACTGAGCAGGCCGGAGGTCCGCAACGCGGTCGACCGCAAGACCGCCGACGGCCTGATCGACGCGTTCAGGGCTTTCGAGGAGTCCGATGCCGCGGTGGCGGTGCTCTGGGGTGAGGGCGGCACGTTCTGCTCGGGCGCCGATCTCAAGACGCTCGACAACCACGTCGGCGAGGACGGTGACGGGCCGATGGGCCCGACCCGGTTGCGCCTGTCCAAGCCGGTCATCGCCGCTGTCGCCGGGCACGCCGTCGCGGGTGGGCTGGAGCTGGCGCTCTGGTGCGATCTGCGGGTGGCCGAGGAGGACGCGGTGTTCGGCGTGTTCTGCCGGCGCTGGGGGGTGCCGCTCATCGACGGCGGCACCGTGCGGCTGCCGCGGCTCATCGGCGCCTCCCGGGCGATGGACATGATCCTCACCGGGCGTCCGGTCGGTGCCCGTGAGGCGTACGAGATGGGTCTGGCCAATCGCGTCGTCCCCGCTGGTGCGGCCAGGCGGCAGGCCGAGGAACTGGCCCGCGACATCGCCGGCTTCCCGCAGACCTGCCTGCGCGGCGACCGGCTGTCGGCGCTGGAGCAGGACGGGCTGCCGGAGCAGGACGCGATCAGGAACGAGCTGCGCCACGGGCTGGTGTCGCTGCCCGACGCCGTCGGCGGCGCCGCCCGCTTCGCGGCGGGCGCGGGCCGGCACGGCGAGTTCTAGCGACCCGCCCCAACGCCGGTCCTCGTGCCTGCGCGGTCCTCGCGACAGCAGGGGTGCTCACGCCAGCACGGGGAAGTTCGCGCGGATCACGCCGTGCGGGTCGCGGGTCCGCTTGAGGTCGCGGAGCCGGGCCAGCGTGCTCGCCGGGAAGGCCGACGCGGCCTGCTCGCCCTGGGCCAGCATCGTGTACGGCTTGCGCCCGCTCGTGTACGGCACCAGCGCCTTAGTCAGGTCCGCGATGCGCTCGGTCGTCTCCCGCGACGGCAACCCGAACATATAGACGGAGTACGGCTCGGCCAGTTGCCCCGCGGCCCCGCCACCCTCGGCGGGCCGGGCCAGCGCCCCGCCCATATGCCTGATCTGGACGCTGATCAGCGGGTCGATCGGCGCGCCCAGCAGCACGTCCGCCACCCCGTCCAACCCCGTGAGCAGCTCGAACCGCCCCATCCCCGCACTGGGATCAGTGGGCTCGGCGCAGATCGACCCCAGCTCGGCCACCGGCATCGGCCGCCGGGTGTCACTGATCATCCCGCCGATCCGGTCGAAGCGGCGCAGCAGGTCGCCGGGGTGCTCGCCGAGGAAGGTGGAGTCGATGGCGACGTACCCCGGCCCGCCGGGGAACTTCAGCAGGTCGAACCAGACCGTCAACTCCTCCGGCGCCTCGGCGGTGGTCTCCGTGAAGGCGTCGAACACCTCCCGGGCCCGCTCGACCGGCCACATCATCCGCCCGCCGTACAGAAAGGGGGCCGGACGCAGGTCGAACTCCACCGAGGTGACCAGGGCGAAGTCGCCGCCGCCGCCCCGCAGCCCCCAGAACAGCTCCGGATCCGACTCCGCCGTCACCCTGACGGGGTCACCGGTGGCGCCGACCGCTTCGAAGGCCCGCACGCTGTCGGCCGCGAAGCCGTACTTACGCCCGAACCAGCTCAAACCGCCACCGAGCGTGTAGCCGGTCACGCCCACCACCGGCGAACTGCCCGCCAGGCCGGTGAGGCCGAGCGGGCTCGCGGCGGCCAGAACCTCGCCCCACTTCACGCCCGCGCCGGCCCTGGCGATCCCGTCCTCGACGGTCAGGCCGTTCATTCGTGCGGTCTTGAGGAGGATCGTCCCGTCGGTGTCGCCGGAGGCGCCGTGGCCGGTCGGCTGGGCGGTGACCGCCAGGCCGTTGAGCCGGGCGTAGCTCACCGCGGCGGCCACGTCGTCGGCGTCGGCGGCCTCGATCACCGCGCGTACCGGCTGGTCCACGGCCAGGTTCCAGGGCTTGCGGGCCTCGTCGAAGCCCGCGTCGCCGGGGAGTAGGACTTTGCCGTTGATGTTGATGGTGTTCATGAGGTCAAGTGTGCGTTTTCCCATTTGAGGGGGACTTGGGGTTGACTTGGGGTTTGTGGATGTACGTTTGTTCGGCCCGCTTGAGGTTGACTCCGGTGATGGCGTTCGGCTCGATCTCGGCACGCGCAAGCAGCGGGCCGTGCTCGCCGTGCTGGCCCTGTCGCCGGGACGCGTGGTGCCGCTCGACCGGCTGATCGAGGAGCTGTGGGCCGGGGAGGCGCCGGCCAAGGCGACGGCGACCCTCCAGGCGTACGTCTCCCACCTGCGCCGGGTGCTGGAACCCGGCAGGAAGCCGCGCACCCCGCCCCGGCTGCTGCTCACCCGCGAGCCCGGTTATCTGCTCGACATCGCGCCGGGGCAGGTCGACGCGGGCCGCTTCGCCGCGCTGGCCGAGGACGGGCGGCGCGTGCTGAAGGGCGGCAGGTACGCCGAGGCGCTGGAGGTGCTCGACCGGGGGCTCGGGCTGTGGCGGGGGGAGTTGCTGGGGGAGTTCGCCGACCTGGACTTCGCGCGGCGGGCCGTACACCGGCTGGAGGAGCTGCGGCTGGGGGCGGCCGAGGACCGGTTCGAGGCGCGCCTGGCGCTCGGCGAGGCCGGGCTGACGGACCTGGAGGCGCTGGTCGAGGCCTATCCCTACCGGGAGCGGGCGTGGGGGCTGCTGGTGCTGGCGCTCTACCGGGCGGGCCGGCAGGCGGACGCGCTCGGGGCGTTGCGCCGGGTACGGTCGCTGCTGGACGGCGAGTTGGGCATCGAGCCGGGGCCGGAGCTGAAGCGGCTGGAACAGGCGGTGTTCGACCAGTCGCCCGACCTGATGACCCTCACCGCACCCGGCCTCACCGCCCCCACCGCCTTCACCACCCCCGCACCCGACTCATGGGGCACCGCCGCTCGAACCGGTACATCGGCGGACGGGTCGTTCGGTGGTCACGGTACGGACGTGGCCGGTGAGTGGCTTGTCGCGCGGGACGGTCAGTTGCGGCTGGTCGAGGAGTTGCTGGCCGAGGCCCGCCGGGGGAGGGGCGGCCTGCTGCTGGTGACCGGCGAGGCGGGCATCGGCAAGACGAGCCTGGCGCGGGCCGCCGCCGAGGTGGCCGCCGCGCGGGGCTTCCAGACCGCCTGGGGACGCTGCCTGGACGGCGAGACGGCCCCGTCCTTCTGGCCCTGGACCCAGACGGGGCTGATCCCCGCGCAACCGCAGGCCGAGCTGTTCGACCTGTACGACGGCGTGGTGTCGCGGCTGCGCGGCGGCCCGCTCCTGCTGGTGCTGGAGGACGTGCACTGGGCCGACGTCTCGTCGCTGAAACTGCTCGGCCACGTCGCCGGTGAGCTCGCCCGTACGTCCGCGCTCGTCCTCGTCACGCTCCGGCCCGAGCCGGGCGAACACCCCGAGCAACTGCGCGAGACGCTGGGCGCGCTGGCCCGGGAGAGCCACCGGGTGCCGCTGGCCCCGTTCGACGCCGCCGAGGTGCTCGACTACCTGCGCCGGCGCCAGGTGAACGCGGATCCGGTGGCGATGCTCGACCGCTCGGGCGGTAACCCGTTCTACCTGACCGAGCTGCTCCGCCTGCCGGAGAGCGAGCGCGACCTGGTCCCGCCCGGCGCCCGCGACGTCATCGACCGGCGGCTCGCCCGGCTGCCCGCCGCCACGCAGGACCTGCTCAGAGCCGCCGCGGTGGCGGGCAGGGAGGTGGCACTCGACCTGCTGGCCGCGCTGACCGAACGGCCGGTCGAGGAGGTCATGGTCCTGGCCGAGCCCGCCCTGGCCGTCGGCCTGCTGACCGAAACCGCCCAGCTCGGCGACTACCGGTTCTCGCACGCCCTCGTACGGCAGGCGCTGGACGCGGGGCTCACCCAGCTGGCCAAGGCCCGGATGCACCTGCGGGCCGGCACGTACCTGGAGACGGTTCCGGGCACCGACCCCGCCCTGCTCGCCGGCCATTTCGCCGCGGCCGCGAAGCTGGGGGGCGCGGACCGGGCGGCGGCCTACGCCGTCGCCGCGGCTCGGGAGGCGGTCGCCCGGCACGGCTACACCGAGTCGGTCACGTTCTGGGAGCTGGCGGTCGCGCACCTGCCGCCCGGCGACTCGGCCGACCGCTGCCACCTGCTGACCGAGCTCGGCCAGGCCCGCCGTACCGTGGGCGACGCCGACGGCGCCCTGCGCGACCTGACGGAGGCGATCGCGGCGGCCAAGCGGCTCGGCGACCACGACGCGCTGGTGACGGCGGTCTCGGCGTTCGGCGGGCTGTCGGTGTGGAACTGGCGGCCGTACGGCATGGTGGACGAGGAGATGGTGTCCGTCCTGGAGGACCTGCTCGCGGGCCCGCTCGACGACCACGCCAGGGCCACGCTGCTGGGCACGCTCGGCGTCGAGCTCCACTACGGCCCCCGCCGCGCCGAGGGCGAGCTGCTCGCCGCGGACGCCGTGGAGCTGGCCCGGGCGCTGGGCGACCCGGCGCTGCTGGCCAGGACGCTGAACAACTACCTGATCGCCGGGTTCGTCATGAGCCGCAACCCCGACCGGCTGCGCGCCGCCGACGAGATGCTGGCCATTCCGGGGCTGACCAGGGAGGCCCGTCTGGTGGCAGGGGGGCTGCGGATGTCCTGCCTGCTCCGCGCGGGAGATCTGGCCGAGTGGGAGCGCGAGCTCGCCGGCTGCGAGCGGGTCCTTGCGGAGGTACGCCGCCCCGAGCTGGAAGCCATGGTCCGGGTCGCGCAGACGGGCGGACACACCCTGCACGGCCGCTGGGCCGAGGCGGAGGCGCTGGTCGCCGACTTCCCCGACCTCAAGTACGGCGCCAGCCCGTGGGGTGCGGAGGCCCGCAAACTGGCCACGCTCTACACCTGCAGACGTGGCCAGGGCCGGGTGGCCGAGATCGTCGACGACCTCATCGCCGCGAGCGACCTCCCGCAGATGATCCCGATGCGGCCGCTCGCCATCCTGGCCGCCCTCGACGTGGGCAAGGAGGAGCTGGCCAGGGCGCTGATCGCGCGATGGGGCACGGAGCTGCGGGACGACTGGTCGGGGGGTTTCCTGTTCCCGATCTGGGGCCTCATCGCCGCCCGGCTCGGCACGCCGGACCCGGAAGCGCTGTACGAGCGGCTGCTGCCGGTGGCCGACCAGTTCATCGTCATGGGCATGGGCAGCGGCGCCTGGGGCTCGATCCGCCACGTCCTCGCGGCGCTGGCCGCACGGCTGGGCCGTACCGGGGAGGCGGACGAGCACCGGCGGCTGGCGATCGCCACGCACCGGCGGCTCGGCCTGGCCTATTGGGAGGCCAGGAGCCTCACGTGAAGTGTCAGAGGCCCCGCGTATCGTGACCTCATGCCTGATATCGAGGTCGCGGGGCGCGACGTGCGCATCACCAACCCTGACAAGGTGGTGTTCCCCGGCAGCGGGCACACCAAGCTCGACCTGATCCGCTACTACCAGGCGGTCGGCGAGGGCGCGCTGCGTGGCATCCACGGGCGGCCGATGGTGCTCAAACGGTTCGTGCACGGCATCGAGGAGGAGGCGTTCTTCCAGAAGCGCGCCCCGGCCAAGCGACCCGACTGGATCGAGGTGGCCGAGCTCCGCTACCGCTCCGGGCGCAGCGCCGAGGAGGTCGTCGCGACCGAGCTGGCCCATGTCGTGTGGGCGGTCAACCTGGGGTGCGTCGACCTCAACCCGCACCCGGTGCGGGCCGCCGACCTGGCCCACCCCGACGAGCTGCGCATCGATCTCGACCCGGTGCCGGGCGTGCGATGGGGTGACGTGCTGCGCACGGCGCAGGTCTCCCGCGAGGTGCTGGCCGACCACGGCCTGACCGCCTGGCCGAAGACGTCGGGATCGCGGGGCTTCCATGTGTACGCCCGCATCGAGCCGCGCTGGACGTTCGCCGAGGTGCGCCGGGCGGCCGAGGCCGTGGCCCGCGAGGTCGAGCGGCGGGCCCCCGAGGTGGCCACCAGCCGGTGGTGGAAGGAGCAGCGGCACGGCGTGTTCGTCGACTACAACCAGAACGCCTATGACCGTACGGTCGCCTCCGCCTACTCGGTCAGGCCGGTCGCCGACGCGCGCGTCTCCACGCCGCTGACCTGGGAGGAGGTGCCGGGCTGCCGGCCGGCCGACCATACGATCGACACGGTGCCCAAGCGGTTCGCCGAGCTCGGTGACCCGTGGGAGGACATGGATCTGCACGTGGGCGGCCTGGAGTCGCTGCTGGAGCTGGCCGAGTCGCAGGGGCCCGCCCCCGAGCGCGAAGACCTGCCCGTCGTCGAGATCGCCAGGGCGCAGCACAAGGAGGAGGCGCAGGCGGGGTTCGAGCGGTGGCAGGCCCGGCATCCCGAGGTGGCCGCCTGTCTCCAGCCCGCCGACGTGCTGGTCGACGGCATGCGCGGGCGCAGCAGCGTCTGGTACCGCATCCGGGTCAACCTCCAGCACGTCCCGGAGGCCCAGCGGCCCGGTCAGGAGCCGCTGGAGGTCGACTACGACCCCTGGACCTAGAGGCGGGTCGGGCGTTCGTAGCCCTCGTCGCCGCCATATACGTGCGAGTTCGGGTCGAGGTCGGGCTGGGTGGCCGGGCTGGTCGGCGAGGCGGTGTGCTCGATGGCGAAGTCGTCCGACGGCTCGGGCGGGTCGGGGAAGAGGTGGCTCCGCCAGCTGATCCGCCCCAGCGGCGTGGCGTCCGTGGTGTGCCAGCCGGCCCGCTGGGCGGCCCACCTGCCGCCCGGATAGCGCATCGGCAGCAGCAGGCGGCGCAGGTGCCTGGCTTGCAGCCAGGGCTTGAGCACGTCGTCCATGCCGATCACCTCGGGCCCGCCATACTCGAGCACGCCCCGCTCGGGGCCCGCGGCGACCAGGTCGATCAGGTACGCGGCGACCTCGGAGGTGCAGACCGGCTGCCAGGGGATCGAGCGGTCCACCGGGATCGCGGGGTAGGCGGCCAGCTCGTGGAGCAGCTCCTCGAGGTGCTGGTGGAACGTCGTGGAGCGGAGGATCGTCCAGCCGACCCCGCTCTCCCTGATCAGCCGCTCGGCTTCGAGCTTGTCCTCCAGGTATCCGGTCGCGGCCTGGTCGACGCCGACGATCGAGACGTACACCAGGTGGGGCACACCGGCGTCCGTGGCCGCGTCGAGCAGCCACTGGGTGCCCGCGATGTCGACGGAATCAGCCCGGTGGCTCTTGCGGGCGGATGTGGCGAGGTGGATGATCGCATCGACGCCCCGCACGGCGCCGTGCACGCCTTTACCCCAGGCCAGGTCGCCCCACACCCATTCGACGTCCTGGCCTGGGTGCGATTCGCGGCTCAACGCCCGCACCGAGTGCCCCGTCCTGACGAGTGCGGGCACCACGGCCCTGCCCAGCGTGCCGGTTGCCCCCGTGACCAGAATGTGCATTCTCCGCCCCTACCCTCAGGCTGAGAATTCTCCCGAAATGACAACGAAATTCATCGCAAGCTTAGTCAAAGGGTTTGTATCTGCCAGCGCCGCCGCCCTGTTCAAGAACCGGATTCTGCGGCTCGGCGACTGGCCAGGTGCTCCTCGATCCGCTCGGTGCCCCACCAGCCGGTCGCCAGCACGATCCGGTACTTACGGGCGATCGTCTCGCCGCGCGCCAGCTCGAACTCCCGGTGGAAGGCCCACGACGGGTTGACGGCGGCGAACGGGCCACTACGCACGAACCAGTGCGACTCCGGCCCCGGCTCCGGCACGAACACCAGCGTGGAGGACCGGTCCACCTCGTCGTGCCGCCCCTGGAAGGCCAGCCAGCGGGCCCGCTGGCCCATCATCTCCTCGCCGCCGAGCCCGTCGGGGCCGAGCACCTCGCCGCCGGTGAACGAGCGCGGGCCGCGCCAGAACAGGCCGCTGTAGCCGGCGAGGGGACGGCCGTGCGTGGTGGGGCTGCCGAAGCGCAGCGGTTCGTCGCGCAGGCCGGTGAGCGTCGTGTGCCAGACCAGCTCCCAGGAGCCGTTCTCCGGATCGACCGCCTCGATGGTGAGCTCGCGCCGCTCCTCCACCCAGGGCTCGCCCCGCGAGCTGCGCCAGGTCAGCTGCCCCGACAGGCCGTCCTGGCGGACGTCCAGGGTGTCGTGGCGCATCGTGCCGTTGTTGTCGAGGTCGATGTAGCGCTGCTCTTCGCGGACGTACGTGCCGCCGCCCCAGAAGTTCTGGCCGGAGACGTGTGAGGCGGTCAGTTGCAGGCCCTTGTGCCAGCGGTGGTCGTGCGGCCGGTAGGAGGTCACCACGTCACCGGCCAGCGTACGCAGCGGGTGGATGTACGGCTTGGGCGCCTCGAACGGCTGCGGGTCGGGCTCGTGGACGTAGCGCATCAGCTCCACGCCGTGCGCCTCGAAGATGATCGCGCTCATGAAGGGCTCCAGCCGGGGGTGTCGCCGTGCAGGCTGCGGTAGAAGGGATCGCCGGGGCCGACCTCGCCCGCGCGTACCGTGCCGCCGGTCAGCGCCGCCTTGTACATGGCGGTGATCAGCTCCAGCGACCGGCGCCCGTCCTGCCCGCTGGCCCGGGGCCGCCGGTCGGCCCGCCGGTCCGCGACCAGGTCGCGTAGCTGCTTCAGGTGCGAGGTGGGCACGTCCTCGGCGGGCGGCCAGTCGATCTCGCCGGCGTGCTCGGCCGGGGTGCAGGTCCAGTCGTCGTTGGCGTAGCCGTACAGGTGGGTCAGCTCCAGCGTGGCGTCGGCGAGGTCGATGCGCAGGTGGCTGACCTGCCGCGGCGACAGCACGCTGTTGACCACCGTGGCCAGCGCGCCCGACTCGAAGCGGACCAGCGCGGTCGTGACGTCGTCGGTCTCGACGTCCCGCGCCAGCCTGGCCGCCATGGCGCGTACCTCGCTCCACTCGCCGAGCAGCTCCAGCAGCAGGTCGATCTGGTGGATGCCGTGGCCCATGGCGGGTCCGCCGCCCTCGGTCTCCCAGCGGCCGCGCCAGGGCACGGCGTAGTAGGCGTCGTCGCGGAACCAGGTGGTCTGGCAGTGCGCGACGTACGGCGCGCCCAGCGCGCCCTTGGCGATCAGTTGCCGCAGGTGCTGCGCGCCGGAGCCGAACCGCTGCTGGAACACGATCGCCGCGTACGGCCCGCCCTCCTGCTCGGCCGCGGTCATGGCGTCGTACTCGGCCAGCGACAGGCACGGCGGCTTCTCACACCACACCCACGCGCCCACGCGCAGCGCGGCCGCCACCTGGGCGGCGTGCAGCGAGGGCGGGCTGCAGACGGCGACCAGGTCGGGGCGTACCTCGGCGAGCATGCCTTCGAGATCGTCCGAGGCGTACGGCAGGCCGAACCGGTCGGCGAACGCCTGGGCCAGCTCGGCGGTCGCGTCCACGACGGCGACCACCTCGATCTCGTCAGGCAGCGCCTGGAACGCGGGCATATGCGAAGAGCTCGCGATCGCGCCGCCGCCGACGACGGCGACGCGGAGGGGGGACGGCACTGACTGCCTCCTTTGGAAAGCGCTTACCGGAGCACGTTATGGTGCGAGCGTACCCTTGGGCAAGGGCTACGCCGCCGCGGCGCAGGCCCTGCCGATCCCGTTCGCGGCGTTCCGCAGGGGCTCGACCAGCCGGGGGAGCTCGCGGGCGCGCCTCGCGGCCAGCACGATGCCGAGCGCGGCGATGGCCCGGCCGTCGACCAGGATCGGGGCCGCGGCCGAGCAGGAGCCGAGGGTCATCTCCTCGTACGTCAGCGCGTACCCCTGAGCCCGTACGGTGGCCAGCTCGCGGGCCAGCCGACCCGGCTCGGTGATCGTGTGCGGGGTCGGCCGTTCGAGCACGCGGTCCAGGTAGGAGCGGACGAACCAGTCGGGCTCGAAGGCGAGCAGGGCCTTGCCGACGCCCGTCGGATGCATGGGCAGCCGCCCGCCCGTCCTGGACACGATCGGCACAGCCCGCCGGCCGGCCACCTTGTCCACGTACAGGACCTCCAGGCCGTCGCGGACGGCCAGATGCACGTTCTCGCCGGTGCTCGCGAACAGCTCCTGCAACCAGGGATGGGCCAGGTCCTGGAGCTTGGCGGGCGCGAGCTGGCCGAGCTCCCACAGCCGCAGCCCGATGCGGAGCCGCCCGTCGGGCGCGCGGCTCAGCGCCTGCCACTCCTCCAGCTCGCCGACCAGCCGGTGCACCGTGCTCAGGGGCACGCCGCTGCGCCTGGCCAGGTCGGTCAGTGTGAGCTGCTGGTGCCCGGCGTCGAACGCGCCCAGGATGGCGAGCACCTTGGACGTCACCGTGCGTCCCGCCTCGCGGGATCCGCCTGCCATGCAGCAATCTTGCATAATTCTTCCGCTGAGTGGAAGGGATAGCTCGGATAATCGGCCGCCTAAGCAGGATGCTTCCGTCATGCGCACTCAGGTAGGGATCATCGGGGCGGGCCCCGCAGGCTTGCTCCTGTCCCATCTGCTCCATCTGCGCGGCATCTCCTCGGTGGTGCTGGAGAGACGCAGCCGCGCCTACGTGGAGCGCCGCGTGCGCGCCGGCGTGCTGGAGCAGGGGACGGTGGACACGCTGGTCGAGGCCGGCGTAGGTGCGCGGCTGCTGCGCGAGGGCCTGCCGCACCAGGGCATCGAGCTCAGGTACGACGGGCAGAGCCACCGCATCGCCTTCGAGAAGCTGGTGCCCGGCCGGTCCATCACCGTGTACGGCCAGCAGGAGGTGGTCAAGGACCTGATCGCCGCCAGGCTGGAGGCGGGCGGTGACGTGCGGTTCGAGATCGACGACGTGGCCGCGCACTCGCTGGAGACCGAGCCGTACCTGACGTTCGGCGGCGAGCGGCTCGACTGCGACGTGATCGCCGGTTGCGACGGCTTCCACGGCGTGTCCAGACCGTCGATCCCGGAGGGTGTTCTGCAGCTGTTCGAGCGGGAGTATCCCTTCGCCTGGCTCGGTGTCCTGGCCAGGGTGGCGCCCTCGTCCGAGGAGCTCATCTACGCCAGGACCGAGCGCGGCTTCGCGCTGCACAGCATGCGCTCGCCCATGGTCAGCCGCTTCTACCTCCAGGTCCCGCCCGACGCCAGTGTGGACGAGTGGCCCGACGAGCGGATCTGGGCCGAGCTGAAGGCGCGGCTGGAGACCGTCCCCGGCTTCACGCTGGAGACCGGCGAGATCTTCGAGAAGGGCGTCACGCCGATGCGGGCCTTCGTCACCGAGCCCATGCAGTACGGCCGGCTCTACCTCGCCGGCGACGCCGCCCACATCGTCCCGCCCACCGGAGCCAAGGGGCTGAACCTGGCCGTGGCCGACGTGCGCGTCCTGACCGACGCGCTGGACCGGTTCTTCTCCACCGGCGCGGCCGACCTGCTCGACTCCTACTCCGAGTCCTGTCTGAAGCGGGTCTGGCGGGCTCAGCACTTCTCCTGGTGGATGACGACCCTGCTGCACACGTTCGACTCCGACGACGCTTACGGCAGGCGGCTGCAGCTGTCCTACCTGGACTACGTGACCTCCTCCGAGGCGGCCGCGACGACGCTGGCGGAGAACTACGTGGGACTGCCATGATCAACTTCGAAGGACGGCCATGACCCATCCTCCTTACCTGAGCCCCGGCTACCGCAGCACGGTCCTGCGCGCGCCCGCGCGGCCGCCGGTGACGTTCAAGAGCGATCCGGACGCGATCGAGCTGACCGGCCCGGTCTTCGGCCACCACGAGATCGGCGCGCTCGACGCCGACCTGACCAGGCAGCACGCCGGGGAGCCGCTCGGCGAGCGCATCTCCGTCACGGGCCGCATCCTGGACTCCTCCGGCAGGCCGATCCGCGGCACGCTGGTGGAGCTCTGGCAGGCCAACGCCGCAGGCCGCTACGCCCACGAACGCGACCAGCACCCCGCCCCCCTCGACCCGAACTTCACCGGCGCCGGCCGCTGCCTCACCGACGAGGACGGCCGCTACCGGTTCGTCACGATCAAGCCCGGCGCCTACCCCTGGCGCAACCACCACAACGCGTGGCGGCCGGCGCACCTGCACTTCTCCGTGTTCGGGCGGGCGTTCACCGAGCGGCTCGTCACCCAGATGTACTTCCCCGGCGACCCGCTGATGCCCTTCGACCCGATCCTCCAGTCGGTCCCCGACGAGTCGGCCAGGCAACGGCTCGTCTCGGCCTTCTCCATGGAGCTGACCGAGCCCGAATGGGCGCTGGGCTACTCCTTCGACATCGTGCTGGGCAGCACCCCGATGGAGTCGTCATGAAGCTCACCCCCTCACAGACCGTGGGGCCGTTCTTCAGCCACGCGCTGCCGTACCCGCACGACTGGGAACTGGTTCCTCCCGGGCATCCGGGCGCGATCACGCTGACCGGGCGCGTCCTGGACGGCGCCGGCGAGCCGGTACCGGACGCGCTGCTGGAGCTCTGGCTGGGGCACGCCGGCGACCGCGGCGCGCTGCTGCGGGGCGACGGGCAGGTGTCCGGCTTCGGGCGCTGCGCCACGGCTCCAGATGGTTCGTTTAGGTTTCGTACGGTACGGCCTGAGGGGGGTTATCTGTCGTTGCAGGTGTTCGCCCGGGGGTTGCTGAGGTCGTTGCTGACCCGTGTGTACCTGGAGGATCGGCCTGATCCGCTGCTGGACGGCTTGGAGCCGGAACGACGGGGGACACTGATCGCGACCGGGTCGGGGGACCTGGACCGGTACGAGTTCGACGTGCGGCTTCAGGGGGATGGGGAGACGGTGTTCCTTGACTTCTGACAGCGGGCTGCTGGCGCCCGTGCGGGCCGGTACCCGGGTGGAGGCGGCGACCTCGGACGCGGCCTGGCTGCGGGCCATGCTGGACGCCGAGGCGGCGCTGGCCCGCGCGCAGGGCCGCGCGGGGCTGATCCCCGGCGCGGCGGCCGCGCTGATCGACCGGGTGGCCTCGGGCTTCACCGCCGACCTGCCGGACCTGGCCCAGCGCGCCCGACAAGCCGCCAACCCGGTCGTCCCGCTGGTCGCCGACCTACGCAAAGCCGTCACCGCCGCCGATACCGCTATGGCCGAAACCCCCGTCACCGCTGGCGCTCCCGGAGCCACCGCCGTATTCGTCCATCGGGGGGCCACCAGCCAGGACATCTTCGACACGGCGGCCATGCTGGTCGCCGCGCGGGCCGTCAGCCTGATCACGGCGGATCTGGACACGGTCATGGGCGTGCTCGCCGGGCTGGCGGAGCGGCATCGCGACACCCTGATGGCGGCTCGCACGCTGGCCCAGCAGGCGGTGCCGACGACGTTCGGGCTGAAGGCGGCGGGCTGGTTGTCCGGCCTCCTGCGGGCCCGCGACCGCCTGCGCTGCCTGCGACTCCCCGCCCAACTCGGCGGCGCGGCAGGCACCCTCGCCGCCCTCGTCGAAACCGCCCGCTCCACCGACGCCAAGACCGCCGGATCGCCTGGTGACGGTGTCGGATCGGTCGGGGGCGAGGCGGTTCGGGTCGTCGAGGGGGAGAGCGCGCAGGCGCGGGTGCTTCGGCTGGTCGAGTTGTATGCCGAGGAGCTCGGGCTGGTCGCCCCGCTCGTGCCGTGGCACGCCGAGCGGTCCGTGGTCGCCGAGTTGGGCGCGGCCCTGGCCGGTACGGCGGGTGCGCTCGGCAAGGTGGCGACCGACGTGATCCTCATGGCCCAGACCGAGGTCGGCGAGGTGGCCGAGTCGTCTCGAGGCAACTCCTCGGCCATGCCGCAGAAGCGCAACCCCGCCCTGTCGGTGCTGATCCGGTCGGCGGCGCTCCAGGTGCCCGTGTACGCCCAGCTCCTGGGACAGCCGGGGGAGCACGAGCGGGCGGCGGGCGCCTGGCAGGCGGAGTGGCTGCCGCTGCGCGAATGCCTCCGGCTGACCGGTGGCGCGGCGGAGACGGCGGCCGAGCTGGTCGCCGGCCTCCAGGTGTTCCCCGAGAGGATGCGGGACAACGCCGGCCTGACCGGTGGGCGGATCGTGTCGGAACGGCTCGCGGTCCACCTGGGCCGAGACGCCCTCGACGAGGCGCTGAGCCGTCCGGGCCCGCTGGAGGGGCCGGACGAGCTGCTCGACCCCGAGGGTTATCTGGGCGCCGCGCCGGAACTCGTCGACCGTATCCTCGCCGACTACCGGAAGCGATCATGAGCATGAAGCTGCATCACCGCGTCGACGGCCCCACCGGAGCGCCGTTGCTGGTGCTCGGGCCCTCGCTCGGCACCACGCTCGACATCTGGGAGCCGCAGCTGAGCGCGCTCACCGCGTCGTGGCGGGTGCTGCGGTACGACCTGCCGGGCCATGGTGGCTCGGCCCCTGCCGCCTCCGGGCTGACGATCGACGACCTGGCGCAGGCCGTACTCGATCTGGTCGACGCGACGGAAGACGAGTTCGCGGTCGGCGGGATCTCGCTCGGCGGCGCGATCGCCACCACGATCGCCGCAGGACAGCAGGTAGGAGAGCAGGTAGGAGAGCAGGCAGGACAGCGAGCGTCAGGACCACAGGCGGCGGGACCGCGACGCCGGGTGCGCAGTCTGGTGCTGTGCTGTACGTCGGCCCGGTTCGGTGAGCCGGGGCCGTGGCTGGAGCGGGCGGCGCTGGTGCGCGCCTCCGGCGTGGCCCAGCTCGCCCCAGCCCTGGCGGCCCGCTGGTTCACCGCCGGCTACGACGGCCGCTGGGTGACGGACATGCTGGAACGCGTGGACGCCGAGTCGTACGCCGCCTGCTGCGAGGCCATCGCGTCCTGCGACCTGACCGGACGCCTGCCCGCCATCACCGCCCCCACCCTGATCGTCGCCGGGGCCGACGACCCGGCCACCCCGCTCGGCCAGGCCCTCACGCTGGCCCAAGGCATCCCGGGGGCGCTGCTGCGCGTGGTGCCCGGTGCGGCGCACCTGGCCAGCGTGGAGCGGGCCGACGCCGTCACGCCCGCGATCGTCCAGCACCTGGGCGGCGATTCGAGTCACGCGGCCGGGATGCGTACCAGACGTGAGGTGCTCGGCGACGCCCACGTGGACCGCGCCGTCGCCGCCACCACCGGCTTCACCCGCGACTTCCAGCACCTCATCACCCGCTACGCCTGGGACGAGATCTGGAACCGCCCCGGTCTCGACCGCCGTACCCGTAGCTGCGTCACCCTGACCGCGCTGGTCGCCCGCGGCCAGCTCGACGAGCTGGCCATGCACGTGCGCGCGGCCCTGCGCAACGGCCTGACGCCCGACGAGGTCGGCGAGGTGCTGCTGCAGACGGCGATCTACTGCGGGGTCCCGGCCGCCAACGCGGCCTTCGCTGTCGCCCAGCGGGTCCTGGCCGAAGGCTGATCCTGGCTGCAACGGAATTGCAATGCCGGTTGGCAGCATCTTGAGCGGATTGTTCGGCTCAAGGAAAGGGACCGATCTCATGCCCAAACTGACCCCGGAACAGGCCGACCGGATCGTGGCCGGCTGGCGGAGCGGCACTCAGCTCATCGACGGGTGGGAGAACCCGGCGGGCCCGCTGTTCGCCAGCGGTGAGTACGCGGAAGCGGACATCACCCTCGAATCCATCCTCGCCGCGTCGGGCTGCAACCCGCCTCCTCCTCCGCCCGACCAGACCGTGGGCGGCTGCGGTACGGCGTGCACGGGCTCCGCCGGGCGCTTGTGCTGCTGACCTGACATGGGGGAGTACACCGTAAGCGACACCGTGCTGGACCGCCTGCTCGAACCTTCACTGGAGCGGCTGGCGGCCCGGCTCGGGTCCGTCGCGGGCCTGGCGGAAACGGAACGCCGGGCCGTGCACGCGGGCGCCGCCAAGGCGCTGTTGGACACCGTGCGCCTGAGGACCAACCGGGTGCTGCTCCTGGAGCTGAACGCGGCCAGGATCACCGGGAGGCTCACGGGCGACGACTCGGAGGCCAGGTGGCGGGACTGGGAGTCCCAGGCGGCGAACCAGGAGTTCTGGGAGTCGCTCGGCGGCCACTACCCGACCATGCTCCCGCGCCTGCGCCGGCTGATCGGCAACAGGTGCGCGGCGGCGATGAGCCTGGCCCGCCGCTTCGCCGCCGACCGGCTGCTGCTCATGGCACTGCTCCGGCCGTTCGAGGGGGATGAGCCGGGGGAGTTGGTGAGCGTCGAGTTCGGCGCGGGGGACAGCCATCGCGGCGGGCAGAGCGTGGCGATCCTGAGCTGCGCCGCGGGCAAGGTCGTCTACAAGCCGCGCTCCGTCGCCGTGGACCTCGCCGTGACGCGGCTGCTGAACCAGTTGCTCGGCGACGAGCCCGCCGGCACGCGGATCAGGGTCCCCGACGTGGTGAACGGCGACGGTTATGGCTGGGCCGAGCACGTCGCCCACCGCTACTGCGCCGACGAAGAGGAGATGCGCTGCTTCTACCGCAGCCTCGGGCACTGGCTGGCCGTGATGCGGCTGATCGGCGGCACCGACCTGCACGCCGAGAACCTGATCGCCGCGGGCCCGATCCCGACCGTCGTGGACTGCGAGGCGCTGTTCACGCCCCACTCGCCGGAGCGCGTGTCCGGGTACGGGCTCGCGGCGGACCGGGCGGGGAGGCTGATCGGCGGCTCGGTGCTGGGCACCGGGCTGCTGCCGGGCCGGGGGCTGGCGCTCGGCTGGCGCGGCGTCGACATGTCGGCCATCGGCTCGCTGCCCGGCCAGCAACCGGTCACGGAGCTGCCCGTCATCCTCGGCGTCGGCACCGACGAGGCCCGGATCGGCTTCGCGCCCGTGAGCGTCCCGCTCTCGCTCAACCATCCGAGCCCGGAACCCGTGCTGAGCAAGCACTGGGACCTGGTGGTGGCCGGGTTCACCCAGGTGACCAGGCGGCTCAGGAAGATCGACGAGGGCGGCGAGCTGGAGGGGCGGCTTGAGGAGTTCGCCGACCTGCCGATCCGGGTGGTGCTCAGGTCCACCGAGAGCTACGCCGAGCTGCAGCGGATGCTCTGGCACCCGCAGGCGCTGCACGACGAGCCCGCCGCCCGGCGGCGCGCGGCGGACCTGCTCGCCAAGCAGGCGGCCAACGCGCCCGGCCGGCCGGACGACCCCGTGGTGATCGAGGCGGAGGTCGAGGAACTGCTGGACGGCGACGTGCCGTTCTTCGCCACCACGCCGCGCCGCGGCCGGCTCACCGGGCCGCGCGGCACTCTGTGGGGCCCCACCCAGGACCTGATCTCCGGGACGCTGCGCCGATGGCGGTCGGCCGACCTCGCGCTGGAGCACCAGGTGATCCAGTCCGCCCTGGTCAGCGCGTACCTGAACGAGGGCGGCGTACCCGACCAGCGGCGCCTGCTCCCGGCCGGCCTGGACACCGGCGACCTGGACCGCAGGCGGCGGGCGCTTGCGGCCGGCATCATGCGGTCGCTGTCCGAGGCCGCCGTGCGCGCCGAGGACGGCACGGTCACGTGGATCGCGCCGGTGCTCAACCCGACCGGATGGGCCGTGATGCCGCTCGGCCTCGACATGTACGGCGGAGCGGCGGGCATCGCCGTGCTGCTGGCGGGCTACCTGCGCGAGATGGAGGCGGGACGGGCCGACCCGGTGCCGGAGGCCGCGCCGCTGCTGGCCGACGTGCTGCGGACGATACGGATGGCTGAGGAGCAGTGGGCGGAGGACCGGGCGAAGATCCGGACGCGCCGGCCCGCGCCCGCCGGCGGCTACCTCGGCCTCGCGTCGCGGATCTGGGGCTGGCTGCTGCTGGTCCGGCTCGGCGTGATCGAGTCGGCCGAGGCGTTCTCGCGGTCGGCCGACCTGGTACGCGAGCTGCCCGCGGCGCTGGACTCCGACCCGTCACTCGACCTGGTACGCGGCATGGCCGGAGCGGTGGTGCCGCTGCTGCGGCTCCACGAGAGCGCGGGCGACGCCGACGCGGGAAAGCTGGCCGGGGAGATCGGCCGCAAGCTGGTGTCGGCGGCGCAAGTACGCGGCGACACCGCGTGCTGGACGGTCGACGGCTTCCCGGACGGGATCGGCGGCCTGGCGCACGGGGCGACTGGCATCGGCTGGGCGCTGGACCGGCTGGCGGCGGCCACCGGTGACACCGACTGCGCCACCGTCGCCGAGGCCGCCTTCGCCTACGAGGAGACCCTGTACGTCCCGGAGACCGGAAGCTGGCGCGACCTGCGCGGGCCGGACCAGATCGGGGCGGCCTGGTGCCACGGCTCCGTCGGGATCGCGGCCGTCGCGGCCGACCGGCTCATGGTCGGCCGCGGCGACCCCGAGCCGCTGCGTGATCTGCTGCGGCGCGCGGCGCAGTCCAGCCAGGCCGACGGCATCGGCTGGAACCACACCCTGTGCCACGGCGACTTCGGGGCCTGGGAGGTGCTGGACCTGGCCGTCACCGCCGGGCTCGGCGCGGGCGGGCTGGACCGGCCCCGGCTGGAGGCCCACCTGCTCGGCAGCGTCGAGAGGCACGGGCCGGTCAGCGGGTTCGCCAGGGACGCCTTCATCCCGGGGCTGATGCCGGGCCTCGGCGGAATCGTGTACCAGTTGCTCCGTATGCATCCCGAATGCACGCTGCCTTCGGTGCTGCTGCCCGATCCCGGTCCGGTGGTGGCGTCTTGAGCGCATCCGCCGACGCCCAGATGGTGTCGCCGTACTGGCAGCTCGACGACGCCGGCGACATGGGCTTCTGGCGGATGTGCCGGCGGCTGCCGGCCACCAGCCGGGCGGTGCTCTCGATCGTGGCGCGGGCGGCGCCCCGGCAGGCCGTCACGGTCGTGCTGCTCCAGCTCGTGTCGGGCGCCGCCACGGCCTTCGGCCTGCTCGCCACCACGGGGGCGCTGGAACGGCTGCTCGCCGCCGGCCCCACCGTGGACGTGGTGGCGGCCGCGCTGCCCATGCTCGTGCTCGTCGCGGGGGCGTACGTGCTGCGGGGCGCGGTCGAGATGGCCGTCGCGGCCGCGTACGCCCGGCTGACGCCCGCGGTGCGCCGGATGGCGGAGGGCGAGCTGTTCGCGGCCGGGCTCCGCGTGGAGCTGGCCGCCTACGACGACGCCGGTTTCTACGACCGGATGCAGCGGGCCCGCGACCGCGGCCTGTTCCACCTCGCGCGGGCCGTGGACAACCTGGTCGACCTCATCGGCGCGGCGCTGGCGTTCGCCGCCGCGTTCACCGGCCTGGCCGTCCTGCACGCCGCGCTGCTCCCGGTGCTGGTGCTGGGCGTGTTCCCGGCCGCCTGGACGGTGCAGCGCTCGGCCCGGCTGGCGTACGCGCACATGACCCGCACGGTCACCCTGAACCGCCGGGTCCAGATGATCACCGAGTTGGGCACGCAGCGCGAGCCCGCCCCGGAGATCCGCGCCTGCCAGGCCCAGGACTTCCTGCTGCGGGAGTACGCCGAGGTGGCCGACCCCCTGCGTGACCAGGAGGTACGCGTGCTGGCCGGCCAGGTGCGCGTCGGCACCGTCGGCCGGGCGCTGACCGGGCTCATGGCCGGCATCACGTTCACCGTGCTCGGCCTGCTGCTCCAGGCGGGCTGGATCCCGCTGGCGGTGGCCGGCGGGGCGGTGATAGCCGTGCGGACCGCGAACGCCGCGCTCAGCCGGCTGGTCCACTCGGCGCACCAACTGCTGGAGCAGGGCATGTACGTGGCGGACTACCAGGAGTTCGTCGACGACGCCGCCTCCAGGAGCCCCGCGGCGACCACCCGGCTGGCGCCCGCCGCGCCGCAGGTGATCACGCTGAGCGGCGTCGAGTTCGGCTACCCGGGCGGCACCGGCGACGCGCTGCGCGGCATCGACCTCACCGTCCGCGCGGGCCAGACCATCGCCCTGGTCGGCGAGAACGGCTCCGGCAAGACCACGCTCGCCAAGATCATGGCGGGCCTCTACGAGCCCACGGGCGGCCAGGTGAGCTGGGACGGCGTGGACATCCGCGAGCTGGACCCGCACAGCGTCGGCGACCGGATCATGATGGTGCTCCAGGACCCGATCCGATGGCCGCACACCGCCCGCGCCAACGTCAGAGCCGGCCGGCACGACCGCGACGACCCCGGTGACCTGGCACTGCGTGCCGCCGCCGAGCTGGCGGGCGCCGACACCGTGGTGGCGGACCTGCCCCACGGCTGGGAGACGCTGCTGTCGAAGTACTTCCGCGGCGGCCGGGAACTGTCAGGCGGGCAGTGGCAGCGGCTGGCCGTCGCCCGCGGCGTCTTCCGCGACGCGCCCGTGCTGATCTGGGACGAGCCGACCGCGCCGCTGGACGCCAAGGCCGAGTTCGCCGTGTACGAGTCGCTGCGCCGCCTGGCCCCCGGCCGGATTGTCATCCTGATCACGCACCGGCTGGCCAGCGTGCGCAACTCCGACCGGATCTACCTCCTGCACGAGGGCGAGCTGGCGGAGCAGGGCACGCACGACGAGCTGATCACCCGATCCGGCCGGTACGCCGAGCTGTACGAGTTGCAGGCCCGGATGTACGCCGACGAACTCCCCCTCAGCGGCGGTCGGGCTAGGGGCAGCGGCTCCGGCCGTTGACCGCCGCCCGAGCGCGGCGGCCGAGCAGCTCGGCGGCCCGGCGGCGGTAGACCAGCCGGGTCGGGGCGGGTGTGGCGGAGTACAGGGCCTCCCTCGTCAGCTCGTTGGCGAACTCGTACCTGCTGCCCACCACCACGAGCAGCCCCACCCGCAGCGCGCGCTCGCACTGCTCGGCCGCCACCTGCGGCGAGAGGCCGAGCAGCTCGCCCAGCAGCGCCGGATCGAAGGCGCAACGGAGCACGGAGGCGGCCCGCAGCAGCCGCTCCACCAGCGGGCCCATCCGGCGGACCCGCGCGAGCACCGCCGCGCGCAGCGCCTCCGGCACCCCGCGCTCGCCCGCCGCCAGGCCGCGCAGCAGCTCGACGACGAACAGCGGATGGCCGCGCGTCCGACGGAGGACCTCGTCGGCCCAGCGGCCCTGGCCGGCCTCGGCGGCCAGCCGCGCGACCACCTGCGCGGGTAGCGGCCCCAGCTCCAGCCGGACGGCCGCGCGCCCGAGCGCGTCCATCGCCGCCGCACCCTCCGCCGCGCCTGCCGCTGGGCCCGCCGCCGCGCCGCCCGTGTCCTCCGCTGTGTCCTCCGCCGGGCGCGCCGTCGCGACGACCAGCAGGCGGGCGCCGGAGACTCGGCGGGCCAGGTAGTGCACGAGCTCGACGGTCGCCGTCCCGGCGAGATGCAGGTCCTCCAGCACCAGCAGGACCGGCTTCCCGGCCGCCAGGGCCCGCAGGAAGGCGACCACCGCCTCGTACGCGGACCGGCGCCCGGCCTCCCCGCCCGGCCCCTCGCCCTCCTGCCGCAGCGCCGGCGCCGCCTCCGGGATCAGCCTGGCCAGCGCCCGCGCCCCATCGCCCACCATGTCGCGGAGCACCGGGCCGGCGAGCCGGGTGACCTGCGACGCCAACGCGTCGGCGAACGGCTGGAGGAAGAGCGAACGCTCGATCTCGTGGCACTGCGCCCGCAGGACGATCCCGCCGGTGGCCCGCGCGACCCGTACCGCCTCGTCGGCCAGCCGGGACTTGCCGATGCCCGCCTCGCCCACGATCAGCAGCACGGCGGTCCGCCCCGCCACGGACGCCGCCCAGGACCGGGAGATCCCGGCCACCTCCACCGCCCGCCCCGGCAGCGCGGAGCCCCCTTCCCTCGCGGCCGCGGTCAGGGGAGCGACCGGCTGCTCGCGCAGGATCGCCAGGTGCACGGCCCGCGTCTCGGCCGCCGGGTCCGTGCCCAGCTCGGCCGCCAGGATGTCGCGCAGCCGCTCGTAGGCCAGCAACGCCCGCGCGGGCTCGCCCGCCGCGGTATGCGCCCGCATCAGCAGACGCTGCGCGGCCTCGTCGAACGGGTCCGCGGCCACCGCCGCCTCGGCCGCCCGCCGCGCCCGCCCCGGCTCGGCGATCCGGAGCGCCGCCGTGGCCGCCGCGTGGCGCGCCTGCCTGAGCAGCCCGGCCGCCTCGCCCCGCGCCGCCGCCGCCCAAGGCGCGTCGAATTCCCCATCCAGTACGGCACCGCCGTCGAGCAGCTGGATCGCCCGCGTCGCCGCGGCGACGGCCACGGCCGCCTCGTCCACCGCCAGCCGGCCCTCCGCCTCCGCGATCAGCGCGGTCGCCTCGTCGAGGTCCACGCTCACCGCCGGCGGCTCGCCGAGGCGGTAGCACCGTCTGCCGCCCGTCACGGCCTGCGGGCCGAGTGTCCTGCGCAGCCTGCTCACCAGCGTGGCGACGTTCTCCGCCGGCCGCTTCGGCGGGCGGTCGCCCCACAGCGCCTCCACGACGCGGTCGGTGGGCACGGCGTGGCCGCGCTCGACCGCGAGCAGTTTCAGGAGCGTCCTGGCCCGGCCGCCGACCGTCCCGCGCAGGCCGTCCCGCTCGACCGCGAACGACCCCACCAGCCGGATCAGCACTCTGCTCTCGCCTCCGCCTGTCCCATTGATCATGGTGTTCCCGCCGCCTCCCGTCTCCCCACCTAGGAGGCGTGACAGGATGTTCCACGGCGTGAACACCTCGATCGACGTCAGTCGTCGAGGCTCCGTGCCGCCAGTCTCGCGTGCGCGATCGCGGTGGCGGCTTCGACCGTGGTGATGTGCTCGCGGTCCGCCCGCTCGAAGACGTCGCCGACGATCCCTCCCACGCCTTCGACGCGCGCGGTCGAGCCGGCGTCGTCGTGACCGAGGAGCTGACCCTCCAGATACACCAGCCCTCCGGCGTTGGCGAGGAAGTCCGGCGCGTACAGGATGCCCCTCCTGGCGAGCGCGTCGGCGAGTCCGGGTTCGGCGAGCACGTTGTTCGCGCCCCCGGCGATGACGCGGCACCGCAGCCGGGGCAGCGTCTCCTGCGTCACCACCTCGCCGAGAGCACAGGGCGCGAACACGTCACAGGGGGCCGAGACGATGTCCTGCGGCGACATCCACCGCGCGCCGTACCGTCCGGCCACGTCGCGGGCGCGTTCCTCGACGAGGTCGGCGAGCACCACTTCGGCGCCCTCCGCGCGCAGGAGGCGGGTCAGGTGGGATCCGACGTTGCCGGCTCCCTGAACGGCCACGGTCGCTCTGGCGAGCTCGCCGGAGCCGTGGGCGGCGCGCAGCCCGGCCCGGATCGCGGCGAGAACCCCCAGCGCCGTGTACGGAGAAGGGTCGCCTTTGTCGCAGACGGGCGCGGTCTCGCGGCCGATGACCTCGATATCCGCCTGTACGGTTCCGACGTCGTTGACCGGGATGAACCGGCCGCCCAGCGTGGCGATGAACCGGCCGTGGGCACGCAGGAGAGCTTCGGACTTGTCGCGTGCCGGATCGCCGATGACGATGGCGGCGCCGCCGCCGAGGCCGAGCCCCGCGGCCGCGGCCTTCAGCGTCATGGCCCGTGCCAGGCGCAGGCCGTCGGCGAGCGCCTCCGCTTCGCTCGCGTACGGCCACATCCGCACCCCGCCCAGCGAAGGCCCGAGCGTGGTGTCGTGGATGACGATGATCGAGCGCAGCCCGGTGGCCGGGTCACTCCCGAACACGACCTGTTCCGCGCCGTACTCCTCGATGCGGTCGAACAGCTCGGAACCGCTGCGAGATCCCACTGCCGCGACGTTCACTTCCATGTCTCTCCTGTCTTGATCTCGGGGTCGGGGTCAGCGCGCGATCGCGGCGCCATCGTCCTTGGCATGGTCCAGGGCGTCCTCCTCTCCGACGAAACCCGACGCGAGCATCCGCGCGACCTTGGCATCGGAGAGCCGGGTCCTCACGGCCCATCCGTAGATGACCGCGGTCCACACCAGGACGACGACGAACCCCCATCCGAAGCCGATCAGTCCGAGGTTGCCGGCCGCCTGGCTCTGGTCGGGGTAGTCGCCCAGGTAGCCGATGAGAGCGAGGCCACCGAGCCAGGGGAAGAACCAGGAGGACGAACGCAGTTCGAGGGCGGGGCCGTCTTTGATGAACGGATGGGTGACGACGAACACCGCATAGCCGATGAGGACGGCGACGTACAACTTCCAGCCGGTCTGCCAACCCGTCCAGAAGATGATGAGGTTCGAGGAGTAGAAGGCCAGGAAGGGGATGACGTCTTTGCCGGGGATCTTGAAGGGCCGCGGGTGATCCGGAAGGGACCGGCGGAAGGCGGCCAAGGCGAGCGCGCCGGATCCGAGCGAGAGCACGGTCGCCGCGGTCACGAACCCCACCAGCGACTGCCACCCCGGGAACGGCAGGAAGAAGATGACGCCGACGAAGAAGGTGAGGAGCAGGCTCACCCACGGCGTTCCGCGTCTGTTGAGGCGGCTCAGGTTGGACGGGGCGTTCCTGTTGCGCCCCATGGCGTAGGTGACCCGGGACGTGCTCGTGGTGTAGATCAACCCGCTGTCGGCGGGTGACACCACGGCGTCGAGATAAAGAACGACCGCCAGCCAGTTGAGTCCGAGAATCGTCGCGAGCGCGGCGAGGGGGCCGAAGACGCTCGTGGAACCCGACGCGAGCGAGATCTTGCCCCAGCCCGCGGCCAGCGCGTCGGGAGAGAGCGACCCGATGAACACGATCTGCAGCAGGATGTAGAGGGCTCCGGTCAGCACGACCGAGCCGACGACGGCTATGGGAATGTTGCGGCGAGGATTGTCGGTTTCGCCGGCCAACTCGATTCCCTGCCGGAAGCCCAGGTAGGAGAAGACGACACCCGAGGTGGCGATCGAGGTCAATATCCCCTTCAGGCCGAAGGGGGCGAACCCGCCATGGCCTCCGGCGGCGGAGTCGGCCAGGTTGAAGTTCCCGCTGTGAAAGGCGGTGACCGCGAAGGCGACGATCACTACCACGATGACGGCGAGCTTCCACCAGACCAACGCGTTGTTCGCCCGCGCGAACCATTTGATCCCGTACAGATTCACCGCCGTCAGAACCCCCATCAGGAGAACCGCGATCACGAACCCGAACGGAAAGGTCAGCACCGGAACGCCGTCCACCTCGTGCATCAGCGACGGGAAATGCACCGAGCTGTACTGCATGGCGGCCTCCACCTCGATGGCCGCCGCCGATCCGCAGGTGATCCACAGGATCCAGCCGAACCCGTAACTGGCGAACGAGCCGAACGCGTAGTGGGGAAATCGCGTCACTCCTCCCGAGAGCGGGAACATCGTCCCAAGCTCGGCGTAGACGAGAGCGATCGTCATGATCATGAATCCGCCGATGATCCAGGAGAAGACGGCCGCCGGGCCGGCGGTGTTCGCCGCGCTCTGGGCTCCGAACAGCCAGCCTGAGCCGATGATGGCGCCGACCGAGGTGAACAGCAGTCCGACGAGCCGGACGTCGCGGCGGAGTCTTTGGCCTGAGCCGTCGCCGACCGAGCCTGAGGGGATTGTCATGGGGCTTCCTGACGTAGAAGGTGGGCGGTGCGAGATCGGGGGCTATGAGCGCCGAGCGCTCGCGAAGATCGTGGACATCGCGTCGGCGAGGCGGTGAACGTCCTGAAGGGTGTTGTAAGGCGCCACCGATACCCGGACCATCGGCCGGCTCTTCCACACGCGAACGGGCGCGTCGATCGCGAACTCCTCGCGCAGACGGGCGGTGACGGCCGCCGGATCGCAGTCGGGCACGTGAAAATACGCAAGCTGGATCGGCTGCTCATCCGCAAAAGGCGCGAACCCCGCCTCGGTCATCACCGTGCGTGCGCGGCGCAGAATGGCGCGGCATTCGGCATGGCGCCCGTTGACTTCGACGAACGCGATCGCGGCGGGAATCGCGAGATATCCCGACGGGTCACGCGCGCTTCGCCAATCCTGGCTCGGTTCGTACCGCGTCTCCCCGAATCCCCAGCCGACCGCCGGCGGGACCAGCGCGGACTGGACGTCACGGCGCGCGTGGAGGAACGCGGCGGCCTTGGGCGCACACAACCACTTGTGGCAGTTCCCGACGTAGATGTCGGCGCCCATGGCGGTCAGATCCACGGCCAGTTGGCCCGGGCCGTGGGCGCCGTCGATGATCGAAAGGACGCCGGCCGCGCGCGCGAGCCGGCACAACCGCTCGATCGGCATCAGCAACGCCGTCGGCGATGACACATGGCTGACGACCAGGGCCTTCGTCC
The DNA here is from genome assembly GCF_040638335.1 of Nonomuraea sp. NPDC026600. NCBI lineage: Bacteria > Bacillati > Actinomycetota > Actinomycetes > Streptosporangiales > Streptosporangiaceae > Nonomuraea > Nonomuraea sp. NPDC026600. The sequence goes on from NZ_JBEZYD010000023.1 coordinate 138,593, forward strand.
GTTCGGTCGCTCCCGCCCAGATCTCGTCCGCGGTGCTGCCCGCCGCGCGCACGACGCGCGCTCCCGTCCGCGCGGCGACGGAGTCCAGGGCGTTGAGAACGGCTCCGTACTCGTGCTCCGTCGTCAGTACCTCGTCTCCGGCCGACAGCCTGAGGGACCGGAAGACCGCGTTCAAGGCCACGGTCGCGTTCAACAGCAAGGCCAGGTCGTCGGCGTCGGCTCCGACGTACGCGCCGAGAACCGACCGCACATGGGCCAGGTGGCCGTGGAGGCGGACGTCGAACATCAAGGACGGCGAGCGCTCGAGCTCGCGTTGCCAGCTCTGATAAGCCTCGAAGACCGGTCGCGGGCAGGCGCCGAAAGCGCCGTGGTTGAGGTGAGTGACCGCCCGATCGAGCAGAAACAGCTCACGAACCGCTGCCGCGGATGGAGAAGGGCGTGTTTTCGGCACACCGCGACCCTAGGAAGACCAGGGGATATGTGTCCAATGCATAGGTTTGAAGTAATACATCAGCTAATCTGATGGCATGGAGGTCGACCAGATCGCGACGTTCCTCGCCATCGAGCGGTACGGCGGCTTCACCCGGGCCTCGGAGGCGCTGCACGTGTCCCAACCGGCGATCAGCCGGCGGATCCGCCTGCTCGAACAAGAGCTGGGCGCGCCCCTGTTCGAGCGCGTGGGGCGCGGTGTCCTGCTCACCGAGGCCGGCCAGGCGTTCCTGCCCTACGCCGAGACGCTGCTCACCGTCATGCGGGACAGCCTCGGCTCGGTTCGAGAGCTCAGCGGCGGGCGCACCGGGCAGGTCGTCCTCGCCTTCGTCGGCACCCTCGCGAGCACGAGCCTCACCCGAGGGCTACGGAGTTTCCGCATCGGCCATCCAGGTGTACGGCTGCGCATTCGCACGGCCACCAGCGACGGCGTCAGCGACCTCGTCCGCCGCGGCGAAGCCGTGCTCGGCCTGCGTTACGACGACGACAACCACCCGGACATCATCTCGACGAAGACGTACGACGAGGAACTGGTGGCGGTCGCCGCACCCGACCACCCGCTCGTCGGCGGGCACCACCTGGATCCCCGGCGACTGGCCGAGCACCCATGGATCACCTTTCCGCCGCGCCCCGGCGAGGCCCGCCAGCCCTACGCCGACGCACTGGAACGGCTGCTGGGCCGGGACGCGCTCACCACGACGGAGATCGTGCCGATAGACAGTCTGACGGCACAGATCAAGATGGTCGAAGCCGGCTTCGGCCTGGCGCTCCTGCCACGCAGCGGCGTCGAGGACGAACTCGGCTCAGGCCGGGTCCGCATCCTGGATCTGGCGGACGCGGCCTTCTCGATCCCGGTCGTCCTCATCCAACGACGCCACGGCTTCCTCAGCGGCGCCGCCAAGGCGCTCCGGGATCTGCTCCTGAAGCGCGATCAGAGCGCCAGCGGCACGGGGTGAATCTCGTCGGCGGGGTGGCCCGAGCGCTGGTGAATCCGTTGTACGGCCTCCGCGCTGGGCGCGTCGGACAGGCAGTAGATGACACCTTCGTCGGGATCCGCCCAGGCCTGCACGAAGGAGACTCCCTCTTCCCCCTGGATCGCGAGGTCGGCCTCGTGCGCTTCACGGAACTGCTCGTCAGTGATGCCCACCATGTTGTGGTGGACGTCCATGAACCTCGTCATGGGTTCCTCCTGCGGTAGACGGCGAAATCCCTCCCAGCCTAAATCCGACATACGCCATTAATCACCCCAAGATTCATCAAACGGCATGTCAGGGAATGGTTGCTTGCCCGAGGTTTAGCGGCCCGCATATCGCCTCAAAACCGCGTCTCCCTCATCTTTCCGGATATGATCATCAAGACTGTTTCCGACCTCGCGAGGAGTCCACCGTGACCGACAAGTCGGACTTGTGGGCAAATGGCATCGACACAACGCGGCCCAGCATCGCCCGGGCCTATGACGTCGTGCTCAACGGCAAGGACAACTTCGAGGTCGACCGCGCGTTCGTCGCCGAGATCGTGAAGGTCGTCCCCGAGATCTACGATGTGGCCACGTACAACAGGCAGATTCTCGGCCGGGGCGTGCGCTTTCTCGCCGAGCGTGGCATCACGCAGTTCATCGACCTCGGCTCCGGCCTGCCGACGGTGGAGAACACGCATCACGTCGCGCAGCGGGCGAATCCGGAGTCGCACGTGGTCTACGTCGACAACGACCCGATGGTGCTGGCCCACGGCCGGGCGATCCTGGCCGAGAACGACCTGACCGGGGTGGTCACGTCCGACCTGCGTGACCCGGCGGCGATCCTGAAAGACGAGACGGTCAAGCGGCTCATCGACCTGGACCGGCCCGTGGGCCTGATGCTGGTCGGCATCCTGCACCACCTGCACGACGGCGAGGACCCGAAGGGCATCGTCGATGCCTACATGGCGGCCATCCCGTCGGGCAGCTACCTGTTCATCACCCATTTCTGCTCCGCCACCCAGGACGCGCGTGACGCGGAGGAGAAGTTCCTCGCGCTGCTCGGCACCGGCCGCTTCCGGACCCCCGAGGAGATCACCGGGTTCTTCGACGGGTTCGACCTGCTCGAGCCGGGGGTCGTCCCGCTGCCCCTGTGGCGTCCCGAGGACACCGTCCCCGAGGTGCTCAGCGTCGGTCAGCGCCTCATGTACGGCGGCATCGCCAGGAAGCCCTGACCCGCTGCTGGGCCGACGGTAACGGAAATCGTGGGTAGCCCCAACGGGTTGGCTACACTTCCCGCATGGAGACAGCCCCCAGCCGCCTGCGCGGGAAAGCCAGCTGGCTGATCAACAAGACCTCGCTGCACGCGCACCGGCTGATCACCGAGGGGCTGAGCCCGATCGACGCCCGGGGCTACCACTTCGCGATACTCGCCGCGCTGGAGGAGTACGGCCCCGCGAGCCAGGCGAGCCTCAGCCAGCGCTGCGGGATCGACCGCAGCGACACCGTCGCGATGGTCAACGAACTCGCCGACCAGCAGCTGGTCCTCCGCGCTCCCGATCCGGACGACCGGCGGCGCAACGTCATCACCATGACCCCGGAGGGCCGCCGGCGGCTCGATCAACTGGACGCCGTGCTGGGCGAGGTCCAGCGCGACCTGCTCGCCCCGCTGTCACCCGCCGACCGCGAGCGGCTGGTCGACCTGCTGGGCCGCGTCCTCGACCACCACACCTGCTCGGCGGACCGCCGCGTCGGCCGCTGACGCGGTCGCGTGTCGGCCCATCGGCGGGGGGTACGTGCTATCCTGAACTCAGTTGCAGTTCTGGTACCCAATGAACTTTGTGTGCGCCTGACGGGACGTAGCCCTCGGGCGCATTTTGTTTGCCGGTCATTTCCGGATGGGTCATTTCGGCGACGTGGGGCCCGTGACGTGCGGGTTCTGACTACTGCGCCTATCCAAGAGGAGATCGACATGGCGACTGGCACCGTGAAGTGGTTCAACGCAGAAAAGGGCTTCGGCTTCATCGAGCAGGACGGCGGCGGCGCTGACGTCTTCGCCCACTACTCGAACATCGCCGCCCAGGGCTTCCGCGAGCTGCAGGAAGGCCAGAAGGTCAGCTTCGACATCACCCAGGGCCAGAAGGGCCCGCAGGCCGAGAACATCGTTCCCGCCTGACGTTACGCACAACGAGCCGGGGTTCGCACCTGAACAGGTGCGGGCCCCGGCTCGTCGCGTTGCGGGCCCGAGTCGCCCCCGCATCGCGGGCGCGGCGCCCCGTGAGGATTAATGTCGGCGAAACCGCACGTCACGTGGCCGCGAAACAGCCGGCTGCCATCCTGCCTCCATGAGCGATGCGAAAGATGTAGATCGGGCGCACACTCCTGAGCAGGCCACCGCCTCGTGGAAGCGTGAGGTCGTAGAGCTGGCGGTGCTGTTCGTGGCGGTCGGTCTGGCCCACCTGTTCGCCACTCTTATGGGGCACTCCGCCCCGGGCCCCGCGGTGCTGATCGCACTCGGTGCGGGGCTGATCGTCTGCGCCTTCGTCCACAAACGGCTCGGCACGCGGCGCGGAACCCGGCGTCCCGCCGCCGAGGTGATCGATATCGAGGGAGGCCGGCCCATGAAGCTGTGGCGTATCCGCACTCGGGTGGTCGACCGTCCGGGCCGTCTGGCGGAGCTGGCCGCGGCGTTCGCCAGGCTGGACTGCAACGTCCTGGCCCTGCACATCGCCGCGACGGGCAGCAGCGCGATCTCTCCGTCCGGCTGCGACGCGCTGGACGAGTTCGTGGTCGAGGCGCCCGCCGAGCTGAGCGAGAAGGACCTGCGCTCAGCGGTCGGCAAGGCCGGCGGGCTCGACATCGTCATCGTCCGCGCGTACGTCAAAGACCTCGTCGATCCCGGTGTCCAGGCCCTCGTCCTGGCCCACGCCGTCAGTGAGGATCCCGAGCAGTTGCCTCACGCGATGGCGGAACTCCTGCGCGCCGCGGACGTCCAATGGCGACTTCCCGGAGACACCGTCGCCGGCGGCGGCGAGTCCGGCACCACCATGGTGATCTCCGTTCATCCCGAACGGGCGCTCCTGGTCAGTCGCCCCGCGTTGCCGTTCACGCCGGCGGAGGCGGCCAGAGCCGCCGCGCTGGCCGCCAGCGTGAGACAGCGGCGCTACTCCGACTGAACAACCGACTCACGACCACCCAGGCCCGGGCAGCGCAAACCGTCTCTCCGATGATTACATATAGTCATCATATGATCACAAAGAGTTGATAGATGCTTGCTCGGGCCGTTTCAGCCGAGTGATCGCGGAGCAGGATGAGATCACCCGGGAGCGCATCCAGACAGGACGCCGGGTTTCTACGGAAGGAATCGGCAATGTTCAAGAGCTGTCTGCGCATCCCGCTGGTCGGTGCCGCCGGTGTGCTGGCCGCCACGATGGTGGCCCTTCCCTCGCAGGCCGATGAGTGCCCGGACTCAACGACCTGTCCCACCACGGTGACCTTCACCGTGACCGCCAAGGACGGCCTGAAGGTCAGCGTGCCGGATTCCAAGCTCATCGGAGATGGCTGGGGGGGCCAGCAGGTCAGTGGAGTTCTTGGCCCGGTCACCGTGACCGACGAGCGGGCCGCGCTCGTCGCCACCTGGGTGGCGTCGGTGGACGCCTCGGCGGGTGGCTTCACGACGGGCGGTGGCACCCCCGCTGAGACGATTCCCAACACGGATGTTCTGTACTGGTCCGGCACCGCGACCGCCACCACCGGTACCGGCACCTTCGTCCCGGGCCAGGCCACCGCGGCGGCCGCGCAATCGCTGAACGTATCGCGCACCGCCTACAGCAAGATCACCGGCTCCGGTGACAACTCCGCCACATGGAACCCGTGGATCGTCATCAACCTCCCCGCCCAAGCGGTGGAAGGCACCTATACCGGCACGGTGAACCACTCCGTCGCCTAGCTCATATGCCTACCTCGCTGTTGCGCAGGCCCGTCTACACGACGCTGATGGCGCTCCTGCTGCATGTGGTGATCAGCGCTCCCGCGGTCGCGGACTCGGGGAGCCGAGATGGGGCGAGTTCGAGCGATAGGGACAGCATCGGCATCAAGCTGCTGGAGGCTCCCGCCAATCGGATGGACGACCCGCGCTCGCGCGTCTTCATCGTCGACCATGTCAATCCCGGCACCACCTTCACCCGGATTTTCGAGGTCTACAGCACCTCACACGAGCCTCAGCACGTGGAGTTGTACGCGGCCGCCGCCGGTATCAGGGACGGCCGCTACACCTTCGCGCCGGACCGCACCTCCAACGAGCTGAGCGAGTGGGTCAGGCTCAACCGTTCGTCCGTCGACCTGCCGGCGAACGGCAGGACACGGGTGAAGGCCACCGTCGCCGTGCCGCAATGGGCCGGCAAAGGAGAGCGGTACGCCGTCGTATGGGCACAGGTCTCCTCGGACAGGCCTGGATCGAAGGGGAACGTGAAACTCGTCCATCGTGTCGGGATCCGCTCCTATCTCGACGTGGGTCTGGGCGGGGAGCCGCCTTCGGACTTCGAGATCGGCGGGGTGGTGCCGGGGCGCACCGAAGACGGACAGCTGAAGATCGTGGTGGACGTCTCCAACACCGGCGAACGCGCGCTCGACTTCGACGGAGAGCTGTCGCTGTCGGACGGGCCGAGCTTTCTGCGCGCCGGCCCCTTCCCGGTCAATCGCGACACCACCCTGGCGCCCGGCGACCAGGGAAACGTCATCGCACTGATGGGCAAGGACCTCCCCGCCGGGCCGTGGAAGTTTCACCTCACCCTTCGCAGCGGCCGGGTCAGCCACACGGCGACCGGAACGCTCACCTTCCCCGAAAAGCCTGGAACGTGGGGAGTGCCGGGGTCGTTGGACTCTCCTTGGACGCTGGCCCTCGCGGTCGCCGGGCTGATAGCCCTCATCGCCGGGGTGATCCTCCTCGTCGCGTTCCGTCGCTTCCGCGCGCGTCGGCCGAGTCCGACGTGAGGTTTCCCGTGCCCCAAGATTATAGGGCCCGAATTGATTAGTGCCTTCATTTGTTTTTCATTCACGCGATGTCGAGCCCGACTAATCACTTAGGCGGCTTATAGGAGAGATGTCCGATCACCGTGGTGTCGGATTGGTGATGATCCTCTGTCTATGAACGTTCTTGTGGCTACAGCGCCCGGCTCACGTTATCTTGTCACGGCGGATACTTCCGTGGACCGGTAGCTCAAGATCGGCAAAGGACGTCGGCTGATGAAAAGCAAGCGCACCTGGCAGGTCATGAGGAATTTCGCCGACAAGGCGCTCCTCAACCTTCCCGTCACGGCACTTCTTGGAATGGCGGTTCCGGGCCTGGGCGTCGCGGTGACACTTGTCGATGACCAGGCTCATGATGCCGTTGTCCTGTCCTTATTGATTTGCGCGGCGCTCGGCGGACTTTCGATATGGCTGCGGCACACCGGCGATGGCGGCTACAAAGAGGTCGCCGCCCGATTGGCCCGGACGCTCTCCGGCGGCGGGCTCCCGGTCATCGTCGCTCTCGGCCGGCTGTGCAGTAAGAACGACGCAATCGAGGCGAAAGCCGCAGCCGATATTTTAATCCACCAGATCGTCGCCGCAGCCAGGCGTACCTGCAGCCACGCCAAGCAGCCAGGCTTGACGCGGGCTGCTTACTATAAGTTCGGGCCAGATGGGTATCTTCAACTGGTAAGCGCGCTTTGGGGAGTCGGCTCGCCTCGGAGCAGGTTAGGTGTCGATGGTGATCACGATAGAGATCTCCTGCAATTCGCATCGAACCATCTGCGGGTGAAGCGCGTAGATGATATTAGCCGGGAGGATTCCTTCCTCGACGTCCTGGAGATGGGGAAGCCCCGGTATAAGAGCTGTATCGCCAGCTCTGTCGGCGTCAAGGAGGCCGGTCTCAAAGAAGGGCTGCTCGTGGTGGTCTCACCCGAGGCGAAAGCGTTCGAAGATTCGGATGTAGAGGCGCTCAGACTGCTCGGCGGGGCGCTGGCGGCAGGTCTGGCGCATGTTCGTGGTCTGTGAGACTTTGATGGCAGCGCATCGAAGAGGCAGTCAATGCAGGGAGGGAGCCTAAATGGAAAACGGACCTACTGTGAGTGACGAAGTCATCGAAAGAGCCGAGCAGGTCGCGGACGAGCGGCTTGATGTGGACGAGTATTACACGGACGTCGAACGACGCGCCGTCCTGCTGGTGGAGAAGGAAGTCAAGAGGCGCCGCGCGAGACTTCGACTTCGCTGGCGGGCCACCGGAGCTTGATCGCTGGAAGTCCCCCGGGCGGCGGCGTCTCCTTGGATTCAACGGGTACGACTACGCAGCGCAGGCAGTTGCGGTCCATACCGTTGAGGCTGACTCACCTCGTTCTTCGTCGCCCGACTCAGCCGGACCGCTCGGCGGCGGCGGGCTTCAGCTGGATCGCGCGGACCCTTTCGACATCGGCGACTCGTGTCGCGGATCACTCTTCCAGCAGGCCGAGCAGCGGCGCCACGCGGGCGCGGGACTCGCCGGTCACGGTGGCTCCGTGCCGGGTTCGCGCTGACCGGCGTTCGCCGTGGCGGGTGCCTCCGGGCTGCGCAGGCCCGCGGCGGCGACGGCGATGAAGGCGCAGATCCCGAGCATGGTCGCCCAGACGCCGTGATAGGCGCCGATCTCACCGACGCGGTTCCCCGACAGGACCAGCACGAGCGCCGACACGCCGATGACCGCGCCACAGGCCCGGGAGGTGACGGACAAGGCGGTGCCGGTGGCGAGCCGCGCGGGCGGGATCTCGGCGACGGCGGCCCCGCTGAGCGAGGTGACCAGCACGGCGATGCCCACCCCGGTGACGACGACCGAGGGGAAGACCACCGTGAGGTAGGCCTGGCCGCCTCCGGTCGCGACCGCCAGGTAGGCCGTGGCGAGCGACAGCAGCACGACCCCGCACAGCGCCAGCCTGCGATGCCCGGTTCTCGCCGCCAGCCGTCCGGCGATCGGCGCGGTGAGGACCTGCGCGACCGCTCCGGGAGTGATGGCGAGCCCCGCCTGGGCCACGGAATATCCCCAGATCCTGGTCAGGAACAGGATGTTGGCCAGCGGCAGGGCGAATATCACCAGGCCGAGCAGGAACATCGCGAGGTTGGCCCGCTGAGTGCTCCGGGCCCGGAGGATTCTCAGGTCCACGATGGGCGCGGGATGCGAGCGCGCACGCCGGATGAACAGCACGCCGACGACGACGCCCGTGGCGAGGGCGGTGATCGTACCCGGGCTGCCCGGCCCCCACGCGTCACTCTGCACGATGGCCAGTGAGGGCAGGCCGATCGCCGCCACCAGCAGGATCAGGCCGACGATGTCCGGCAGCCGGGACGGGGTGGACGGAGGCGTGCGGGCCAGGGTCCGCCACGCGCCGGCCAGCACGACGAGCCCGACCGGCAGGTGCAGGAAGAACACCGTGCGCCAGTCCCAGACGCCGACCAGCAGACCGCCGAGCGAGGGCCCGGAGGCGGTCGCCACCGACTGCGTCGCGCTCCACAGCCCGATCGCCGTGCCGCGCCGTTCCGGCGGATAGTACGGCAGGATCAGGGCCAGGGTCAGCGGGGTGATCACGCCGCCGCCCACGCCCTGCACGACCCTGGCGGCGATCAGGATGCCGGCCGAGGGGGCGATCGCGCACAGGGCGGCGCCGATCACGAACACCGTCAGCCCGGCCAGGAAGACCCGGCGATAGCCGAACCGGTCGGCCAGACCGCCCGCCGGCAGCAGCGCCGCCGTGAACGTGATCGCGTAGCCGTTGAACACCCACGACAGTTCCGGCAGCCCGCTGCTCGGAAAGCTCCGGAGCATGTCGGGGAACGCGATGTTCGCCAGCTGTACGTCGATCGCACCGAGAAAGGCACTCCCGCACAGCACCGCCAGCGGGAGCGCCCGGGATCCGCGCATCTCAGCTGGACGCCGCGCCGAACCGCTCCCTGAGCTCGACCTTCCGGATCTTGCCGGTGATGGTCCGCGGCATCGCCTCGACCACTTCGAGGCGCTCGGGCCAGAACCAGTTGTTCACGCCGGCGTCCTTCAGGTACGTCCGCAGATCCTCAAGCGTGGGCGGCTCGCCCGACGGCGTCACCACAGCGCACACCAGCTCGACCAGCGTCGGATCCAGGATGCCGATGAGCGCGATGTCGCGGATGCGGGGATGCCTGCCGAGCAGCGCCTCGATGTCGCTCACCGGTAGCTTGAGACACAGGTTGGTGATGATGATGTCCTTGGTCCGGCCGGAGATGCGCACCCCGCCGTACCCGTCGTCGCGGGCCAGGTCCCCGGTGTCGAACCAGCCGTCCGGCGTGAGCGACTTGGCGTAGATCTCGTCGCGCCGGTAGTAGCCGAGGCACTGGGCCGCGCCGCGTACCTGCAACGCGCCGATCTCGCCGGCCGGGACCGGCTGGTTCTCCTCGTCGACGATGCGAGCCTCCATGCCGGCCACGACGGTGCCGTCGCTCTCGCCCGCCCGCTCCGGCGGGTCTTCGGGCCGGGTCATGGTGACGCCGCCGTTCTCGGTCATGCCCCACAGCGCGTACACCCGTACGCCGAGGATCTCGCTCACCTGCTCCACCAGGTGCGGCGGGACGGGCGCCGAGCCGGACACGAAGATCCGCAGAGTGGGGATCTTCCGCGGGTCGGCCTGCTGCTCCTCGCTGATCTCCCGGGCGAAGGGCGGCGTGCCGTAATACATCGTGACGCCGTGCTCGGCCATGAGGTCGAGGTAGACGCCGGGGTTCCAGAGGTCGGCCGTGACCGCGGTGCCGCCCAGCATCAACGCCTGAAGGTAGGTCATCACCAGGCCCACATAGTGCATGGAGGTCTGCGCCGTCATGATGACCAGGCTGTCGTCCAGGTCGTACGCGTCCCCGTAGCCGCGGATGGCGGCATGCAGGGTGTTCTGGCTGTGCAGCGCGCCCTTGGACTCTCCGGTCGTCCCCGAGGTGAACAGGATGAGGAAGGGATCGTCCGGACCCAGCGCGCGCCCGGCCAGCTCCGCGGGGTCACCGGGTTCGGGGTCGAGGAGGTGTTCCTCGAATCCGATGGATCCGGCCGGGCCGTCGCCGCCGAGGACGACGACGTGCTCCAGGGTCGGGATCTCGCTCGCGAGCGTCATCGCGGTCTCCGCGGTCGGCAGGTCACCGAGGCGGTTCACGGTGATGAAGACACGCGCCTCGGTCAGCCGGATCATGAAGTCGAGCTCGCGATGCCGGTAGATGGGGAACTGCGGCGCGATACGCGCGCCGACTTTGATGCAGGCCAGCGTCAGCGGCAGCATCTCCCTGCGATTGGGTAACTGGATGGCGACATAGTCTCCCGGCTGGACGCCCAGCCGGATCAGGCCGTGGGCGATCCGGTCGGTCAGCCGGTCCAGCTCCGCGTAACTCATGACGTCGGTCCGGCCATCGGCGACACGTCGAGTGATTAGTGCATGTTTGTCAGGAAATGTCGCGACGTTATGCCGAAGGTCATCCAGGAAAGTCGCGCTTCGCCACCAACCGTTGCGCCGATACTCCTCGTGTGTGTCCGTCACGCTCGCCCGCCTTTCGTCAGGCGCCCCGCAGACGCCCTTGGCTTCTGATCCGCACGAAATTCAAAATACGGCATATAGGGCGTTTCTTCGCCTACTGTGTTATCCGGCTTTCTCCGCCGGGGTGACGAGGAAGAACAGGGTGGGGAGATGGACCGCGACCCCCTCGTACACCTCCGCGCACACGGCCACTCCCGGCCGGGCGAACGTGCCGGGTGGGGGCTCGGCCACGCGGATCACCGAGCGACGCCCGTCGAGCAGCCTGGCCGCCACGGAGATGTCACCGACGAGGGCGGACCCCGGGCTGATCCACCGGTTGCGGCAGATCTTCATGCCGTTGCCCGTCGCCAGGTCCGCCAGCAGGCCGTTGCGGCCGACGAGCCATTGGTAGTAGTCGGTCGGGTTGATGATCATCGCGTGCGGGGTGGCTCCCGACTGCTCGACCTCGTCACAGGCCGCCAGGACTCCGGCGACGTAGTCGGTGTCGTAGGGGAGCCGGGCGATCTCCGGGTGGTGGAGCAGGTGGTCGGTCAGCGCGAGGTTCTCCGCGGTGGCGAGCCGTACCAGTAATCGGTAGTCGAGGAAGGTGCCCAGCGCGGCCGGGTCGTCGGCCAGCCCGTCGGGGATCTGCACCCACGCCTGGATCGGGTGCACCCCGGCCTCGGCCATGCCGAACCTGAACGCCGCCTCGCGGCGGACGCCGGAGTCGCGTACCGCCTTCCGCTCCTCTTCGCTGGGCGGGGACTCCGTCCAGAATCGGACGACGTCGTCGGCGGGGCGGACCTTGAGCAGGTTGCGCACGGTCAGCCGGGGCCGCTCCTTGGTCGGCTCGTGTGCCTCGGTGATGGTGTAGTCGAAGGTCACCTCCGCGTGGCGGGGATCGGCCGCGAACGCCCGCGCGAATGCCTCGCCCGGGGATTGCTGCACGGTCGGCGCGCCGGCTGGGGCTGTGTCCGTTGACATGGGTGCTCCCGCTCAGAAGTCGTGCTGGATGAGCCGCTGGTAGAAGGGCAGATGGTGGTCGTAGAAGGCCTTGAGGGCGGGGTGGTTGTCGACGGTGTCCGGGTAGGCGTTCCGGCGGTCCTCGAAGCCGGCGCTGCTGCTCGCGTCGAGATGCCATCGGCGGGTTCGCCGCCACTCGGGCCGATCCCCCGAGTCCCACGTGAGTGCCTCGGGGAGGAACGGCAGGCCGGCGTACGCGCAGAAGACCTCGGCCACCTTCACCGGCTCCCGCACCAGCCGCTCCGTGCGGATGACGAGCGGTTTGCGCCCGGTGACCGACCAGACCAGCTCGAACAGCCGGTACAGGCGTTCGTAGCCGATCTCCGCACAGGTCACCGCCGGTTTGATCGCGTAGTGCGAGCTGATGGTCGGCTTGGGGTCGCGGACGATGAACGTGTGGACGATCCCGGCGAGCTCGTCGGGGTGGTCGAAGAGGTAGGCGTACTCGTAGTCGAGGACCTCCTTGACGAACACCGGCCGCACGCGGGCCAGCTCCTTGAGGCCCATGAGAAGGTCCTTCTCCGAGTGCGCCATCGTCTGGCCGCCGAGCGGGACCGCTCCCTCCTCGGTCAGGGCCAGGAACGGCTCGTGCAGGACGGCCACGTCGCCGCGCTCGATCATCATGCGCAGGAACGCCGTCGAGGCCGAGCGCGAGTGCGCCCACATGGTGATCACGGGGTTCACCCGGACCACCAGGCGGGGACGCGGTCCCAGCGGTGCCTGCGGAGCTCCTGGAGCAGCGTGTCATCGAGCGGCCGGCCGTCGCTGACGGCGAGGTTCGCCCGTACATGTGCGGGTCTGCGCATGCCCGGGATGACTGTGCTGACCGCCGGATGGTTGAGGATGAACCGGAGGGCGAGCTCTGGGAGCGACGTGCCCTCGGGGACGGCCGCCTTGAGGCGCTCGGCCCGCTCGACGCTCGGCTGGAGGTTCTCCGCGCCGAAGTAGGTGCTGCGCCAGTCCTCCTCCGGCCAGGTGCTGCCGGCGCTCAGTGTGCCGGTGAGCGTGCCCTCGTCGAACGGGACGCGGGCGATGATCCCGATGCCGTCGCGCAGCGCGCGGTCGAACAGCTCGTCCTCCGGCGCCTGGTCGAAGATGTTGTAGATCACCTGGATGACGTCGATGAGACCGGTGTCGAGGGCGGCGAAGCAGTTGGCCGGTTCCCACCGGTTGACGCTGATGCCGACCGCGTCGATGACCCCCTCACGCTTGAGGTCGGCGACGGCCTCCTGCCAGCGCTCGTCGCCCGCCCACCGGTCCTCCCAGGTGTGGAACTGCAGCAGGTCGATGCGCGGCACGCCCAGGTTCTCCAGGCTTTTGTGGGTGTACTCCCTGATGTGGTCCGCGGGGTAGGCGTCGTCGAGGGTGTCGTCGGGTCCCGGCGGCCATTCGCGGTTCTTCGGGGGGATCTTCGTGGCGACGTACAGCCTCCGGCCGGGATGGCGGCGGAGCAGCGCGCCGAGCAGTTGTTCGCTGATCCCCCGCCCGTACACCCAGGCCGTGTCGAAGAAGGTGCAGCCCAGCTCGACGGCCTCGTCGAGGCAGCGCGGGGCGAGGTCGTAGTCCCAGCCGGTGAAGTTGCCGGGGCCGCCGCCGATGCCCCACATGCCATATCCGACCTCGCTGACTTCCCAGCCGAGGTTTCCCATCTTGCGGTGTCGCATTCCTTGAACCCTCTGTCTTGTGCTCAGCCGGTGGGGACCTGTCGATGTCCTTTCACCGCGCGGCCGCTCGCCAGCCGGGCGTGGTACGCGGTGATCGAGCCGTCCAGGCTGCCGTCGTCGAGCTGCCACCGCTGCTCGAGCCGGCGGCACTCGTCTTTGCGGAACAGCGCGGGATTGTCGGTCAGCAGGCCGGCGAACGCCCGCTTCAGTCCGTCCTCGTCCGTGCCCTGCGGGCTGGGCAGGAGCGACGCGAGCGTGGTCAGCTCGCGGTCAGCGGTCGCCAGGCCCGCCTCGCGCACCAGCGTCACGAAGTCCGCGCACGGGATCGGTGCGATGGCCGCGCCGGCGCGCAGCAGGACGTCGTCGAAACAGACGCTCTCCGCGCGGAAGACGTTCAGGGTACGGCCCCAGGCGGCGCGGTCGCACACCGCCGCCGCCACGCGTGCCGCCACATAGTCGACCGGGGTGTAGTCGGACCGCGTGGCGACGTCCGGCCGGACGCCCAGCCGCAGGAAGGCCGACAGCAGCAGATGGGTGAACGCCACCGGATTCGGATATCCGTTGTCCGCGCTCGGCATCACCTCGCCGAGCCTGAGCACGGTGACCAGCGCGCCCCGGCGCCGGGCCTCGGCGAGGTAACGTTCGGCGATCCACTTGGACCGGCTGTACCCGCCGACGGGCGTCCTGGCGAGGGACGGTTCGTAGTCCTCGGGCAGGCGGTCGTCGTGCCGGAGCGCCTCGTCCTGGAGCGCCGCGAGCGTCGACACATAGTGCACCGGTACGGGCCGGTAGGCCATCCCGAGCCGGACCAGCTCGATGGTGCCCCGGACGTTGATCTGACGATGGGCGCGGTAGTCGAACAGGAAGTTGACCAGGGCGCCGTTGTGGAGCACCAGGTCGCAGGTGCGTGCCAGGTGTTCCCAGGTACGGGGGGCCAGCCCGAGGCCCGGTAACGCCAGGTCGCCCGCGTATCCCTCAAGCCGGTCGGCGAACCGCGGCTCCCACAGACCCCGCTCGATGAGCGCGTCGACGACCCGCGCGGTCGCGCCGGTGTCGTCGGCGGCCCGCGCGAGGCAGCGTACCCGCAGGTCGGTACGGGCCAGCAGCTCATGGACCAGGCGGCTGCCGACGAAGCCGGTCGCCCCGGTGACCAGGACGGTCCGCAGCCTCCCCGACCGGTCGGCGGGCCGGATGGGCTCGCCCTCGGGCACCGCCGCGTCGCGGGCCATGAGCACGGACTCGTCCTCGATGGCCACGCCGTCGCGCCGCCGCCGTTCGATCAGGGGGGTCAGCTCGTCCGCGGTGGGGTGGTCGTACAGATCCTTGACGTCGACCCGTACGCCGCACTCCGCGGTGATCATGTGCACCACGGACAAGGCCTGGATGGAGTCGCCGCCCGCCTCCGCGAAGTGCGTTTCGGCCGTGAGGCCGGGCCGGCCGAGCGCCGATCGCAGCGTCCGCAGGACCTGGTCGGCCAGGGTCGCCGTCGGCGCGCTCTCGGCCAGCCGGGCGGTGTCCTCGGCGAGCCGGCCGTCGAGGACCGCCTGGAGCCGTCCGCGGTCGACCTTGCCGTTGTCGTTCAGCGGCATCTCCGGCAGCAGGAAGAAGTAGCGGGGCATGCTGGTCCTGGGCAGGGTGCGGCGCAGGTGCTCGCTGAGCCCGGCCTCGGTCAGGCCGCCGCCGGAGGCGAACAACGCCAGCGCCTTCGTCCCTGCCTGCTCGGCCACCAGGACCTCGGCCTGCCGGACGCCGGGGCACTGCTCGGTCGCCACCTCGATCTCGCCCAGCTCGATCCGGACACCGTGGATCTTGACCTGGAAGTCCTTGCGCCCGGAGAAGAACAACCGGCCCTCGTCATCCAGGTGACCGAGATCGCCGGTGAGGTAGAGCCGGTCTCCAGGGATGTCCGCCGGAAACGGGTTGCGGACGAACGCCTTGGCGGTGGCGGCGGGGTCACCCAAGTACCCCTCGCCGAGGCAGGCGCCACCGATGGCGATCTCGCCGGTGGCGCCGGGCGGCACCGGACGCAGGTCGTCGTCGACCACCACGGCATAGCAGTTGTCGATCGGGCGGCCCAGCGGAATCGCGTCCCCATCGGTCGCGGACACGCGGTGGAAGACCATCCCGATGGACGCCTCAGTCGGCCCGTAGCCATTGGTCACCTGAAGGCCTGGCAGCAGTGTCATCAGCCGGTGCACCGCCCGCGAGTTGACCGCCTCGCTGCCGACGACGAGCCGCCGCAGCGACGAGAGCTTCCGCAGCGCCTGTTCGTCGCTGTCCACGATGGCCACCAGCGCGTTGAAGACGCTCGACACGAAGTCCGCGGTCGTGATGCCGTACTCGGCGATCAGGTCGATGGTGTGCTGCAGGTTGAGGAACTCACCCTGCACGGGCAGGACGGTGTGGCCGCCCGTGGTCAGCGGCCAGAACAACTGCCAGAGCGAGGAGTCGGAGGTGTGCCTGCTGTTCTGCAGGACCACGTCGTCACCGGTCGCGCCGAAGTACCGCGTCATGAAGTGAAACCGGTTGGTCAGCCCCGCGTGCCGGTTCATCGCGCACTTCGGCGTGCCTGTGGTGCCCGAGGTGAAGTAGCCGTAGATCAGGTCATCGGGGCCCACCGCCACCCCCGCGCGCCGGGGCGTCGGGTCGATCCGGCCGACCTCGACGGTGACCGCGCGATGCCGTAACTCCCTCGGCAGCGAATCGGCGTCGGCGCACAGGATCGGCCCGGGCGGCAACACCCCGAAGGTGCTGCGGATCCGGTCCTCCGGCCACGACGGGTCGAGCGGTACGAAGGCCGCCCCCAGCTTCATCAGCGCCAGGTAGGTGACGGGCAGTTCCAGAGAGTTGACCAGCAGGACCGCGACCACGTCGCCTTTACCCACATCGTGCTCGGCCAGCGTGACCGCCAGGCCGTTCACCAGCTCGTCCAGCCGCCGATAGGTGAGCATCCGGCCGTCGAACGACACCGCCGGGCGCTCGGGATGGCGGTCCACCTGCTCCTCGATCAGCGCCCAGATCGGATGGAACGCACCGAAGTCAACTGCTTGGCCGGCAAAACCCCGGAGTCCGGTCATCTGCACCTCTCCCCAAGAAATGCCCCCATGCCGACTGGGCCCCTTATGAACCTAAGCCGGTGCCACGCCCATGGCGCCTTACTCATAGGCGTTCCATGTCGTTCCATGTGCGCAGGTCAAGCAGGGGGCGTTCCGGTGAGAGGTGGGCGTACGCGCCATCCGGCGGCGTGCGCCGCGCCGCCGCGGCGGCGGCGATCCGGCCGACGGCCGGTGCGGTCTGAACCCCGTACCCGCTGAGCGCGGCCAGCCAGACGAAGCCCGGCGCGTCCGGTGCCTCGCCGACCACCGGCGTCTCGTCCGCCACCGCGCTACGCAGGCCGGCCCACGCGTGCCGGACACTGCGGATCTCCAACGTGGTGGCCTTGTGTAATCGCTCCACGGCGATCGCGACGTCAAGGTCCTCGGGACGGACGTCACCGGGCGGCACCGGCGTCGCGTCGGCCGGCGAGATGAGCAGCCGTCCCGACTCGGGCTTGAAGTAGAAGGTGTCCGCCACGTCGGTGACCATCGGCCAGCGGGTCGCGTCGAGTCCGCCGGGCAGCTCGGCGAGGAAGGCGGTGCGGCGCAGCGGCCGCAGGCCGACGGGCCGCACCCCCGCGAGCTCGGCCACCTCGTCGGCCCACGCCCCGGCCGCGTTGACCACGATCGGCGCGGCGAACTCGTCCGCGTCGGTGGCCGCATGCCAGAGCCCGCCGCGCCGGGACAGACTCCGCACCCGCGCCGAGGTGATCACCTGGCCGCCGCGCGCCCGGATGCCGCGGAGAAAGCCCTGGTGAAGCGCGTCCACGTCGATGTCCATCGCCGCGGGTTTCAGCATGGCGCGGCTGTACCATCCGGACCGCACGATCGGGCAGTGCCGACGCACCTCGTCCGGATCGATCTCACGGACCGGGGTGGGGGCCGACAGCCCGTCGGCCAGCATCTCGGCGAACCGCTCCGCCGCGTCCACCGAGTCGGCCGGGCACAACGTCAGCACGCCACGCGGGGTCAGCAGCGGACCGTCCGCGAAGCCGGGCGGTGGTGTGGTGAGAAACGGGCGGCTCGCGGCGGTGAGCGCTCGCACGGCCTGGTTGCCGAAATACTCGGAGAAGAGCGCTGCGGATCGTCCGGTCGAGTGATAGCCGGGGGCGTGCTCCATCTCGAGCAGCGTCACACTGCCGGACTCAGCGAGGAAGTATCCCGCGCTGGCACCGGCCACCCCGCCGCCCACGACGAGAAAATCTCTCACGCTGGTAATCGATCATATTTCGGGCTGGATTCGCAAATATTTTCTCCGTTTCCTGACTATTTGTCGACTGTCCAGAAGTGCGCTGGGTGGCGCGGCCCGCGTGCGATAGGCGCAGGTCACAGTTATGGCGCACGACATTAAGCGGGATGTGACCTTCCGAAACCGATTATGGTCAAATGAGATAAACGGCTTGAAAGGTGACTAACCCCCCGTTGGGGGATATGGACGTCTTTTAGTGGGTTTTAGAGAATGCTGAATATTCTGGCGTTATGGAGCGTTCCTGAGGGCTGTTTATCTCGACGAAGCAGTCAAGCGGCAGTTGGACGCGGTTCGTCAGCCCGTTGCCGGCCCTTACAGACCGAAACCTCCGCGGGCGTGACCGCGGAGGTTTCGGCTGTGCGGAGGGTGGCTTGTGGCCGGCTTCCCGGCGCCGTGCGGGGCAGTGGTCAGGCGGGGGCGACCTCGTGCTCGATCTTGGCGGGGTCGGTGAGCTGGAAGGCGAACGGCGCGTTCTCGATGGTGCGCATCTCGAAGTAGACCGGCGCGACCGCGGCGGCCCGCGACGCTGATGTGGCGTGGGCTGTCTGGAGGGACGCGGGTAGGCATGAACGTGTCGCGGCGGCCTGAGCCGGCGCGGCCGTAAGTGCGGTGGTGACCGAGACGAGCAACGCCGCGATGGCGAGTGATGATGCCGCGCGGGTGGGGATGCGCATCGGCTGCCTTCCAGTCGGGAGAAGTCCTCTGCACCGATTCCCAGCGGGAAAACTACCTAACGTAACTGTTCGACTACAGAAGGCTGTCGCGCTGTCCTCCTGCTCCTGCGCGGGTTCACCGTCGTGTAGGTACCTACGTAGGAAGAAATAGGTAGTTATATGGGGATTTTTCACATCTCGTCCTTGCGGGGTGTGAGGAAGGCTGGTGGACAAGTACCAGTTCCACCCGGAAGTGAGGATCGAGGCTCCGCGCCATGTATAAGCACCAGCCCCCCAAGTCCGCCCCCCTAGGTTCCCGAACGCGAGGCGCGACGCTTCGACGTCTACTGCTTGGAGCAGGGATGGGGTCTGCGCTGCCCGGGGATGGTGTGCATGGCCGACACAGCTTCAGGTCCGCGGCGGAGGATGACCGCTTCGCCGGAGCGCGACGTGCGGCCTCATGGAGGCTCCCGCACAAGCCCTGCTCCGTGCCCAAGGCGCGCCACCTGACCCGTGAACTGCTGAGCGACTGGGGATACCCCGGCCAGGGCGATGTCGCCGAACTGCTCGTCAGCGAGCTGGTCACCAACGCGCTGAAGTACGTGAAGGGGACCGTCGACCTCAGCTTCTCCGCTGAGGACGGGCTGCTGCGTATCGAGGTCGAGGACACCAATCCCGAACTGCCGCGTGTGAGCACACCCCACCCGGACGACGAGAGAGGACGCGGGCTCGGCCTGGTCGACATGCTGTCGTGCTGCTGGGGCACCGTCCGCACCGTCCGGGGAAAGGTCGTCTGGTTCGAACTGCCGGCCTGCGCCATCGCCGAGGCCTGAGCCCGCGAGCTCGCACTCCTGAAAGGCAACGAGAGAGATTCCATGCGTCAGATCCAGGTCCGAAAGCGCCCCGTCCGCCCCACAGACCATCGGCCAGATCTGCGGACGCCGTCAGGACGGCGGCTGCCGTACTGATCTATGAACCATAGTGAACCCCCTCAGAAGGAACGCCGGAGCCGATCGGTCACCGCCGAGATCGGCCCGGCGTTCCATTCTGATCTCGGGCAGCCGTCATTCGGTGTCGGACTGCTTGATCGCATAGGTGATCGCCCGCTCCACCCCGAGCCGCGACCCTTGGCGGAAGACCGCCGAGAACACCCGCCCACCCAGTTCTTCACGTGCCCGCGCCATGCACTGCTCGTGCCCGCGCACGTGCGGGAACAGCCGGGTCGGTGAGGCGCCCATCGACCGCCACAGCGGGTGGGCGGTGCCGAGTATCCGGGCCGCGCGCTCGTACCGGCCCTGCGCGCAGGCGGTCCAGGCCAGGACCTCCAGGCATTGCGTGAGGCCCCACCGGTCGTTGATCAAGCTTCGGAACTCGGCCGCCTCCCTCATCAGGGACTCGGTCCTGCGCCAGTCACCCTGGTTCCACGCGGCGATGCCCAAGGCGAACAGCGCGTACCCGCGTGACACCTGGGCGTGCCGCGCCTCGGACAGTGCGAGGAACCGCTCGCTCAGGCGGATGCCGAGTTCCGGGACCTCGGCCGAGCCATAGCAGGCGGCGTAGAAGAGATTGATGCTGGCGGCGTCGATGTCTCCGCAGGCCAGGTGTTCGGCGCGGGCCTCCTCCAGGAGCGCGAGACCTTGCTTGGGATCACCTGCCGAGAACGCGGCGATCCCCGATACCTGGGTGGCGAACGCGAGAGCAGACGTGTCTCCCAGCCGCCGGGCCAAGGCATGACATTCCGCGAGCCGCGTCATGGCCGTCTTCAGGTCGCCCTGATGGAGGGCGAGCAGGCCGTCGACCCACAGGGCGTTGGCCCGCGTGGTGTTCGCTTCCGGCATGAGGTGCAGGCCACGCTCCAGCCAGTGCCGGCCTTCGGTGATGGAGCCGGCGATGATCCAGAAGACCCACAGCGCCGAGGCGATCTCCAGCCCCACAGCGGGCCGGCCCGCCCGGCCGAAGCACAGGTCGAGCGCGACGCGCACGTTGGGACTCTCCAGTTGCAGCGTCCTGAGGCCCTCGAGCTGATGGGGAGAGAGCCGATCCAACCGGTGCCGCTCGACCAAGCGCCGGTAATGCTCGATGTATCGGCTGCCCAGCACCTTCGTCTCGGCGGAGGTCAGCCGCTCACGGCCGTACGCGCGGATGCTGTCGAGCATGTGGTAATGCACCCCGACCTCTCGCTGCTGCGGGATGAGCACGGATTTGTCCACCAAACCGGTGATCAGATCGATGACATCCGGCTGGTCGATCTCCGCTCCCGAGCAGATCGCCTCCGCCGACTCCAGCTCGACGCCACCGGCGAACATCGACAGCCGGCTCCACAACCGCTGCTCGGCGGGGGAACACAGCCCGAAAGTCCAGTCCAGGGTCCCGCGCAGCGACTGGTGCCGTGGCAGCGCGGAGCGGGCGTTCTCGGCCGAGACCTCGAAGTGCTGGTCCAGTTCCCGCATCAGCTGCTCCACCGGCGTCGTACGCAGCCGTACCGCGGCCAGCTCGATCGCCAGCGGGATGCCCTCAAGGCGCTGGGACAGCCGGGCCACGGTCTCGGCGTTGGCCGCGTCGACGGCGAACTCGGGTTGTACCTGAGCCGCTCGCTCCGCGAACAGGCGGACCGCGTCGTGGCGGAGGATGTCGCGTACCGCGGCGCCGGGATCGGGTACCGACAGGGGCGGCACGTTCAGCACCTGCTCGCCGTACACGCCGAGCGCCTGCCGGCTGGTCGCCAGGATCCGCAGCCGCGGGGCGCCGCGCAGCAGGCAGCTCGTCAGGTGGGCGCACGCCTCCAGCAGGTGCTCGCAGTTGTCCAGCACCAGCAGCATCCGCCGGTCGGCCAGGTAGTTCACCAGCGTGGTCATGGAGGAGGGGGCCATTTCCCGCAAGCCGAGCGCGGCGGCGACGGTCGGCTCCAGAAGGTCGCCGTCCTCGAGGGAGGCCAGCTCGACCAGCTCCACCCCGTGCGCGAACGTCCGCCGCAGGGCCTTGGCCACCTGCATGGCCAGCCGGGTCTTGCCGACTCCGCCGGTGCCCGTCAGGGTCAGCAACCGGGTGCCGGCCAGCATGCGCCGCACCGCCGACATCTCGTGCCTGCGCCCGATGAGGCCGGGTCCGTCTACCAGTGGACTCGGCATGGTCGGCTCTTGGTGCCTGTCACCACCACATTCACCCTGCGTCGTAGGCGGGTCACCTGATGCATCGGTAACCGCGCCATCACCACCAGGTTATGTCCACGCGTCCAGATTCACCACCACGCCGGCGGCGCTGTGCGCAGGAATCGGCCTGGGCATAATCTGGATAGTGAAGGGCCCGGATACCGCGCTTTGGTGACCTGCTGACCGGGCCGACAAGAGGCGTCGATGGCAACGGTGGTAGCGGGCAACGCCCGGCGGCAGCAGATCGGCTGGCTGCCGGCCGAGGTGACGAGTTTCGTCGGACGTCGGCACGAGGTGGCCGAGGTCAAACAGCTCCTGTCCACATCCCGTGCGGTGACCCTGCTCGGGGTGGGCGGGGTGGGCAAGACCCGGCTGGCCGTACGCGTGGGGATCGAGGTGAGGCGGGCGTTCCGCGACGGCGTGTGGCTGGTCGAACTCGCCGCGCTGACGGATTCGGACCTGCTCGCCCAGGTCGTGGCCGAAACTTTGGAGATTCGCGACCATACCGTCAGTCCGCCCATGCAGGTGCTCATCGGCCACCTGCGCGACAAGCAGGCGCTGGTGATCCTCGACAACTGCGAGCACCTGGTCTACGAGTGCGCCGTGGTGGCCGAGACGCTCCTGCGTGCCGCCCCTGAGCTGCGGATCCTGGCCACCAGCCGGCAGGCGTTGGGGATCACCGGCGAGCAGACGCTGCCCGTGCCGACGCTTCCGCTGCCGGTCTCCGACTATCCGGGGATGCCCATCGAGGCGCTCATGCAGTGCGACGCGCTGCAGCTGTTCTCGGAGCGGGCCCGGGCGATCCTGCCGACGTTCGCCATCACCGAGGACAACCAGGACGCCGTGCTGCGGATCTGCCGCCGGTTGGACGGCCTGCCGCTCGCCATCGAGCTGGCGGCGGTCCGGCTGCGGGCGCTGTCGGTCGGGCAGCTACTCGACCGGCTGGACGACCGGTTCCGGCTGCTCACCGCGGGGTCGCGGGCGACGCTGCCCCGCCACCAGACGCTCCGCGCGATGATCGACTGGAGCTTCACCCTGTGTACGGAGCAGGAGCAGTTGCTGTGGGAGCGCGCGTCGGTGTTCACCGGCGGCCTGGACCTGGAGGCGGCTGAGGCGGTCTGCTCCGGCGACGGCATCAGCCGCGAGGACGTCATCGACCTGGTGATCGGCCTGGTCGACAAGTCCGTCTTCCTCCGGGAGGAGCACCGTCCCGGCGTGCGGTACCGGCTCCTGGACACGATCCGCGAGTACGGCCGCGAACGGCTCATCGCCTCGGGCCAGGAGATGGCGCTGCAACGGCGACACCGCGACTATTACCGGGCACTGGCGGAGCGGGCGCGGGCGGAGTTGTTCGGGCCGTCGCAGGTGACCTGGTTCGCCCGGCTGCAGCTCGAACACGCCAACCTGCGTACCGCTCTCGAAAGCTACTACGGCGACCCAGAGGAGGTCAGGGCCGGCCTGGGCATGGCCGCCGACCTGCTCTATCACTGGATCACCAGCTACTACCTCGCCGAAGGCCGGGGCTGGCTGGACCGAGGGCTGGCCCTGGACACCGAACCGGGCGAGGTACGCGCCAGAGCGCTGTGGGCCAACAGCTGGCTGGCCATCATCCAGGCCGACATCACCTCCGCCACGGCCATGCTGGACGAGAGCCGGGCCTTGGGGGAGCAGCTGGGGGACGACCTGGTCCGCGGCTATGTCGCGCTCTATTCGGGCATGACCGCCATGTACCGCGGCGACGCCGAATCGGCGATCAGCCTCTACGAAGAGGCGGTGGCGCGGCACCGCACCACCAAGGACCCGGTCGGTCTGGCCCTGGCCCTCATCCGGCTGTCCCTCGCGCACTCCTACCTGGGCGACTCGTCGCAGGCCATCTCTCTAGGCGAAGACTGCCTGGCCGTGTGCGACGCCTACGGGGAGGGCTGGCACAAGGCGTACACGATGATGGCGCTCGGCGTGGAGGTGTGGCGGCAGGGAGACCTCCACCGCGCGACCGAACTCGAGAAGGAGAGCCTGATCTTCAACCGCTCGCTCGACGATCCGCTGGGTGTCGGGGTCAATCTCGAGGTGCTGGCCTGGATCGCCGCGACGGAGAAGCACTACCAGCGGGCCGCCCGGCTGCTGGGGATCCTGGAGACCGTCTGGCGTTCGATCGGTGCGCCGCTGTCCGGATACGGGCACCTTGTGCGCTATCACGATGAATGCGAGAGCCGGACGCGCCATGCTCTCGGAGAGTCGGCCTTCGACGCCGCGGTCAAGCGAGGTGCCCGGCTCTCCTACGATGAGGCGCTCGGCTACGCGCTCCAGGAGGACACTCCCCCCGACGAGAAGGCACAGCCGGACCCGGCGCGGCTCACCCGCCGCGAGCGGGAGATCGCCGCGCTGGTCGCCCAAGGGATGACCAACAAGCAGATCGCCGCGGCACTGGTGATCGCCCAGCGCACCGCCGAAGCGCACATCGAGCACATCCTCAACAAGCTCGGCTTCAACTCACGCGCCCAGATCGCCGTGTGGTTCGGGGAACAGGCCCGAGCCGCGGATGAAGAGTCCGGGGACGCGCGCGGCTGACCGAATCCGGGGGTTGCCTGCTGATTCATCGGCCTCTGGGGCTTTTCTGGTCACTTGTCGGCGGCGTAGCTTGCTGTCGTTGGGCATAATCAAGGAGCTATCCGACCTGTGGAGGGTGCAACGCATGAGTGACGAGGCCCGGTGGTCCGCAGGTATCGATTCCAGCACACCAAACCTCGCCCGGATGCACGACTACTTCATCGGTGGCAAGGACAACTTCGCCGTCGACCGAGAGGCGGCGGAGGCGGTGCTGGCCACCGCGCCGGAAGTGCGCGTCATGGCGCAGGAGCATCAGGCGTTCCACGTCCGCGTGATCCGGTTTCTCGTGGAGCAGGGCCTCACCCAGTTCATCAACCTGGGCTCGGGGCTCCCCAGCGACCTCAACACGCACGAACTGGCCCGATCCCGCACCCCCGACGCCCGCGTGGTCTATGTCGACAACGACCCGGTGGTGCTCACTCACGGCAGGGCGATCCTCGCCAAGGGGCCCAGGACCGCCGTCGTCAAGGGCGGCATCATGCACCCCGCCGAACTGCTCGCCGACCCCGACCTGCGAGAGGTGATCGACCTCGACCAGCCGGTGGCGGTGCTGCTGTTCGGCGTCCTGCAGTACATCCCGGACGGCAGTGACCCTTTCCGGCGCGTGGCCGAGCTGCGGGACGCGTTGCCGGCCGGCAGCCACATCGTCATCACGCATGTCGTCTTCGACTCCCGCCCGGAGGCCGCGGAGCCGATCGTCAACATCTACCGGAAGATGCTGGGCCAGGCCGATGGCGGCGCCCGTACGCGCGAGACGGTGCTGCCCTTCTTCGACGGACTCGAACTGGTCGAGCCCGGTCTGGTGTACGTCCGTGAGTGGCGGCCCGAGAGCCCGTTCCTGTCCGAGAGGCCGGACAAGGCGTGGGTGATCGTCGGCGTCGGCCGCAAGGCCGGGCCACCGCCTCGCCCTTAGCTCAGCGCCGGTCGAAGGTCAGGTGCAGCTCGGCAGGACTGCCGAAGGGCACGCCGGCCTGACGCGGGATGTCGGCGCCCTCCTCGAGCCGGAAGTTCGTCGCCTGCTTGAGCAGTTCCTCGAAGGCGATCATCAGTTGGATCCGGGCGAAGTGCTGGCCGAGGCAGCGATGCACGCCCGCCCCGAACGTCAGGTGCGGGTTGAGGTGCCGGTCGAAGACCAGTTCGTCGGGGCGGTCGAAGCGCGCGGCATCGCGATTGCCCGAGTAGAACTGCACGACGACCCGATCTCCCGGTTTCAACGGGGTCCCGGCGAGTTCGGTGTCCTGAGTCACCGTACGGGCCATGAACGCCACGGTCGTCTCGAAGCGCAGGAACTCATCCAGCGGCCCGCGCCACCAATCCGGGGTCCGCAGGACCGGCTCGACATCCTCGCGGGTGGCCAGATGGTAGGCGATGTTGACGATCGCGCCGCGCGTCGTGTCCAGGCCGCCGAGCAGCAGCGTGGTGACGATCGCCACTCGTTCCCCGGCGGTCAGGGGCCGCCCGTCGATGCTCGCCCCGGCCAGGGCGCCGAGGACATTCAGGTCATCCGCCGGCCGGTCGCCTGCCTTGGCGACCGCCTCCATCGCGAGCAGGGCGACCGCTTCGAACGTCTCGGGCGTGCTCTCCAACGCACACCGCTTGACCGCCGCCACCCCCCGGCTCATCAGCTCCAAATCGTCGGTGGCGAAGACGACGCGGGCCAGTGACCCGGCGATGAAGGGCACCGAGTAGTCACGCGCCATCTCCATCCGGCCGTCGCCGATGAATCCCGCTATGGCGTCCCGGGCGATCTCGCGTAACTGCTCCTCGTAGCGGAGCAGGAAGGAGCGCGAGAAGTACCGGTCGAGGAGCCTGCGGTACTGGCGGTGATCCGGCGGGTCGACGTCCAGCGGGATCAGGCGGACCGGTACGCCGCGCAGTCCCGGCTGCGCCGAACTGAAGATCGCCGGTCGCAGGCAGACCGTGCGGACATCCTCGTAGCGGGTGACCAGGTAGTAGCCACCGTCGCTGTGCGTGTGCACGACCGGGCATTCCTCGCGCGCGACGGCCAGCGCCGCGAGGAGATGCTCACGCTGGTCGTCGGCGAATAAGTCGATGTTCGCCAGGATGTCCACCGCCGATGCGGTCATCTGTCCTCCACAAGGCGCCAACGATCAAGCTCCAGCGGCACCACTCCGCGAGAGCTCACACCCGTCATTAGACCGCGTGGCGCCCATTTGACCAAGCGCTCGCGGACAGTACGTGAATCGACAACCATGTACGGCCCGGCGACCTCCAAGGCTTCGGCGCGTGGGCTTAAGGACGCCCTGTGCGGGAAGACCGGACGCACGGGGCCGACAATCAGTCAAGGGGGGCGTCATGGTCACTTCGCGAGGCGTCTTCAGGCGTAAACCGGTGGAGCAGATCGCCACCGAACACGAGGGCGAACTGTCCAGGTCACTCGGTCTGTGGCAGCTCACCGCCATCGGCGTGGGCGGCATCATCGGGGCGGGGATCTTCGCCCTGGCCGGTGCGGTCGCCAACCAGACCGCCGGACCGGCCGTGCTCGTGTCGTTCCTCATCGCCGGGGTCGCCAGCGCCGCCGCGGCGCTCTCGTACGCCGAGTTCGCCGGAATGATCCCGAAGGCGGGATCCGCCTACACCTACGGGTACGCGGTCCTGGGGGAGATCGTCGGCTGGTTCATCGGCTGGGACCTGCTGCTGGAGTACACCGCGATCGTCGCGGTCGTGGCCATCGGCATCTCCGGCTACTTCGGCTTCCTCGTCCAGGAGTTCGGGTTCCGGCTGCCCGCGTGGATGCTTCGCCCGGCACCGGCGCGGGGCACGTGGTGGACCTGTTCGCGGTGGTCTTGTGCCTGCTCATCGCCTTCCTGCTGAACCTCGGCATCAAAGCCGCGGCCAGGTTCGAGACGTTCGTGGTGGCCATCAAGATCGCCGTCGTGCTGCTGGTGATCGTGGTCGGCTCCCTGCACATCAACCCCGCCAACTACCACCCCTTCTTCCCGTTCGGGATCAGCGGGGCGATCACCGGGGCCGCCACCGTGTTCTTCGCGGTGTTCGGCTACGACGCGATGAGCACCGCGGCCGAGGAGTCGCGGGACGCGCGGCGGCACATGCCGAAGGCGATCATCTACTCGCTGATCATCTCCATGGTGCTGTACGTGCTGGCCACACTCGTGCTCACCGGCATGCAGAACTACCGGGACATCGACCCGGAGAGCGGCTTCTCCTCGGCGTTCGCCTCGGTCGGGCTGTCCGGGCTGGCGTCCGTGATCGCGGTGGGGGCGATCGTGGGCATCCTCACGGTCATGTTCACCTTCATGCTCGGCGTCACCCGGGTCTGGTTCGCGATGAGCCGGGACGGGCTGCTGCCGCAGTGGTTCGCCAAACTGCACCCGGTGCGGCGGGTGCCGTCGCGGGTCACCTGGATCGTGGGCGTCGCCTCGGCGGCGATCGCCGGGTTCCTGCCCATCCGGGAGGCGGCCGAGCTGACGAACATCGGGATCCTGCTGGCGTTCGTGGTCGTCTGCGTGGCGGTGATCGTGCTCCGCTACCGGCAGCCCGACCTGCCCCGCTCGTTCAGGACGCCGGGAATGCCGGTGGTGCCGGCCGTCGGGGTGATCTTCAGCCTCTGGCTGATCACTTTTCTGGAGCCGGTCACGTGGCTGCGGTTCGTCGTCTGGTTCGTGCTCGGGCTGATCGTGTACTTCGGTTACAGCCGTCGGCACTCTGTGCTGGAGTCGCAATAGCACCCGGTACAACAAGCAGCCCCAGACTCAGGTGAGCTGGGGCTGTGGTGGTGGACGATACTGGGATTGAACCAGTGACCTCTTCCGTGTCAGGGAAGCGCTCTCCCGCTGAGCTAATCGTCCTTGTCGAGTTGGAGAAACTCCGAGCGGAAGACGGGATTCGAACCCGCGACCCTCACCTTGGCAAGGTGATGCTCTACCACTGAGCCACTTCCGCGTGGCGCTACGTTTTAACTTTAGCGGACCCGGGAGGGTCCGCTGTCCGGCGACCGAGGTGGAGACGGGATTTGAACCCGTGTAGACGGCTTTGCAGGCCGCTGCCTCGCCTCTCGGCCACTCCACCAGGAGATTGAACTCCGAGCGGAAGACGGGATTCGAACCCGCGACCCTCACCTTGGCAAGGTGATGCTCTACCACTGAGCCACTTCCGCGTGTTTCCGGCGATGACCGGCCACGGGAAAACCATATCGCCTTCGGAGAGTGCACGTGTGCGGTGAGCGGACGTGCGGGTGAGATTCAGCGGGTCACGCGGACGTCCTTGGCCATGACGTACATGACCCGGTGGCCGAACTGGATCTGGTGGTAGCGGGCCTTGCCCCTGACCATGACGTGCCCGGCCGGGTTGAAGGAGCCCGCCGCCTGGTAGGTGCCGTGCAGCGTGAGGCCGAGCGAGTAGTACTGGCCGGGCTGGATGACGTAGTCGAGCGGGGTCGGGGCCTGGTAGGTGACGCCCCTGCGGCGATACGCGGGTTGTCCGGGGTAGGCGAGGCCGTACACCTTGACGTGCTTCCTGAGGGGAGTGACCAGCGGGCCTCTCGCCGGCAGGGCGGTGGGGGCGGAGGCGGGGTTGTAGAACCAGGCCTTGCTGCCCAGGTACCAGATGGCCGTCCAGTCGCCCGCCCTGCCCGCCACGGCGTATCGCTGGCCGGTCGAGGCGCGGGCGCTGTGGTCGTAGACGCTGTACGTGCTGGGTTTGCCGACGCGTTTGCCGATGTCGTCGACCAGCGGGGCGTCTTCGCGGGGCTCCGTGCGCAGCCACACCGTGGAGGCTCCGTGCGGGGGACAGGACTTACCGGACTTGCCGGACTTGGCCGTGCAGCCGGTGAATTGCGGCTGATTGGCGTCGTAGCTGGGGCGGATGATGACTGACGTGCCCTTCTTGGCCGCTTTGAGGGGGCTGCCCAGCAGGTCGAAGTAGTGTGCCCAGTCCCAGTACGGGCCCGGGTCCTCGTGCATGGACGCGACGGTTGTCGGGTTCGAGCCCGGTACGTTGTCGTGGCCGAGGATGTGTGCGCGGTCGAGTGGAATGTGGTGTTGGGCGGCCAGATATTTCACGAGTTTGGCCGACGCGATGTACATGGCCTCGGTGTACCAGGTGCCGCCTTTGGCCAGGTAGCCCTCGTGTTCGATGCCGATGGAGCGGGCGTTGACGTCCCAGTTGCCGGAGTGCCAGGCGATGTCCTTCGTACGTACGTGCTGGGCGACATGACCGTCGCTGGAGCGGATCGTGTAGTGCCAGCTCACGTACTTGGGGTCGTGCACCATCGACGGGACGCCCGCGTAGGTGCCCTCGGTGTCGTGGATCACGATGTAGTCGATGCGTCTGGTGTGGTTCAGGGTGTCGTGGTTGCCGTAGCCGCCCGTGTCGGTGCGTTTGTAGGCGGCGGGCATCCACTCGCAGGCCAGCGAGGCAGGGCATTCGATGTTCGGGTTTCTGGGCGGGGTGGGGGAACTCGCGTGGCCATCGCGTGCCGCCGGCCGGTCCGCGTCCGTCTCGGGGGGCGGCGATGGGTCTCCCTGGGATGCGAGCTGCGTCAGACCGGCGGACCGCCCCGAGCCGGCCGTGGGCCGTGTCTGGTCGGCTGCGGGCCGCGCCGGGTCGGTCGTGGGTCGCGCCGGGTCGGCTGCGGGGCGTGTCTGGTCTGCCGGGGGCGGCGCCGGGTTGGCTGCGGGCTGCGTTTGGTCGGGAACGGGCTGCGCTGGGTCCTGCGCGTCGGTTTCGGAGGCTGAGGGATCTCTATCGGTTTCGGGTGATGTTGAAGGGGCTCTGTCCGCTACGCGGGCTGCCGAATAGCTCGCGTCTGGGTCGAGAGGGCTGGGGGTGAGAAGGCTGGGGCCGAGAGGGCGGGGGTGGAGAGGGTTGGGGGGAGTGGGTGGGAAGAGGGCGGGGATGGCCGCCAGTCGTACCGGCTGTCCGTCGTCCGTGTGGCGGGCGGCTCCGGTGCGGAGCACCGCGAACACCTCGTCGGCGAAGGCGCGAGCCGCGTGCGGGCCGGGCGCGCCCGAGTAGCGCGCGACCGCGTCGTACCAATCGGCGGGGTTCGCGCTGGGCCGTCGCTGGTAAGAGGCGAGGAGGGCGGCGCCGCCTCGGATGTTCGCGGCGGGGTCGGTACGCAGTCGTGCGGGCGGCAGCCCGGTGAGCCGCTGCGCGAGCCGCAGCGGCGCGTCCACGAGGTGCATCGGCCCGTAACCTCCGGCCACGCTGGGCGCCCCGGCGTTCGCGTCCCACCGGGACTCCAGGTACGACACGCCCAGCAGCACGCTCTCCGGCACCCCGAACTCCCGCGCCGCCGCCGCGAAGTCCTCCTGACGCCTCAAGTCGGCCTGACCCCCCACGTCGGCCTGGCGTCTCAAGTCGGTCCGATGTCCCACGTCAGCCTGAGGCCCCCGGCCGTCTTGGCTCGGCAGTCCAGGAACGGCGACGGCGGACGCGGTGAGACCGACGACGACCCACAGCAACATGGCGACCCCCACGAAAAGGAACGGCGACGCTACTCACCGTAACCATTCCCTGATAGGGGTGTGTCAGACGGGGCGGATGATACGGACGAGGTCGTCGAGGTCGGCGGCGAATTCGGCGTCCAGGTCGGTCGGCGAGTCGAGATGGGCCATCAGCCGCTGATGCGCGGGAAAGTCGCTGCGGGCCCGGCGTGACCGGATGCCGTCGCCGGACGCCGAGAACCGCCCGTTGGCCTCGGACGTTGCGAAACCGAGCACGAACGTGGTGATCA
The DNA here is from genome assembly GCF_040638335.1 of Nonomuraea sp. NPDC026600. Classification (NCBI taxonomy): domain Bacteria; kingdom Bacillati; phylum Actinomycetota; class Actinomycetes; order Streptosporangiales; family Streptosporangiaceae; genus Nonomuraea; species Nonomuraea sp. NPDC026600. Next base: position 169,725 of record NZ_JBEZYD010000023.1, read on the forward strand.
GGCGCTCGATCCTCGGCACGTCGGCGTCGGGCACACCCGCGTCGATCAGCGCCTGGTAGATCAGGTCCACCACCGCGACCGCGTCCGGCGTGACCGAGGGCCGGGCGAACAGCAGCGGGAAGACGCCGGGATGATCGCGGGCCAGCCGCCTGGTGGCCCAGGCGAACGCGCCGAGCCGCTGATCCCACGACTCGCCGGGCAGGGCCTGCGGGAGGCTCATCAGCAACCGCCCGACGAGCCCGTCCAGCAACTCATTCTTGTTGCGGAAATATCCGTAGATGGCCATGGGTGTCACGCCCATGCGCTCGGCGACCGCTCGCATGGTCAGGGCGTCGAGCCCGTGCTCGTCGGCGATCGCGAGGGCGGCGTCGAGGATTTCCGGTTGCCGTTCGGTCTTGAGTTTCCGCACCGCGTCAGTCTACGCTGTAGAGCAGTCTACAACGTAGACCGGAGAGAGGCAGGGGACATGCTCAAGGCGACGGGACTCGTCAAGCGCTTCCATGAGGTGACCGCGCTGGACGGCTTCTGCCTGGACGTCGCGCCGGGGGAGATCGCGGGCCTGGTCGGCCACAACGGCGCGGGCAAGACGACGTTCTTCGAGATCGCCTCGGGTCTCCTCAGCCCCGAGGCCGGAAATATCGTGATCAAGGGTCAGGTGGGGGTGGCGCCGCAGCAGCTCGCGCTCTACCCGGGCGTCACCGTCCGCGAGACGCTGCGCTTCTTCGGTGGACTGGCCGGGCTCCGCCGCACGGCGCTCAAGGGGGCCATCGACCGGATCGCCGAGGAGATGCTGCTGACGGGCGAGCTCGATCGGCGGGTGAGCATCCTGTCCGGCGGCCAGCAGCGCCGCACCCAGGCCGCCACCGCGCTGGTCGCCGACCCCGCCGTCCTGCTGCTGGACGAGCCGACGGTCGGCGCCGACCCCGAGACGCGAGCCGCCCTGCTGGCGGCCGTCCGCCGCCGGGCGAAGAACGGCGCCACGGTCGTCTACGCCACCCACTACCTGCCCGAACTATCCGACCTGGGCGCCACGATCGCGGTCGCCAAGAGCGGCCGGGTGATCGCCAGAGGCACCGGCGAAGAGCTGCTCAAGGGCCTGCCGGGCGAGGTGCGGGTGACTCTCGACGGCGACGAGGAGCTCGCCGTCACCACGGCCGACCCCACGGCCGCGCTCGCCGAACTGCTGCGCGGCCTCGACCGGCCGGTACGCGCCATCGACATCCGCCAGCCGTCGCTCGACGACCTCTACAAGGAGCTGTCCCATGTCGCGTGACTCGTTCCATCGCATCGCGGTGCTGGTCCGGCACAACGTGCTGCTCCGCAGGCGTGACCCGGCCCACCTGGTCAGCTACCTGGTGATGCCGATGGTGCTCATGCTGGTCTTCAAGTCGATGCTCGGCCGGCCCGCGCAGGTGGTCACCGGGATGCTGGTGATGTTCTCGGTGCTGTCGATGGCCGACGTGGCGATAGCAGTGCTGACCGAGCGCGTCTGGCACACCTGGGACCGGATCAGGGCGACCAGGGCGCGCGTGCCCGAGCTGATCATCGGCAAGACCCTGCCCGTCTTCGCCATCCTGGCCGCCCAGCAGGTCGTCCTGCTCGGCTACGGGGTCCTCGTGGTGGGCATGCGGCCCTCGGGGTCGCTCTGGCCGCTCGGGCTGGCCATCGCCGCGTGGTGCTTCGCCCTGCTCGGCGTGGGTACGGCCCTGGCCGCGGTGGTACGCAGCCACGGCGAGCTCAGCACGCTCTGCAACATCGGCGCGTTGTCGGTCAGCGCGCTGGGCGGGGCGCTGGTGCCGTTCGCGCTGATGCCGTCGTGGGCGCAGGCCATCGCGCCGTTCTCGCCGGGCTACTGGGCGACGACCATGCTGCAGGCCGCGATACGCGGTGATGTGCCCGGCACGGCGGGCCCCGCGGCCGTGCTCATCGCCCTCGGCGCGGCGGCCGGAGCCTTCGCCTGTCGGCGCCTGGGCCGAGGATGGGGCCGTTCGATCGTGCAGTAGGAGCATATCCTGCCCGATTTCGGGCAGGATATTGGCATGTCGTATCCCGGCTGCGTAGTGTCCTCGTCTGTGTCCCCGGCACGGCATCCCTACGAAGACCTCGTCGCCCATCTCGCCAGGACCAGCGGTCTCGGTCCCGGTGAGGCGGCGCGCGTGGTCGCCGACGTGCTGTCGTACTTCTCCGAGCCGGTCGAGGAGTTCGTCCGGCGGCGGCACGGCGAGCTGAAGTCCCGCGGCCTCACCAACGACGAGATCTTCCCCCGGGTCGCCGCGGAGCTGCGCGGGCGCCGGGTGGCACCGCCGGAGCTGTCGCTCCGGCAACTGCGGCGGATCGTGTACGGCTAAACGTACAAAACAGCATAAAAGCTGATATCAGCGGACAGAGGAGAGCGTCGGATGTGCGGAATCGTGGCCTATGTCGGTTCGAAGGATGCGGCGCCTATCCTGCTGGAGGGCCTGCAACGGCTGGAGTACCGAGGCTACGACTCGGCCGGCGTCGTCGTGTCCAACAAGGGACTCAAGGTACGCAAGGTCAAGGGCAGGGTCGCCGACCTGGCGAAGGTCGTACCCCCGAGGTTCAAGGGCGGTCTCGGCATCGGCCACACGCGGTGGGCCACCCACGGCGTGCCCAGTGACGTCAACGCGCACCCGCACCTGTCGACCGACGAGCGGATCGCGGTCGTGCACAACGGCATCATCGAGAACGCCAACGAGCTGCGCGCCAAGCTGACCGCCGACGGGGCGGTGTTCGTCTCCGAGACCGACACCGAGGTGCTCGCGCACCTGATCGCCCGTACCGCCGAGGAGACCGACACGCTGGAGGAGGCCGTCAGGAAGGCGCTCAAGAGCATCGTCGGCACGTACGGCATCGCGGTGGTCGACAGCGAGCGGCCCGGCGAGGTGGTGGTGGCCCGCAACGGCAGCCCGATCGTGCTCGGCATCGGCGAGAAGGAGATGTTCGCCGCCTCCGACGTGGCCGCGCTTGTCCGCTACACCCGCCAGGTCGTGCACCTGGAGGACGGCGAGCTGGCCGTGCTCAAGGCCGACGGGTTCCACACCTTCTCCAGCGACGCGCGCGAGACCGCCAAGGAGCCGCTGACCGTCGACTGGGACGCCGGGCACTACGACACCGGCGGCTACGAGCACTACCTGCTCAAGGAGATCTCCGAGCAGCCCGACACGGTCTCGCGCACCATGAGTGGCCGCCTCGACGAGCGCTTCCACATCGCCCACCTGGGCGGCCTGAACATGGACGCCCGCGAGACCCGCTCGTTCCGCCGAGTGAAGATCATCGGCTGTGGCTCCGCGTACTACTCGGGCCAGATCGGCGCGCAGCTCATCGAGGAGCTGGCCCGCATCCCGGCCGACGCCGAGCCCGCCAGCGAGTTCCGCTACCGCAATCCGGTCGTCGACCCCGACACCCTCTACGTCGCGATCAGCCAGTCGGGCGAGACGTACGACACGCTCGCGGCCGTGCAGGAGCTCAAGCGCAAGGGCGGCCGGGTCATCGGCATCGTCAACGCCGTCGGCAGCGCCATCGCCCGCGAGGTCGACGGCGGCGTCTACCTGCACGCCGGGCCCGAGGTCTCGGTCGCCTCGACCAAGGCGTTCACCTCCACGTCACTGGCGTTCGCGCTGCTCGCTCTGCACTTTGGCCGGGTGCACGACCTCTCGCCCGCCGACGGCCGCCGCGTCTGCGAGGGCCTGCGCAGGCTGCCCGGCCAGATCGAGGAGATCCTGGCGCAGGGCGACAAGATCGCCGAGCTCGCGAAGAAGTACGCGAACTATCCGAGCATGATGTTCGTCGGCCGGGTCCGCGGTTATCCCGTGGCCCGCGAAGGCGCGCAGAAACTCAAGGAGATCTCGTACGTGCACGCCGAGGCATATCCCGCCAGCGAGCTCAAGCACGGACCGCTCGCCCTTATCGGGCCGGAAATGCCGACGGTGGCGATCGTCCCCGACGACGAACTGCTCGACAAGAACCTCACCACGCTCGGCGAGATTCGCGCCCGCGGCGGCAAGGTGCTCATGGTGGGCCACCGCGAACCCGACGCCAAGCTGGCCGACGACGTCATCGTGGTGCCGAAGAACGAGATCGAGCTCGACCCGATCCTGCTCACGATCCCGCTGCAACTGCTGGCGTATCACGCCGCCGTGGCACTCGACCGCGATGTGGATAAGCCGCGCAATTTGGCTAAGAGCGTCACAGTCGAATAACTGCTACGACACGGCGGCAACAATAGGCACATAGCCCGTGATAAGTGGACCGGCAGGACTTAAGATCGAAACTGTGCCCGAGTTCCATGCTCACACGCCAAATCTCGCACGAATGTACGATTACATGCTCGGTGGCACAGACAACTACGCCATCGACCGTGAGGCGATCGACCGGCTTGCGGCACTGATCCCGCAAGCCGTCCCCCTCGCACGTGCCAACCGGGCCTTCCTACAGCGTGCGGTCCGCTATCTGGTGGATGCGGGCATCCGCCAGTTCCTCGACCTGGGCAGCGGGCTGCCGACCCAGGGCAACGTGCACGAGGTGGCGCCGACGGCGAAAGTCGTCTACGTCGACCGAGACCCGGTCGTCGCCACGCACGCCAGAGCGCTGCTGGAGGAGGCAGGCCGGGCCGTCTTCGTCCAGGCGGACCTGCTCGACCCCGACGAGGTGCTGGCTCAGGCCGCCCGCTTCCTCGACATGAACGAGCCGGTGGGCGTGCTGCTGGTGTCGATCCTGCACTTCCTCCCGGACGTCCACGACCCGGGCAAGATGGTGACCAGGCTGCGCGAGGCGGTGGCGCCCGGCAGCCATCTGGTGCTCACCCACGCGACCTCGCGGGGGCGGTTCGCGGAGGGCGCGGCGGCGCTCTACCGGCCCGCGTCGGCCGGGGCCGGCACCGACCGGACCCCGGGGGAGATCCGGGCGTTCTTCGGGGACTTCGAACTGGTCGAGCCGGGCCTGGTGCACGCCCCCGACTGGCGTCCCGACCGGCCCAGGCTGGTCAGCGAGCCCTCGCTGCCCTCGTACCTGCTCGTCGGCGTCGGCCAGAAGCGCTCCTAGCTTTTCATGACTTTTCGTGATCTCCGGTAGCGAGTGCCCGATATGTGACAATGAGTTAATTGTCGGTGACACGGGGTAGCTACTGGGGTGCGAGGGGAGGGACGCCATGCGCCGACGGGGGTTCTTCGCGCTCGGCCTCGGGATGATGGCCTGCGCGACAGGGTGTGGCACGGAGAGCAACCTCGGAAGCAGCGCCGTCAACGCGGCCCGCATGCTGGGCCGGTTCGCGATCGTGCCCGGCGGCGGACGCTGGGCCCGCGTCGCCCGGGCGCTCGTCGAGGCCGCCCGCGGGGAGGGTTTCCCGGTCTCCGGCACCCCGCCCGTCACCAGGATCACCGTCACGGGGCTGCCCGCGCTGGCCGCGACCGAGCTCAACAACGGGCTGTCGCTGCTCGACACCGCCACGCCGCTGGCCAGGCTCACCGGGCAGATCGAGGTCGTGGTGGTGCCCGCCAATTCCAAGTTCGCCACCTTCGACCAGTTCGGCGCGCACCTGCTCGCCCACCCCGACCGTACGCCGCTGACGGGCGGTCCGCAGGGCGAGCCCGATCATCTGCTGTTCGGGCTGATCGCCAAGGGGCTCGGCGCCGACACCCGGCAGGTCGACTACACCGGTTTCCCCGGCAGCGCGGAGGCCACGTCGGCGCTCCTCGGCGGCAAGGCCGCGGCGGCGACCGGCACGCTCGCGGACTGGCGCAGGGCCATCGACAAGGGCTGGGTCCGGGTGCTCGCCGTCTCCAGCGCGCGCCGGGTGGACGGCGTCAAGGCGCCGAGCCTGCTGGAGTGCGGGGTGCGGCTCGACTTCGCCGACTGGTGCGCGGCGGTCGGGCCCGAGGGGATGACCGACGACAGAAAGGACTTCGCCATCCGGCTCTGCGACGAGGTCACGGAGTCCGCCGCCTGGCGGGCGGCCTGCCGCGCGGAGGGATGGACCTCGATCCCGCTCAGCGGCGACGACTTCGAACAGTGGCTCGCCTCGGAGATCGGCAGGACCAGGGCCGTGCTCCGCGATCTCGGCATGCTCGATACGGCTGACACAACATGCTGGGGTAGTTGCGAGAAGGGCCACTAGATGTAGGATCCTGGTCGTCGCTGGTTCGCCCCTCGGGGCGGAGCAAAAGGGAACCCGGTGCGATTCCGGGGCTGCCCCGCAGCGGTGAGCGGGAACGACCGCCGTCACGAGCACTGGAGAGATCCGGGAAGCGACGGCCAGTAGGAGGCCCAGTACTGGGTCAGGGACCAAGCCCGCGAGCCCGAAGACCTGCCGGTGACGTTGGGGGAGCCACCCGGCTCCGCCCATCGAAGTGTCCAGGGCCTCGAGGGAGGGCCGGGGGCGTCGCGGCCGGGGAACTCCAGCGCCGCCGTGCTCTCGCGCGCTCACGAGGATGAGCTCGCGAGGAGAGAGCACGTGACGCAGATCATTGAGGCCGACCGGCACCCGGCCACGGTCGATCCGCAGCAGGCCACCGTCGACCAGCGGCCGGTCACTCCTGACCAGCGGCCGGTCACTCCTGACCGGCGATCGGCCACCGCCGACCGTCGGCTGGCCATCGAGGAGGCCGCCGCCCGGGTGATCACCGACCCGGCGAACTCCCGGGTCGCCGCCCGGCTCCTGGCCGAGGAGATCGCCGACGAGGCCGCCGGGCACGGCGTACGGACCTTCTCCGAGTCCATCGCCGCCAGCCACGCCGCCGGGCTGATCCAGGACTCGCTCGCCGCCTTCGTCGGCGCCCACGCCGCCGAGCTCGACGCGCTCGTCTCCGGCGAGGCGGACGAGCGCTTCGAGTACTTCGGCCTGCGTACGGTCTACGACCGCTACCTGCTGCGTCACCCGGAGTCGCGCGCGGTGCTCGAACGGCCCCAGCACTTCCTGCTGCGCGTGGCCTGCGGGCTGTCGGAGACGGTCGCCGAGGCCGCCGAGCTCTATGCCCTCATGTCCACGCTGTCGTACCTGCCGAGCTCGCCGACGCTGTTCAACTCGGGTTCGCGCCGGCCGCAGCTGTCGTCGTGCTTCCTGCTCGACTCGCCGCGCGACGAGCTGGAGTCGATCTACGACCGCTACGGGCAGGTGGCCAGGCTGTCGAAGTACGCCGGAGGCATCGGCATCGCGTGGACCCGGGTGCGCTCGCGCGGATCTCTCATCAGGGGCACCAACGGGCATTCCAACGGCATCGTGCCCTGGCTGCGCACGCTCGACTCCTCCGTCGCCGCGGTCAACCAGGGCGGCCGGCGCAAGGGCGCGGCCTGCGTCTACCTGGAGACCTGGCACGCCGACGTCGAGGAGTTCCTGGAGCTGCGCGACAACACGGGCGAGGACGCCCGCCGTACGCACAACCTGAACCTGGCCAACTGGGTGCCGGACGAGTTCATGCGCCGGGTGGAGGCCGACGAGGTCTGGTCGCTGTTCGACCCCAAGGAGGTCCCCGACCTCACCGACCTGTACGGCGAGGCGTTCACCCGCGCCTACCGCGCCTACGAGGCCGAGGGCCGCTACACCCGGCAACTGCCCGCCCGGACCCTCTACGGCCGGATGATGCGTACCCTCGCCCAGACCGGCAACGGCTGGATGACGTTCAAGGACGCCGCCAACCGCACCTCCAACCAGACGGCCAGGCCCGAGAACGTCATCCACCTGTCCAACCTGTGCACCGAGATCCTCGAGGTCACCAGCGACGGTGAGACGGCGGTGTGCAACCTCGGCTCGATCAACCTCGCCGCCCACCTGACCGCCGAGGGCGTCGACTGGGACCGGCTGCGCCAGACCGTCCGTACGGCCGTGCGCTTCCTGGACCGGACCATCGACCTGGGCTTCTACCCGACGCCCGAGGCCGAGGCGGCCAACAAGCGCTGGCGGCCGATCGGGCTCGGCGTGATGGGCCTGGCCGACGTGTTCTTCGCGCTCAGGCTGCCGTTCGACTCGCCCGAGGCGCTGGGCCTGTCCACGCGCGTCGCCGAGGAGATCGCCCTGGCCGCCTACGACACCTCCGCCGACCTGGCCGTCGAGCGCGGCCGGCACCCGTCGTACGACGACACCAGGGCGGCGGGCGGCGTCCTGCACCCCGATCACTACGGCGCCGCCGGGTCGCCGCGCTGGGACGCGCTGCGCGCGAAGATCGCCACGACCGGGCTGCGTAACTCGCTGATGGTCGCCATCGCGCCGACCGCGACGATCGCCTCCATCGCCGGTTGCTACGAGTGCATCGAGCCGCAGGTGTCCAACGTGTTCAAGCGCGAGACGTTGTCGGGTGAGTTCCTCCAGGTCAACCGCTATCTGGTGGCCGATCTGCAGGCTCGCGGGCTGTGGACGCAGCGGATGCGCGACGACCTCAAGCGGGCGGACGGCTCGATCCAGGACATCCCCGGCATCCCCAGCGAGCTCAAGGTTCTCTACCGCACGGCCTGGGAGCTGCCGCAGAAGGCGCTCATCGACCTGGCCGCCGCCCGGCAGCCGTACATCGACCAGTCGCAGTCGCTGAACCTGTTCATGGCCAGCCCGACGATCGGGAAGCTGTCCTCGATGTACGCCTATGCCTGGAAGCAGGGTCTGAAGACCACCTACTACCTGCGCTCGCGCCCGGCCACCCGGATCGCCCAGACGACGGTCGCGGTCAACGCCGACGCCGTCGCCTGCTCCTTGGAGAACCCGGAAACCTGCGAAGCCTGCCAGTAGCCCCCTCGAACGGAGACCTCCGCAATGCTGCTCGATCCCGGCATGGACCTGACCCTGCGTCCCATGCGTTATCCGGAATTCTATGAGCGCTACCGCGCCGCCATCCGCAACACCTGGACCGTCGAGGAGGTGGACCTGCACTCCGACCTCGCCGACCTGGCCAAGATGACGCCGCAGGAGCGCCACCTGATCCACCGGCTGGTCGCCTTCTTCGCCACCGGCGACTCCATCGTGGCCAACAACCTCGTGCTCAACCTCTACCAGCACGTCAACGCTCCCGAAGCCCGCCTGTACCTCAGCAGGCAGCTGTTCGAGGAGGCCGTGCACGTGCAGTTCTACCTGACGCTGCTCGACACGTACCTGCCCGACCTGGAGGAGCGGGTCAAGGCGTTCGGCGCCGTCGAGCACATCCCGTCCATCAGGGACAAGGCGGAGTTCTGCTTCCAGTGGATCGACTCGATCAACGGGCTCCGGCGGCTGGAGACCGCGGACGAGCGGCGGCAGTTCCTGCTCAACCTGATCTGCTTCGCCGCCTGCATCGAGGGGCTCTTCTTTTACGGCGCGTTCGCCTACGTATACTGGTTCCGGTCGCGGGGCCTGCTCGGCGGGCTGGCCACCGGCACCAACTGGGTCTTCCGCGACGAGTCCATGCACATGGAGTTCGCTTTCAGCGTGGTCGACACCGTGCGGGCCGAGGAGCCCGAGCTGTTCGACGACAAGCTGGGGGAGCAGGTCATCCGCATGATAGAGGAGGCCGTCGCCGCCGAGCTGGCCTTCGCCCGCGACCTGTGCGGCGACGGCATGCCCGGCATGAGCGTCGAGCAGATGCGCGAATACCTCCAATACGTCGCCGATCAGCGGCTGGCCCGGCTCGGGCTGCCCCAGAGGTACGGCACGGCCAACCCGTTCGCTTTCATGGAGCTGCAGGACGTGCAGGAGCTGGCCAATTTCTTCGAACGGCGGGTGTCCGCATACCAAGTGGCTGTTGAGGGCAATGTGACCTTTGATGAGGCTTTTTAAGACATTGGGGGCATGAACGTGCAGTCGCCGACCGACTGGCTCATCCTCGCCATTTCAGTGGCGGGCGCCATTCTCGTGGTGGAGGTGGTCAGGCGGCTGCTGGTCAAGGCGGGCCGGAAATGGCGGCTCGCCCGGCACCTGGTGGAGCACTGCACCTGGCCGGCGTACTCGGTGGGGGTCGTGGTGGCGGCCAACCTGGTGTTCTCGCCGGGGATGCTCGGCGAGGCCGTCCGCCAGCGCGAGCTCGGCGCCACGATCGACCGGGTGCTCGGCCTGGTCACCATCGCCTGCGTCACCTGGCTGATCATCCAGGCCAACTACGCCCTCACCGACGTCGTCCTGGACCGGCTGGTCCTCGTCCAGGGGGAGCGCAACCGCCGGGCACGGCGGATCATGACCCAGATCGGGCTGGTCCGCCGGGTCGCCGCGGTGACCATCGTCGTCGTGGCGGTCGGCGCCATGCTCTTCTCCTTCCCGCAGGTCCGGGCGCTGGGCGCCGGGCTGCTCGCCTCGGCGGGCATCGCGGGCGCCATCGTCGGCATCGCCGCCCAGCCGACCATCGGCAACATGCTGGCCGGGCTCCAGCTCGCCTTCAGCGACGCGCTCCGTCTCGACGACGTGGTCGTGGTCAACGACGAGTGGGGCAGGATCGAGGAGCTCACGCTCACCTACGTCGTGCTGCGCCTGTGGGACGAGCGCCGCATGGTCCTGCCCGTCTCCTACTTCACCCAGAACCCGTTCGAGAACTGGACCAGGCACGGCAGCCGGGTCCTCGCCGTGGTGTTCCTGCGCGTCGACTGGTCGGTGCCGGTCGACAAGCTGCGCGAGGAGCTCTACCGCTACATCCAGGAAAACCCGCTGTGGGACCAGAAGGAATGGACGCTCCAGGTCACCGACGTGCTGCCGAACGGGCTGGTCGAGCTGCGGGCGCTGATGAGCGCCGCCGACTCGCCCTCCGCCTGGGACCTCAAGTGCGACGTACGCGAACATCTCGTGTCCTACGTCAGGGAGAACTTCCCCGAGTCCCTGCCCCGCTTCCGCATCGAGACCCCGGAGACCCGCGCCGGGGTGCCGTGGACCGGCGCCAAGCCGGTCTGAGGACCGGCGTCGAGTGGGCCTGAGGGCCGGCGTCGAGTGGGCCTGAGGCTCAGCGCCGGTTCGCCAGCAGCACTCCGGCGCCGCCGACCGCCAGGCCCGCGACGGCCAGCGGGTGCAGCGACTGCCCGACGAACAGCCACGCCATCACCGCGGTGACCGACGGGGTGAGGAAGAACATCGTGCTCACCCGGCTCGCGGGCGCGTTCTTCAGCATGGTGTTGAGCAGCAGGAACGCGCCGATCGAGTTGACCAGCACCAGCCAGCCCACGGCGCCGGAGAACGCGCCCCAGTCCGTCACCCGCGGCGTCTCGAACACCAGCGAGGCCAGCCCCACCAGCGGCGCGCTGACGAGGAACTGCGTCGCGGTGCCCGTCCGCACGTCCATGTCCCCGGCGAACCGCTTCTGGTAGACCGTGCCCAGGCTCAACGCCAGCAGCCCGACCACACACAACGCCACGCCGGCGAGCGAGAAGCTCAACCGGTCCGCCACCGCCAGCCCCACCCCGGCCGCGCCGAGCCCGAAGCCCAGCCACTGGCGCGGGCTCACCCGCTCACCCAGCAGCCGCCCCGCCACCAGCGCGATCACCACCGGGTTCAGGCCCTGCACCAGCGCCACCACCGCGGCCGGCACGTGCAGGCCGATCGCCGAGTAGAACGCACCGAACTGCACCGCCTGGACCAAGATCCCGGACCCCATCACGTGCGCCAGCCGCCGCCCGCGCGGCCACGGCGCCCGCACGGCCAGCGCGAACCCGCCCAGCAGCAGCCCCGCCAGCGCGAACCTGGCGAACGTCAGCAGTAGCGGCGGCGCCGACCCGACGCCGATCACCCCCGCGATGAAGGCGCTGCTCCACATCACTACGAACAGGGACGGCATCACCGCCGACGATGTCTTGTCCCTGGTCTCCATCACGCTGATCGCCATAGCGAAGCCTCCATAACCTCTTAAAGTGGTTATTTCACTGTTCCGTGCTTCGCATAACCTGTCAACGTGGTTACTATGGGAGTGTGACGAGTTTCACCTTCATCAGTGGCAATCTGGGCCTCGACCTGGCGGGCACCGTACAGCACCGCCGGTCGGACCGGCCTGACCTGCTGCGCGATCCGGCGGAGCTGGCGCGGTGGACGGTCGAGGCAGGCATCCTCGACGTGCCGCCCGCGGTCGGCGACGCCGAGCTCGCGGCGGGGAAGGCGGTGCGGGAGGCCATCTACCGGCTGGCCGCCGGGGTGCTGTCGGGCGGGGTCTTGCCGTCGGAGGAGGATCGCCGGTTGGTCAACCGGATCGCCGCCGGGCCGCCCGCGTCCGTGCGGTTGAACGACGCCGGGCGGGTCGAGCGTGACGGGGATCTCGACGCCGCCCTCTCGACGGTGGCCAGGGAGGCGGTCCAACTGCTCGGCGGGCCGCGGGCCGTACAGATCAAGGAATGCGGGGGAGAGGTGTGCACCCGCCTGTACGTGGACGCCTCGCGCGGGTCATCGCGGCGCTGGTGCGACATGCACGAGTGCGGCAACCGCGCCAAGGCGGCAGGCTTCCGCGCCCGCCGGCGCGTGTGACGGCAGCCGCTGGTCAGGGGCGTTTGAGGCGCCACGCGGTGACGGCGGCCACCGTCACCGCGGCGAGCCCGACGACGAGTAGATCGGGCAGTACGTCCTGGGCGGACGCCGCGAGCTCCTCCAGCCGGGCTTCCCAGGAGTCGGGGATCGGCAGGGCCAGCCCGCGGGTGCCGTCGGAGAGCAGGAACAGCACCCCGAGCCCGCCGAAGACCAGCCCGGACAGCAGCGAGGTGGTGTGCAGCCGCAGCCGCCCCAGCCGTAACCCGCGACCGCGCAGCCAGCGCCGCCCGCCCAGGTCGTAGCGCTGCCACAGGCCCGCGAGCAGCAGCAGCGGGGCCGCCATGCCCGCCGCGTAGACGGCCAGCAGCACCGCCCCGCGCAGGCCGTCACCGGAGGCCGCCGCGACCGTGAGCACCGCGCCGAGCACCGGCCCCGCGCAGAACCCTGCCAGCCCCGACACCGCCCCCAGAACCAGTACGGCCCCCGCCGAATCCCCTCGAACGTGCCCCTTCAGCCGCTCCAGCGGCCCGATCGTCCAGCCCTGACCGGCCACCTGCAGCACACCCAGCCCGATCAGCGCCCAGCCCGCGACCGTGACCAGCAGCTCCTGCTCGCCGTAGAACAGGCGGCTGACCTGCGCCGACCCCATCCCCAGCGGCACCAGCACCGCGCACAGCCCCACATAGAACACCAGCGTCCGGCCGACCAGTCGGCGGCGGCCCGGGAACGCGTAGGCGAAGAACGCCGGGATCAGCAGCGCCCCGCACGGGCTGACCAGCGAGAACAGGCCACCCAGGAACGCGGCGGCATAGCCGATGCCGCTCATACGGCGTGGCGGGCCTTCTCTATGGCCTTCTCGAACGCGGCCACCGGCTGGGCGCCGAACAGCAGCTCACCGTTGATCAGGAACGCGGGGGTGCCGGACAGGCCGAGTTCGAGCGCGAACTCCAGGTCGCCGTCCACGACCCGCCGTACGGACTCGTCGCGCCGGTCGGCATCGAACCTGCCCAGGTCGAGCCCCATCCGGGCGGCCACGGAGCGCAGGTTCGCGTCGGTGAGGCGCGCCTGCTCGCCCGCGTAGAGGGCGTCGTGGAACTCCCAGAACCGGCCCTGCCGGGACGCGGCGCGGGCGGCAACGGCGGCCCGTACGGAGTCGCGGCCCCTGATCGGGTAGTCGCGCCAGAACATCCGCACGATGCCGGTGTCGAGGTAGCGGCTCTTCAGCACGGGCTCTATCCGCTGGGCGAAGCGGCGGCAGTTGGGACACTTGAAGTCGCCGAACTCGACGATCGTGACCGGCGCCCGCGCCGAGCCCTTCGACAGGTTCGCGTCGATGGGCGGCGGTGGCGGCCCCTCCCAGACCTTCACCGAACTCGTCGGCGTGGGCGAGCCGGCCGGGCCGGTCGTGGGGGAGCCCGTCGAGGTCGCCGGAGTGGGGTCGGCCGAGCCGGTCGCGTTAGCGGGGGTGGGGTCGGTGGAGCCGGTTGGAGCCGCCGGAGTGGGGTCGGTCACGTTGGCGGAAGCACGCGGGCTCGCGGCGGCCGTCGTGCCCGCCGCGGCAGTCTCCGCGGCGGTCGCGGCGGCTTGCTCGGGGGTTTCGCCCTGATTCAGCGCGGCGACCGCCAGCACGGCCACCACCGCGGCCCCGGCCAGCGAGCCGAGCAGCACCCGGCGCCGCGCCACCGGAGATTCCTTGGTCACCTTCGGCATCATCCCAGCCCGCCGCCGCCCACGCCGGTCGTTCCCCTTACAGCTCCAGCCCCTTCATGTCGAAGATCGGCCGCACCTCGACCTCGTTGAAGGCCGCGTCGGGCACCTTCGCGGCCAGCTCCACAGCCCGCTCCATGCTGTCGCACTCGATCAGGTAGAACCCGGCCAGATGCTCCTTGACCTCGGCGAACGGCCCATCGCTGGTCATCGTCCTGCCCTCACGTACCGCGACCCGCTTGGCCGTCGACTGGTCGGCCAACCCCTCCGACACGATCAGCTCGCCAGAGGCGGCCAGCTCTTCGGTGAAGGACAGATGGCCGCGCCCGAACTCCATGCGCTGCTCGTCGTTCAGCGTCTCCCAAACCGCCCTGCTGGTCGGGTTGCTGTAGATGAGAATGAGGTACTTCACCGGTGGCCTCCATACGGTCGCGACGATGCCGGTAACCAATATGTCGAAGCCGCCCTCGTACCCTCGACGTCCCCCGCGGAAAATACGTGGCATTCGCCGCGATCATCCGGCTAACGTGGGGCACGTCCACCACGACAGGAAGGCAGTGCAGTGACCTACGCGAAGTCCCTCGAACTGCTTCCTGAGTTCCTCGGACCGGATTCCGGGTGATCCCTCGTAAAGAGACGACGCCGCCCGGAAACCTGCCGAGGCGGCTTTTTTCATCTCACGGACGACGGCCCATGGAACAAGGGGCCGCGGGCCTCGGTCTGGCCGACGGGAATGGCGCCCCCCGGCCGGATACAGCCCCAGCCCCGAGCCCGGCCCACGCCAGCCGAGCCCGGGGCTAACAAGCCGCTCTGGCCCAACTGGCAGAGGCGCCGCCTTCAGGAGGCGGAGGTTCAGGGTTCGAATCCCTGGAGCGGCACACAGAACACCCTGAACTTTCAAGTGTCCCCTGCGCCTCGCTGCCGTCGGTCTGGTGTGACCGAGGTCAGGTCGGCGCGGGTTCCGGCCGGGCCTCCGCCCGCGCGACGCGCGCCTTGACGTCGCGGAAGTGCAGCAGCATCGCCTCCCTGGCGGCCTCAGGGTCCCGAGCGCGAAGCGCCGCCACGATCCGGCGGTGGTTGACGGCGATCTCAGCGGTCCGCTCCTCCGGCGGGCCGAGCGTCGGCTCAACCTCGTGGTAGACGTCCCAGAACAGGCCGATCAGCTGCAGCACCAGTTCGTTGCCGCACGAGTCGTACAGCAGCGCGTGGAACGCCCGATCGGCTTCCCGGTCCCGGTCCATGCCATTGGCCAGGGCCTCCAACGCGGCGAGCCGGGGGGCGCTGGTGCTCTGAGCCACCTGGCCGATCAGCCCGGTTTCGAGCAGCTCGCGGACCTCGACCAGATCCTGCAGCGCGCGGATCCCGCCCGGCCCCGAACGCACCCGGAAGGCGAACGACGGGGTCAGCGCGTCGAGCGACGCGTGCGCGACGAACGTCCCATGACCGTGCCGGATCTCGACGATGCCCAACGCCTGAAGGGCCCGCACGGCCTCGCGGACGCTGTTGCGGCTCGTTCCGAGCAGCTCCATCAATTGCACTTCGGTCGGCATCGGTGACCCGGGGGCCAGTCCGCGCTCGTGAATCAGGGCGACGATGCGCTCCTGAAGCGACGCGCCGTCACGTGTAGGCATGCCACCTCCAAGCTCGTCGAAGACTTTACGCCAAACATCCCACCTCTTCGTCCCGGAAGGCCAGCCGGGGCAAGAAAGTTTACGCCGACGACACAGATTGCCCATCGGACGGTCATGGCCAGTTCGCTCGCAGTCTGGGACATAGGATGTTCTATGTCTACCCATCGGGCGGCGGGCGTCGTGAAGACATGGACGCCGGGGGCGCTTGGCGGCACCTGGGGTACGGTCCTGCTGCCCGTCCGGGACGACGAATCGATCGGCTGCCGCCGACCCCGGTGCCGCTCGTGCTGTACAACCCGCCGCATACCAAGACGCAGGCTCTGTATCCGGTGATCCGCTGCGAGGTTCCCGTAGCCGTCGGAATCAAGGTGAGCGGTGGTGGCCCTCAGCCGGCGCCAGTTCGTGGCTCACCTCGGAGAGGACGTAGGACGTCCTTCGCTGCCCGGTGATCCGTGGCAGGCAGCAGATACGGCGATGACGCCCCCGGGGCCGAGAGCGCCATCGCCGAGCGGCTCGTGCCGCCTTAGCTGACGTGGTCGAACGGCAGCCGCAGCCCGAGCCGGCCGCCGATCGGGAGGTTCCACTGTCGGATCAGGTCCAGCTCGGCGTCGGTGACGGCGCGCCGGTAGACGCGTACCTCGTCCAGCGTCCCGCGGAAGCGGTCCACGCCGTCCAACCGCTGTCCGATGTGGATTCCCTCGAGCCCGAACTCCTTGCCGAGGGTCACCGAACCGGCCGGCGCCGCCGCCGACGAGACCTGCACGCCGTCCACCAGGAGCCGGAGCTCGCCACGTACCCGCTGGAGCACCACGAAGTGCCACTGCCCGTCGTTGTACGCGCTCGGCGACTGCACGGTCACGTTGAACCGGTCGACGGAGAGGACCGCCCGGATGCGGTTGCTGGCCGGCTCGGCCCGCAGCCACAGCGCCGGCGGGTTGGTGCCCCGGTTCACCCGGTGGAACCAGAGGATCGTGTGCGAGCCGGTCTGCTCCGAGTACCGGATCCAGGAGGTCAGGGTGAAGTCCTTCGCGCCGAGGTCGATGGAGTCGTTGAACGCCACCTCCACCCGGTCGTCCACCCGGTCCAGGGCCAGCCCGTCGCCGAAGCGCCCGTCGGTGGTCTGCGCGTCACCGCGGACATACGCCTGGTTGTGGTACGGCGACTTGTCCGGCGTCGTCGGGCCGGGCGCCGGGGGACCGGGGATGCCGGGCGGGGTGCCGTTCGGCGTCTCCAGGTACGCCTCGTTGAACCGCGCGAACCGGATCTGCTCGTACGGCGTGATGGTGCCGGCCTCGTACATCAGGGCCGCTTCGTCGCCGTCCAGACGCACCATGTCCGAGTACGCCGACGGCCCCCAGGAGAAGACCTTGCCCTCGTTCCAGGTCTCGAAGTGGCGCCCCTCGTCGTAGGACGACCGGATCCCCATCGCTTCCCGGGCGCCCGGGTGCATCGGCGAGGAGAAGAGGATGCGCCCGTCGCTGAACCGCAGCAGCGACGCCTGGATGTCGGTCGTCGCCAGCGCCGGTGTGGTGCGGAACGGGGCGTCCCACGTCTGGCCGCTGTCGCTGCTGGTCGCGTAGGCCCGGCTGCCCTCGTCGGTGCCGCGCTCGCGGGCCGAGGCGTAGATCCGCCCGTCGGTCAGCTCGATGACGGTGACCTCCTGGGCGATGACCGTGCCGTCGTCGCGGGACGTCTCGGCGCCGATGTTCCAGGTCACGCCGCTGTCGTCGCTGTAGAGCAGGTGCGTGCCGTAGACGTGCTTGCCGACCCGGTCCCAGCTTTCGAAACTCGCCCCGACGACCAGCCGGCCGGCGTGCGGGCCGAGCTTGAGCTGGATGCCGTGCATCGGGCCGGTGGCGTACCAGAAGTTCCACTCCGGACGCTTGCCCTCGGTCATCTCCCTGGCAGCCGACCAGGTCGCCCCGTGGTCGTCACTGAACTGCACCCAGGGGTCGCGGTCACAGCCGTTCGGGCACGGCTCCCCGCCGTTGTGGGTGCTCACCAGCACCACCCGCCCGGTACGTTCGTCGACGATCGGCACCGGGTTGCCGTGGGTCGTGCCGTTGCCCTCCGAAAGCACCTGCAGTGGTCCCCAGGTCCGCCCGCCGTCGGCGGAACGGCGCAGCACCAGGTCGATGTCCTCGTCGTCGCCGCAGTCCTTCACCCGTCCCTCGGCGAACGCCAGGACCATGCCGTTCGTGGCCCGCACCACAGCGGGGATCCGGAAGCAGCCGTATCCGAAGTCGCCCTGTTTGTAGAGCACCTGCTCGTCCACGAACGGTGCGGCGTCGGCGGTCGCACCGGCCTCGGAGGTTGCCATCGGCGCCGCGCTCGCCGGCGCGCCGAACGCGCTGACGAGTAAGCCCGCAAGCACCACTACGGCGCCCACCCGGCGGAGCCGGGAGCGGCGCCCGGTACGGCCCTCCGGAGGATGACCATCGCGCATGTCCTCGTCCTTCCTGGCAGGAGAAGATTATGAACGGACATCCTACGTCCAACGTCCTACGTTAAACAGATGGTGAACGTAGAATGTTCACCAGAGGGCGAATGCGTTGCCCGGCTTGTAAAAGCGTGTCCGGTGCCAGAACTGGTGCAGGGTAGTTGACCTGGGCATCAATGCGGAGCAGGTCCACGCGGCCTCGATGCCCAACGCAGGTACGGCTTGGCGTCCAGGTCAGCGAGGCGACCGTGCGGCGCATCCTGCGCTCCCACCGCTTCGGTCCGGCGCCCCGGGAGCCAGTACCGGCTGATCGGTTGGTCGTTGAGTCGGCGCAGGCAGCCGACGAGTCTGGGCCGGAGCGGCGGCTCTCGTCAGTGAGCGGGTGGCGCAACCAGAGCCGGGCAGCGGTGCCGGGTCAGGTGTGAGACCTCAACGGGTGCACTCCGAGCATCCCGAAAGGTGACGAATGCCACCACATCTCCTTGAGTGCGGTCATGCGAACTGGCCCTATATTTGTACTGACTGGTCAGTATAAGTGATGGAGTTGCGATGATCATTGCGGAAGGGCTGGCGATCGAAGGGGTGTACCCGGCGGTCTCGTTGAGGGCTGGGGCCGGCACGCTCACGGTGGTCGCGGGTTCGGCGGGAAGTGGGCGGACGAGCCTGCTGCTGACGCTGGCCGGGCGGATGAAGCCCACGAAAGGCGCCCTGAAGGTCGCAGGCCACGCCAGGCGCAGCGCCATCCGCAACGCCGTCTCGTTGGCGCTGATCGACGGGGTGACGGATCTGGATCGGTCGCTGACGGTCGGGGAGCACCTGCGGGAGCGGCGGCGTCGGCCGTACCAGGAGATTCTTGAGCGGGTCGGGCTGGCGGGCCAGGAGCGAGTGCTGGTTCGGGAGCTGGATCGGGAGCAACACGTGCGGCTGGGTGTCGCGCTGGCGCTGCTGGACGAACCCAAGGTGATCGTCGCAGACAACGTGGACGCGGGTCTGCCCGTCGCCCGGCAGCAGGCGCTGTGGAACCTGCTGCGCGAGCTGGACCACGCGGTGGTGGCCTCGTGCGTGGTGCCGCCCGCCCGCTTCGACCAGCTGGTGGAGCTGTCATGAAGGGCATGTTGCGGTCGCGGCTGACGAGGGCGGCGCTGGCGACAGTGGTGGTGCTGCCGCTCCTGTACGCGGGCCTGTATCTGTGGTCGTTCTGGGACCCGCAGGGCAATCTGGACCGCGTGCCGGTCGCCTTGGTCGTCGAGGACCAACCTGCCCAAGCTGCGGGCAAGACCCTGAACGCGGGCCGCGACCTGGCCGGCGAGCTGCGGAAGCGCGACGTGTTCGGCTGGCACGAGACCACCGCGAGGCAGGCGGCGGACGGGGTCGCGGACGGCACGTTCTACCTGTCGCTGACGGTGCCCGCCGATTTCAGCGCCAAGCTGGCCTCACCCGGCGACGACGATGCCGTCCCGAGCCCGGCGCGGCTCGGGCTGCGCGTGGACACGGGCCGCAGCTACATCATGGGCAGCATCTCGGACGCGGTGTTCAATGAGGTACGGGCGGCAGCCGAGCGCACCGCGATCCACGGCTACTTCGACAACGTCTTCGTCTCGATCGGCGACATCCACGACAAGACGACGGAGGTCGCCGAGGGCGCGGACAAGCTGCACGACGGCGCCGTGCGACTCGGTGACGGCGTCTCCCGGCTCGGCAGCGGCCTGGGCACGGCCGAGGACGGCGCCCGGCGGCTCTCCGCCGGTCTGAACACCGCCGGCACCGCCACGGGCAGGCTGCGTGACGGCTCGGCCCAGGTCACGCAGGGCCTCACGCAGGCACAGCAGGCGATCGGGCAACTGCGCGACGGCCTGACCAAGCTCCATACGGAAGGAACTGCTCCGCTCAGTTCCGGCGCGAGGGAGGCTTACCAGCAGGTTCACGCTCAGACTCGTACGGTCAACCAGCTCGCCGACACCTACGTCCCCGTGCTGGACGCATGGGGCCCCCAGATCTCCCAGGCCGCCGAGGCGGTCGCCGACGCCGCTGACAAGGTCGCCGGCAGCGGAGGGTCGTCAACCGGCGCGAGGCAGGCGGACGCGGTGGCGGACCGCGCTCGCGTGGCGAACGCCCAGGCCGGAAGCGCGGCCGACAACGCCAGGCAGGCGAGCTCGCAGGCGCAGGCCGCGATCGACCGCCTCGGCACGGACGCCGACCCACAGGTGCGCGACCTGCTGCGGAACGCGGCAGCCGCCGCGCGCCGGGCCGCCACCCAGGCGGACCAAGCCCAGAACGCTGCCCGGACCAGCGCCGGCAGCGGTGCGGGAAGCGGTGCGGGAAGCGGTGCGGGAAGCGGGACCGACGGCGTCGCGGACCTGCGGAACCAGGCGCGGGAGCTGGCGAAGCAGGCTCGCGAGATCGCGGCTGTGGCGCCCCAACTCGGCTCTGGGCTGGACCAGGCCAGAAACCAGCTCAATGCGCTGGACGCGGGCCTGGGCAAGCTGGCCGACGGTGCCGCGAAGGTGAACACGAGTCTGGGCACGGCCGCGACTGGCGCGAACCGGCTCTATCAGGGCGCGACCAAGCTGGCCGACGGTTCCCGGCAGGTCACGAACGGCGTCGGCCGGCTGGGCGGCGGGCTGGTCAGGCTGAGCGACGGCGCGAGCGAGCTGCACACCGGCGTGGACCGGCTCCACGACGGCGCGGGCCAGGCGGACAAGGGCGCGACCAAACTCGCCGAGGGATCGAAGGAGCTGTCAGGCGGGCTCGGCGACGGCGCCACCCGGATACCCGACTACGACAAGAATCAGCGCGACGCCCGCGCGGACGTGATGAGCGACCCGGTCCGGCTGGCCAAGACCATCGACAACAAGGTGCCCAACTACGGCACCGGCTTCGCGCCGTTCTTCCTGCCGCTGGCGCTCTGGGTCGGTGCGATGATCGCGTACATGGTGCTGAAGCCGCTGAACCAGCGGCGGCTGGCGGGCACGACGGGCGCGGTGCGGATCACGCTGGCGGGCTGGCTGCCGGGCGCGGCGCTCGGGGCGGCCCAGGTAGGCGTGCTCGTGGCGGTGCTGCGGTTCGGGCTCGGGCTGGAGGCCGCGCACTGGGCCGGGCTCATCGGGCTGCTGCTGCTCGCGACCGCCGCGTTCATGGCGGTCGTGCAGGCGGTGAACGCGCTGCTCGGCCCGCCCGGACGGATCGTGGCGCTGGCGCTGCTGATGCTGCAGCTCACCTCGGCGGCCGGGACTTATCCCATCGAGACCTCGCCCGGATTCTTCCAGACGATCTCGCCGTGGCTGCCGATGAGCTGGGTGGTGTCGGCGCTGCGCAGGCTGATCAGCGGTGGCGATCCCACCGTGGTGTGGCAGGCTTGCGGCGTGCTGTCGCTCTTCCTCGTCCTCGGGCTCGCGCTCACCACGCTCGCCGTGGAGCGCGGCCGCATCTGGTCCGTCAAGCGCCTGCACCCGCAGCTGGCGCTGTGAGCGAACGAAGCGAGCGCACCGCCAGACGCGGGAGCAGGCCGGACACCCGGCAGAAGGTGTTCAGGGCGGCGGTGGAGCTGATCGCCGAGCATGGGTACGCGGCCACCACGGTCGACGCCATCGCCGAGCGGGCCGGGGTGGCCAAGGGCACCGTGTTCTACAACTTCGGCAGCAAGGAGGGGCTGTTCGAGGCGCTGCTGGAGCACTCGATCAACTTGCTCGCCGAGGCGCTGGCCGACGCCGACACCGGGGAGAGCGCGCTGGACGCGCTCGACTCGGTGGTGCTCGGCCAGCTCAGATTCTTCGAGGAGCACGGGGCCTTCGCCCGGGTGCTGCTGGCCGAGATGTGGCGTACGGCGTGGCAGGAGGCGGTGGCACGGCTGCGCCAGAGCGCGCTCGGCGTCTACACGAACGTCCTGCGCAGGGCCGCCGCGAACGGCGAGGTCCGGGCCGACCTGGACGTGGAGACGGCGGCGACGGCCGTGTTCGGCATGGTCCTGACGGTCGCCATCGAACGCCGCGCCCTGTATCCGGACCGGCCGCTCGAGCGGACTCACGCGACACTGGCCGAACTCCTGCACGGCCGCATCAAGTAGCTTCGCGGCCTTGGCGGATGACGGACTCGCGATCAATCACGCTCTTCCACCTCGATCATGATCTCAACGGTGTCGCATTCCGGGGCGGAGGCGAGCAGACGGATCTTGCCGGTGCCGGTCGGGCGCAGGATGGCGAGGGCGCGGCCGTCGTAGGTGCGGCGCTCGGTGGCGTCGAAGCGTTCCTCGGTATCCGGGTCGGCGCTGCCGAAACCGAGCAGGACGCCGTCGCCCGCGACCTCCAGCGTTATCGGGCGGTCGGCACAGGTGCGGAGGGTTCCGTCCGCGTCGGTCAAGGTGAGGGCGACGTAGGCGAGGTCGCCGCCGGTCGCCGTGATGACCGGCCGATCGGCCTGGGCATGCAGCAGCACCGGGCCCGCCGCGGACCGTAGCAGGTGGCGGCCTGTCTCGCCGCCGTCGCGGTAGGCGATCGCGAGCAGTTCACCCGGCTCGTAGCCGGTGTCGAACGCGGTGCGGAAGCGGTCCACCGGCTGCCGCCCGAGGGAGCGGCCGTTGAGGAGGAGTTCGATCTCGTCGGCGTCGCCGTAGACCTCGATCGTGATGGGCGCACCTTCATGGCCGGGCCAGGTCCAGCTCGAAACGGTGTCGCTCCACGCCCACGGGGTGCCGGTGAAGGTCTTGCCGTGGTGCTCGGGCCGCTGGACCGCGATGTACGGCTGGGAGCGCAGGCCGAAAACTATCTCGCGGTAGAAGGAGGCGGGCCGCCGGTGGCCGGTGATGTCGATGTCGCCGCAGCCCGCCAGCAGGTACGGGTACGGCGCGACGTGGACGGGCCGCTCGCCGTACTGCGGGCGGCCGATGCCGACCTCGCCCAGGTAGTCCCAGCCGGTCCAGGTGAAGTCGCCGATCACCGTGCTGTGCCGCTGGACCAGGGCCCAGAGGCGGTCGATGCGGGTGGGGAAGGTCTCGGTGCCCAGGATGATCCGGTCTGGGAACTTCTCGCGGTCGAGCGCGTAGCGGCTGTCGGAGTAGTTCATCCCGGCGACGTCGAGCACGCTGTAGGACTCGGCTGTGCGCTGGGTGACCAGCTCGGAGGCGCTGATCGCGTTCATCATGTCGCCGGCGTCGGCCATCAGCGTGTTGACGCCCGTCGCCTGCTCTCGCAGGGTGGCCAGG
The DNA here is from genome assembly GCF_040638335.1 of Nonomuraea sp. NPDC026600. Classification (NCBI taxonomy): domain Bacteria; kingdom Bacillati; phylum Actinomycetota; class Actinomycetes; order Streptosporangiales; family Streptosporangiaceae; genus Nonomuraea; species Nonomuraea sp. NPDC026600. Next base: position 193,103 of record NZ_JBEZYD010000023.1, read on the forward strand.
TCGGACATGACGGCGAGCATGTTGTTGATCGCGTTGGTGACGTAGCGGGTGCCGTCCAGGGAGCGGACCTTTTCGGCGAGCTTGCGTCCCTGCGCGGCGCCGGAGGGTGTGCCGGTCTCGGGGATCTCGTTGCCGATGGAGTACATGATGACGCTGGGGTGGTTGTAGTCCTTGGCGACCATGGCCTCGATGTCGCGTTCCCACCATTCGGGGAAGTTCAGGCTGTAGTCGAACGGGCTCTTGGCCGAGGTCCACACGTCGAACGCCTCGTCCACGACGAGCATGCCGAGCCGGTCGCAGGCGTCCAGCATGGCCCTGCTCATCGGGTGGTGCGACATGCGGATCGCGTTGAACCCGGCCTCTTTGAGGATCCGCACGCGGCGCTCTTCTGCGCGGGCGAACGTCGCCGCACCCAGCGGGCCGTTGTCGTGGTGGACGCAGGCGCCGCGCAGCTTGACGCTCTCACCGTTGAGGCGCAGCCCGTGCTCGGGGTCGAGCCGCAATGCACGGATGCCGAACGTGACGCACTCGGCGTCGAGGTCCTTGAGCGCAACGTCGCAGGTGTACAAGGCGGGCGAGTTCACGCTCCACAACGCCGGGCCGCGTACGTAGAGGCGCTGGCGAGCGGTCGCCGGTTCACCGGGCAGCGCCGTGACCGCCGAGGTGCCGGAGGCGACGACGGCGCCGGACGCGTCGCGGAGCTCGGTGACCAGATCCACCGTGCGGATGGCGATCGAGTCGTTCACCACCGTCGTCGCGACCTCGACCACCGCCCGCTCCGCGTCGATGTCGGGGGTGGTGACACGGACGCCGTCCGGCGCGATCCGGACCACCTCGCCGACGAGCAGCCAGGTGTCGCGGTAGATGCCCGCGCCGGTGTACCAGCGGGAGTCCTCATGACCGCGGGCCTCGACACGGATCTCGTTGTCCTGCCCGAACCGCAGGAAGCGATCGGCGTCGATGAAGAAGGTCGAATACCCGTACGGGCGCTGACCGGCGTAGTCACCGTTGACGTGCACGACCGCGTCACGGTAGACGCCCTCGAACTCGATGACGATCCGCTTGCCCCGGTGCTCTTCGGGAACGAAGAAGGTCTTGCGGTACTCGTACACGCCGCCGGAGAAATACGCCGAGGGGCCGCCGGTGATGGAATCGACCCGGTCGCCGGTGATCATCGCGTCGTGCGGGAGCCTCACCTCCTGGAACGGCACCGTCTGGCCGGACAGTTCGGCGAAGGGGTTGACCTTCGGCCGTACCTGCCAGTCGTCGTTGAAGGACGTGCGGATCACGCGTGCTCCTTGCCGAGTTCGAAGCGGAACGATGGGGGTTTGGAAGGGTTCAGCGGACGGACTTGACGCGCAGGAGGACCACCAAGCCGCCGGCCAGGGTGAAGGCGCCGGCGACCAGGTAGATCAGGGGGTAGTTCTTCTCGCCCCCATCGGAGCCGATGGCCAGGAAGACCGGCGCGACGAAGGGTGCGAGCCCTTGGGCGAGGGAGCCGGACAGGCCGTTGATGCCGGTGTAGCGGCCGGCGTCGGTCTCCCGGTCGGGTAGCACGTCCAATGAGAGCGCTCCGTCGACGGAGGAGAACAAGCCGATGCCCAGATTGCCCAACAGCGCGCCACCGATGAGCAGCGGCAAGCCCGACGACAGCGCCATGGTGGCGGCGCCGGCCGCGACCGCGGCACCGCCGAGCAACACGAAGATTCGGCGGCGGCGCAGCTTGTCGGACAGGAAGCCACCGCCGACCGCGCCGATCATCGCGGCGGCGATGCCACCGATCGCGAAGACCCCGACCAGGCCGGCCGCCTGCTCCACGCTCATGCCCAGCCGAGCGGCCAGGAAGAATGCGGTGAAGGTCGAGTAGAACGTGATCCCGGCCATGAACAGGAGCCTGCCGACCCAGTTCCACGCGAAGTCAGGGACCTGACGCGGGTTGAACAGATACGGGCGGACCAGCATCCGGGCGGAGAAGCGCTCGTCCGACCTGGGCAGCTCCCGGCTGTCCGGCTCGGGCACCAGCCAGATGAACAGGGCCAGCGCCACCGCGCCCACCGCGCCTGGCACGAGGAAGAGCAGAAGGCTGTCCCTCGCCAGCGTGCCCGCGACCATGGCGCCGGTGACGGGCGCGAGCTGCTGGACCATCCCGGTCAGACCGGCGACCCTGCCGCGCTGCGACTCCGGAAGGCGATCGGCTTGCGCGGCGTTCAGCATGCCCATGACCGAGCCCCAGCCGATGCTGGCCAGCACCCAGCCAAGGCCGAGCATGAAGACGTTGGGTGCCTCAGCCAGCACGAAGAGGGCGCCGACCCCGAGGACGGTCAGACCGATCAGGTACGGTCGGCGACGGCCGAGTCGGCTGCGCGTGCGGTCGCTGAGCATCCCGGTCACCGGCGTCGCCAGCAGTGAGGCGGTGGCTCCGGCGCCGGTGATGTAGCCGAGGTACTCCTCATGGCCGGGAGCGATCTGCGAGACCTTGATGGCCAACGAGATCGCGATGGGTGTCACGAGCGCCATGTACGAGCCGAACGTGGCGAGGACGATCAACCACATGAAGGTGGCGTTCACCTTCGGCAGGTCGGCGGAATCAGTCGTTCTCTGATCGGTGGTGGTGAGCGGTGGCTGGTCGGCAGGGATGGATGCCATGAGGACCTCGCGGGGGTTCGCGCAATCTGGAGAAGCGCTTGGGCGGGAAGGCTCGGCGTCGTGTCGGGCTGGATGACCTTGCTACGGGTGGCTGGGTGGGATGCCGATCAAGGGCTTGCGCGTGCGTCAGCCGGCTCCCGCGGGCTTCGTCAGGTGACCTGGTTGAGCAGGTCGGTGACGTCGAGGCGGGCGCCGCTCATGGCGATCAGCCTCGTCAAGGGCAGCGATTCGATCATGCGGAAGATCTCGGGGTCGTGGGTGACCGAGGATCCCGGTCCCGCGCTCAACACTTTGAGGAGCAGCGGGCCGCCGGTCGGGTGGGCCAGCCACTCGCCGATGGGTGAGTGCGGGGTGAGGGGCTTGAGGAGTGCGGGGGCGTCCACCGTCACGGTGGTCCGCAGGCGCAGGTCGCGAGAGGATGCGCCGACGGCGATCTCGAAGGCGCCGGCCTCCAGCACCCAGCGGCCGTGTGCGGGGCTGTAATAGGACAGGTCGCGTGGGCTCAGGTCGAAGGTGATGGGAGCGGACTGGCCGGGTACGAGCTCGATCTTGGTGAACGCCTTGAGCTCGCGGACGGGGCGGTCGAGGGAGGATTCGAGGTCGCCGACGTAGATCTGCACGACCTCCTTGCCGGTGACCGGGCCGGTGTTGGTCACGGTGAGTCGCACCCGCACGGCGCCCTCGTCCACCTCGGTGTGCAGGTCGGAGTAGGCGAAGGTGGTGTAGGACAGGCCGTGCCCGAAGGGGTGGGCGACCTCCATGTCCTTGGCGTCGTAGTAGCGGTAGCCGACGTACAGCCGCTCGCCGTAGAGCACGGAGCCGTCGGCTCCCGGGAAGTTGAGGTGGGCGGGGGTGTCGGCCAGGCGCAGGGGTATCGTCTCGGCCAGTCGGCCGGAGGGGTTGACCCGGCCGGTCAGCAGATCGGCGACCGCGCCGCCGCCGGCCTGGCCGGTCAGCCAGCCTTCGAGGATCGCCTTGGCGTGGTGCTGCCAGGAGGCCATCTCGACGACGCCGCCGTTGGCCAGCACGACCACCACGTCCGGGTTGGCCTCGGCGACGGCCGCCAGCAGCCGGAGCTGGACGGCGGGCAGATCGAGGTGCTCGCGGTCGAAGCCTTCGGACTCCTCACCTTCCGGCAGGCCCAGGAACACCACGGCCACGTCGGCGGCGGCCGCCGCCGCTGTCGCTTCGGCGAGCAGCGTCGAGTCCTCCTCTCCGGAGAGCAGGAAGCCTGGCGCGAACGACGCGTGCGGCAGCTCGTCGAGGACGTTGTCCACCCGGGTGGGGTTGACCTGCGAACTGCCCGCTCCCTGGAACCGCGGTGTGCGGGCGAACTCGCCGATCACGGCCACGCGCGGGCGAGCGGCGGGGTCAAGGGGCAGGATCGCGTCGTCGTTCTTGAGCAGGACGGCCGATTCGGCGGCGGCCAGCCTGGCCAGCACGTGGTGGCGCTCGACGTCGACGACCGGCTCGCCCGCCTCCGCCGTACGGTTGAGCAGCGTCAGCAGTCGGGTGACAGCCTGGTCGAGCACCGCCTCTTCGATGCGCGCGGTCTCAACCGCGGTGACGAGCTGCCGTGCGCTGGCGCCGTTCGTGGTCGGCATCTCCAGATCCAGGCCGGCGGCGACGGCGGCCACCGGATCGGAGACCGCGCCCCAGTCCGACACCACCAGCCCGTCGAACCCCCACTCCTGGCGCAGCACGTCGGTCAGCAGCCAGCCGTGCTGACTGGCGTACACGCCGTTGACCTTGTTGTAGGCGGCCATCACCGTCCACGGCTTGGCGGTGGTGACGACATGCTCGAAGGCGGCCAGATAGATCTCGCGCAGCGTGCGCTCGTCCGCCTCGGCGCTGACGCGCATGCGGTCGGTCTCCTGGTTGTTGGCGGCGAAGTGCTTGACCGAGGCGCCCACTCCCTGGCTCTGAACGCCGTGCACCAGCGCCGCCCCGAGACGGCCGCTGATGACGGGGTCTTCGGAGAGGTACTCGAAGTTGCGCCCGCACAGCGGTGACCGCTTGATGTTCACGCCGGGTCCCAGCAGGACGGCGACGTCGGCGGCTCGGCTCTCGGCCCCGAGCGCCTCTCCCACGCGGGTGAGCAGGTCGACGTCCCAGGACGATCCCAGCGCGGCGGCGGTGGGAAAGCAGGTGGCCGGCACGCTCGCGCCGAAGCTGAACTGCTCGGCCTCCGGAGCCAGTTTGCGCAGGCCGTGTGGGCCGTCGGTCAACGTGATCGACGGGATCTTCAGGCGTTCGATACCCGCCGTTTCCCAGGCGTTTCGCCCGGACAGCAGCGCGGCCTTCTCTTGCCGGGTCAGGGCTGCGAGGGCGGCCGGGATGTCGATCTTTTCGGGCACGGAGAGTCCTTTGCGATGGGGTCGGCGCGCTTGCGTCAGAGCGATTCCTCGAGCGTGAGGCGCCACTGCCACGCGTACTCGCTGCCGGACGGCCGGTAGGGCGGGCGCGTGTCGGGGCCGAGCATTCCGGTGCCGACGCCGCGGTGGACGATGTCGAGATGGATCACGGTCGCCTCGCTCGGCGGCAGTTCCCACCAGTGGGCGGCGCCGAGCTCGGCCTGGGGTGCGGGCAAGAGCTGGAAGTCCCACTCCCCGTCCAACCCGATCTCGGGCGCGCGGCGCAGCGCGTGCATGGGCAGGCGGTTCACGGCGGCGTCGATGGTCACGTCACAGCCCTCCCCGGCGCGCGACCTCGCCCAGCCAGGCCGCGCTGGGTTTGGGATGACGCTCGAACGTGTCGCGGTCGACGGCGACGATGCCGAAGGTGGGCTGGTAACCGAGCATCCACTCGAAGTTGTCCAGGGCCGACCAGTAGTAGTAGCCGCGTACGTCGAGGCCGTCGGCCAGGCAACGCTCGACGCCTTCCAGGGCCAGGCGGATGAAGTCGGCGCGGCGGGTGTCGTCGTCGGTGGCGATGCCGTTCTCGGTGACCAGCATCGGCAGGCCGGCCGAGGTCGCGCGCCGGAGCACGTTCTCCAGCGCCTGGGGGTAGAACTCGTACCCCATCTGGGTGAGCTCGGCGCCCTCCGGATGGAACGCCGCACCCTGGGCGTCGAGCAGCACCCGGCTGTAGTTCTGCACGCCGAGAAAGTCGTCGCCCGCCAGAGCCGGCAGGTACTCGTCGAACATCTCGGCCCACCGCTCGCCGGCGGCCTTCTCCCCGCCCGGCTCCGCCTGCATGTCCTGCAGCGCGAGGGTGAGGCCGACCTGGGCCGACGGGCTGACCTCCTTGATCGCTCGGCGGGCCTCGACGTGGGCGCGCTTGACCACGGCCAGGGCCGCGTCGCTGAAGGTGAGCAGGAACAGGTTCAGCTTGTCCGGGGTGGTGCCGAGCGCGGCGGCGCCGGCCTCGCGCCACTGGGCGCGCCCGCCGGTCACCGGCTCGCGCACGCCGACCGGCGCCTGCTCGGGCTTGGCGCCGGTCATGTCCTCGATCATCCGGCGGGTCAGGGTGGCGATGTTGGCCTCGTTGATGGTGCACACGTACGGGATCAGCGGGCCGAGCTCGCTCATCACCGTCCGGCAGTAGGCCGCGAACCGCTCCGGCGTGCCCTCGTACTCCCAGCCGCCCAGCCTCATCAGCCAGGCCGGGCTGGTGAAGTGGTGCAGTGTCACCATCGGAGTGATCCCGAACTCGTGGCACGCTTCCAGCACGTCCCGGTAGTGCGCGATCGCGGCCCGGGAGAAGACCCCGTCCTCGGGCTCGACCCGAGCCCACTCGATGGAGAAGCGGTAGCTGGTCAAGCCGAGCTCCTTGAGCAGGGCGAGGTCCTGGCGGTAGAGGCGGTAGTGGTCGCAGGCGTCTCCGCTGGGCTCGGCGAACAGGCCGTTCACCGCGTGCTCCATCACCCAGAAATCGCTGGCGACGTTGTTGCCTTCGACCTGATGGGCGGCGGTCGCCGTCCCCCAGAGGAAACCCTCGGGAAAAGCCACAGAGGTGCTCCTTCTCATGCGCGGCGCCCTACGACAGGATGAGATAGCGCCTATTAACTCGCGTTACCAACGCGGGTTAACGTTAACAGGAGATGTCCCGAGAGCGGCAAGACATGTTCCTGTAACAGATCCGCAACGGTGCCCGGCGTCCTGGACCGCGCATGGCTCACCTGCTCAACGCGCGTTACCAGCGGGCACTACGATGAACCAAGGCCAAGAAGGCCGGATACCTGCGACGTGAGGACACATGACGCGACCTGCCAAGCGGATCACCAGCTCCGATGTCGCCCGAGCCGCGGGCGTCTCGCGCACCACGGTGAGCTTCGTCCTCAACGACAAGCCCGGGTTGTCGATCCCCGAGGAGACCAGGCGCCGCGTCCTCGACGCCGCTCAGCGGCTGGACTATCGTCCGCACGCCTCCGCTCGCACGCTCGCGGCCGGGCGCAGCGACGTCGTCCTGCTCTCCATCCCCGACCTGCCCATCGGACCGGGGATCAGCCGCTTCGTCGAGGAACTCGCCACGGCGCTCGCGGCGTACGGCCTGACATTGGTCACCCACGTCGGGGCGGCGCACGGGCGGCCGCTGCCCGACGTGTGCGCGACCGTCGACGCCTCGGTGGTCATCGGGTTCTACGCCTTCGATCCCGACACCACGCAATCCCTGCACCGGGCCGGGGCTCATGTGGTGCTCCCCGCTGAGACGGATGCCCCTTCGCCGATGAGGCAGGTCGGCCGGCTCCAGGCAGAACATCTGATCGGCCGGGGACACCGGCGGCTCGGTTACGCGCTGCCGGGGCATCCAGGCCTGCTGCCGATGGCCGATGAGCGCCTGCATGGCGTGGCCGACGCGTGCGCCGAAGCCGGCATCGATCCGCCCATGGTGCTGACCACCCACCTCGAGGTCGACGGCGCGGCCAAGTCGGTGACGGAGTGGATCGACGGCGGCGTGACGGGCGTGTGCGCCTTCAACGACGAGACGGCGCTCGCCGTACTCGCGGGACTGCACGCCAACGGCCGCACCGCCCCTGACGCCCTGGCCGTCATCGGAGTCGACGACATCCCCCCGGCCCGGCTGGCGATTCCGCCACTCACCACCGTCGGCTGGGATCTGCACGAAGTGGCACGACACCGCGCCGAAGAGGTCATCACGAGTCTGTCGGGCCAGGAACCCCGCCATGCTCCGCCCTCCATCAACCCCCAGGTCGTACAGCGCTCATCCAGCTGAAAGCCGGCCTCGGGAACCGCGGTGCACGGCAGGCGATCGGGCATAGTTATGTACCCGTTACATCGATCCGGCTTGTTGTGCCTGTGCTGGCTGCAGTTCTATTAACGCGCTTTAGTAATGCGCGTGATCTCGGGAGGTAACTCATTTCCACCTTGCCATGGGGCCCCGAAGACATCTCGGGACTCGTCTCCAAGCTGACCCTTGAGCAGAAGATCGCACAGTTGAGCGGGTTCAGCGTGGCGGAGCTCTTCGTCCGGCCGAGCGACGGGGGCGCCTCGACCGGGCCCACACCGGATCCGGGCCTCGTCGCGACCCTGCGTCCGCATGGTGTGGGGCACCTGTCGTTGGCGTGGTTCCTCGGGCACGACGCCGAAAGCCTGCGTGAGGCGCTCGCGGGAATCCAGGAAGCGGTCCGGGAGACCTCGCCGTTCGGCATGGGGGCGCTCGTCCACAATGAGGGCATCAACGGGTTCCTCCATGTGTCGGGCGCACAGTTCCCCACCGCTTGGGCACAGGCGGCGACGTGGGATCCCGGTCTGATCGAGCGGTCCGCCTCGGTGACCTCGGCGCACATGCGGCACGCCGGCGTACAGTTGCTGTTCTCGCCGGTCATGGACATCAACCGCGACCCTCGGTGGGGCCGCGTGCACGAGACCTACGGCGAGGATCCCGAGTTGGCCGCGCAGATGGCCGTGGCGTTCGTCCGCGGCGTTCAGGGCGCGGACCAGGAGAACGGCGTGCTCGCGACGGGCAAGCACTTCCTGGGCTACGGCGCCTCTGAAGGCGGCCTCAACACGGCGGCCACCCAGCTGGGACGGCGCGCCCTGGTGGACGAATACGCCGAACCGTTTCGCCGGTCCATCACGGAGGCCGGACTCTCGGTGGTGATGAACTCCTACAACGAGATCGACGGCATTCCCTCCGTCTCCAACCCTTGGCTGCTGACCGAACTCCTGCGCGGCAGGCTCGGCTTCGACGGCATGGTCGTCAGCGACTACGACGCGGTGAACCTGCTGCGCCTGGCCTACCGGACCGCGACCACCGAGGGGGAAGCCGCCCGGCAGGCGCTCACCGCGGGCCTGGACGTCGAACTGCCCGGCGACATCAACTTCGCGGCCCTTGTGGCCGAGGTCGAGAGCGGTCGCCTCGACGAGAGCGTCATCGACACCGCCGTCACCAGAGTCCTCACGGTCAAAGCCCGGACCGGCCTGATCCCCGCGTTCACCCGGGCGTCCGAGCGGCCGGTGCGACCCGGCATCGAGGAAGCCGCCGGCATTCGGCGCTCGATCGCGGAACACGGCCTCGTCCTGCTCGGCAACGATGGCACCCTGCCGCTGACTCCGGGTGAGCGCCGCATCGTCGTCGTCGGTCCCGGTGCGGACGAGCTACGCATCCATTTCGGCGCCTACACCTCGGTGGCCGCTCGCGAGATGCCCATGGGCATGCTCGCCGTACAGGGGGGCGAAATCCCCGGCGTGGACCCGGAGACCTTCGTGTTCACCGACATCTTCCAGACCCGGATGCCCGGTCTGGAAGCGATCTTCGAAGCCGAAGCCCGCAAGGTCCACCCCGCCGCCCTCACCGTGCTCGATGCCCTGCGACGGATCGACGCGGAGGTCGACTTCGTGCCACTGGGCTCGTTCAGGATGGATCCCGGCCACGTTCTCGACGCCTCGGAGGTACGGCAGGCCGTCGAAGGCGCCGACTTGGTCATCGCGGTCGTTGGTGAACGTACCGGATGGGTGGGCACCAACACCGCGGGGGAGGGCCAGTCGACTGCCTCGCCGTCACTCCCAGGAGATCAGGAAACTCTGCTCGCCCTGCTTGCCGCCACCGGCAGAGCGCTCGTGACCGTGGTCGTCTCAGGCCGGCCACTGCTGCTGGAGCCGGTGGCGCGGGCCTCCAACGCCGTCCTCCTGGCGCCGCTCCTGGGCGAGGAAGCCGGTACGGCCATCGCCTCGGCGATCTTCGGAGCGGTCAATCCGAGCGGCAGGCTGCCGAGCACGTTCCCCCGTCATCTCGGGCAACTCCCGATCTATCACGGGCACCACCATGGCAGTGGGTACGGCCATCCGACCGGGACCCGCCACGGTTATGGAGACCTTGAGAGCCAAGGGCCCCTCTACCCGTTCGGCCATGGGTTGTCCTACAGCTCTTTCGAGATCGAACTCGACGAGCGAAACGGGCCCGCCGTCGAGCTGATCGACGGGAGCGTGCGCGTCCGCGTCATGGTGTCCAACACCGGCCCGGCGGACGGCGAAACGGTCGTGCAACTCTACGCGCGCGACGAGAGCGCGTCCGTTGTCCGCCCTGTGCGGCAGTTGATCCAGTTCCAGCGCATCGGCCTGGCCGACGGTGAGGCGAGCGCGATCGTGCTCGAGGCTCCGATCGAGCGGCTCCACTACACGCTGCCCGACGGCCGTCGCGGCATCGAGGCGGGTGAGGTCACGGTGCTGGCCGGGTTCAGCAGCGAGGACATCAGATGCAGCGCGACGGTCACCATCGAGGCCGGCGCCGACCAGGAAGAGACGGCGTGACCGTCAATCCCATCATTCCCGGCTTCTACCCCGATCCGGCGATCTGCCGGGTCGGCGGGGACTACTACCTCGCCACCTCCAGCTTCGAGTACTTCCCCGGGGTGCCGATCTTCCACAGCCGGAACCTGACGGAGTGGGAGCAGATCGGCAACGTCCTGGACCGCCCCACGCAGCTGAACGTGGCCCCCGGGCTCGCCGGGGCCGGCTCGGGCATCTACGCCCCGACCCTGCGTCACCATGACGGTGTCTTCTGGCTGGTCACCTCCAACTTCAACGACATCCGCAAGGGACACCTCATCGTGCGGGCCGAGGACCCGGCCGGCGACTGGAGCGAGCCCGTCCACACCGAGGGCGCGATCGGCATCGACCCCGACCTCGCCTGGGACGACGACGGCACCTGCCAGCTCACGTGGTCCATGCTGGGAATCACCCAGGCGACGATCGACCCGGTCAGCGGGCGCCTGCTGTCGCCGCCGCGGAAACTGTGGAACGGAACAGGCCTCGCCCACCCCGAGGGCCCGCACGTCTTCACCCGCAACGGCTGGTGGTACCTGCTCATCGCCGAAGGCGGGACCGGGCCCGGCCACAGCGTCTCCATCGCCCGCTCCCGCTCCATCACCGGACCGTTCGAAGGCCACCCCGCCAACCCGATCCTGTCCCACAGCGGCACTGACCACCCCGTCCAGAACACCGGCCACGCCGACCTGATCGAACTGGCCGACGGCCGGTGGGCCATGGTCCACCTCGGCGTCCGCCCCCACGGCACGCACCCGCACTGGCATGTCAACGGCCGCGAGACGTTCCTGACCGGCATCGAATGGGACGACGACTGGCCGGTGGTGGTGGAGGACGCCTTCACCGTGCCGATGACGGACACCTCGTTCGTCGAGGAGTTCCCCGCCGCCGGCCTGCACCCCAGGTGGATCTCGCCCGGCACCGACCCCCGCACGTTCGTCCGCGGCCGTCCCGGTGGCGGCATCACCCTGCTCGCCGGCCGTTGCCCCACATCTCGCGAGGCCCAGCGCCTGCTCGCGGTACGGGCCCGCGACGCCGGGTGGCAGGCCTCAGCCACCCTTCCCGAAGGAGACGCCGCTCTGGTCGTCCGCCTGGACGACGCACACTGGGCGGCCATCGAACGACGCGGCGACGTCCTGTCGGTACGGATGGTCATCGGTCCGCTCGATCAGACCCTCGCGACCGTTACCGGCATCGGAACCGACCGGCCGCTCACCATACGCGTCGTCCCCACCGAAGAGGACTTCACCCGCCGCTACGGACCCGACCGGCTCGAACTGGGCTTCCTCAACGACGGCTCCTTTCACGCCATCGCCGACGTCGACGGCCGTTACCTGTCCACCGAAGTCGCCGGCGGCTTCACCGGCCGCGTCGTCGGAGTCGAAGCCCTCGGCACCGACGCCGTCCTGACCAGATTCGACTACACGGCACAGGTCTCCTAGCGGGTGGCTCATGGGCAAGACCTCATTCTGCGCCTGGTCCGGGAGAATCCCTCGTGGGGGTTACGTGCGTCACGAGGGTGCGGACGGGCGCAGGTGCGGAGTCTGCAGGCCCGGTTCGGCCGCGCCGGCCGATCCAGACCGCTCTCCTGGCGTTTGGCCAAGCGGTTGAGGCGACGTATTCGGTAGCTGAAGGGCGGAGGCCGCTCCTACCGAGTTGATGTGGCCGATAGTCCGGCCAGGATGACGTCGAGCGCCTTCCGGCGTTGCTCGACGGTTTCGGTCACGTCGGCCATGCGGACGAATGTGGCGATGTCATCAACGGTGATGTCCTCGCGCAGCCCACCCGCCGCCCGTAGGCGATCGGTCGCGGGGCCGACGACGTTGGTGATCAGGCGGTGGGCGTACTCGCCGGTGCGGCGGCTCACGCCCGCCAGTTTCGCGAAGGTGGCCACCTCGTCTTCCTGCATCGCACAGCTTTGTGTGAAGACGAGCCGGAACGCCTCGTGGGGGTCGTCGATCTGCGTCGCCTGGTCGGCGTTGTGCTGCACATCGCGGATCATGTCGTCGAGAACACCCTCGATCAGGTCATCCTTCGTGGGGAAATGCCGATAGAGGCTGCTGGTCGCCATCCCGGCCCGGCGGGCGACCTCTTCCAGGTTGATGTCGGGACCGTGCTCCATGAATGCCGCCTGCGCCGCGGCGAGGAGCTTCTGCCGGTTTCGCAACTGGTCCTTGCGCGGTGCCCGCACGGGTGATGTACCTCCCACCCTCAAAATGGTAGCACCACTCCGACTTTCCGGGGTAAGCTCAAACCGGGAGTTGAACTCCCGCTTTAGGCTGAGGCCTCCTGGCATCGGCCCGCTGGCCGACGCACCCCGAAACGAGTGTGGTACCACCATGTCAAGATCCATCTTCCACCCCGACCTGCGGTTCGCGCGTTTCCTGCCCCGCTCGACCGTCGGTCCGCGCAGCCTCGGGCTGATCCGGCAGTTGGGCGCCTGCAGCGCCCGTCGACCTCCCCCCGGAGGCAGCATCGAGTGGGTCAACGAGGAGGTCTCGGTTCGCGTCTTCCGGCCGAAGTCGCCACGACCGCTCAGTCCCGCGTTGCTGTGGATCCACCGCGGTGGTCTCATCATTGGCACTGCGGCCATGGCGGATCGGATGTGCCGCGAGGTGTCCGAACAGCTGGGCGTCGTCGCGGTGGCGGTGGAGTATCGGCTGGCACCCGAGCATCCCTTTCCGACTCCACTCGAGGACTGCTACGCCGCGCTTGGCTGGCTGGCCCGGCAGCCGGCAATCGATTCCGAACGCATCGCGATCGGTGGAGACAGCGCCGGCGGTGGACTGGCCGCGGCACTGGCTCTGCTGGCCAAGGAACGTGACGAGGTGCACCCGGTGCTGCAAGTGCTGTCCTATCCGATGCTGGATGACCGGACCACGTGTCGGCGTACTACTTGGAGTGCAGAGCTGAGTACGGGTAAACGTGCAGAGCTGTCAGCGCTGGTCGGTCGAGAGTGGTTCGGGTGGGTGGCGTA